>JAKSBN010000086.1 GCA_022361175.1 Pseudomonadota bacterium | reverse complement strand
GGTACCACGCCAATGATTAACAATCAAGTTAATTAATTATGTTCGAAATAACCTGGCGCAAGCGCGCCCACGAGCCATGGCCAGCTCTCGGTACCCCGCGCACAACTCGAGAAGCCGGACGCAGTGGCCTGTGGAAGCGGTGGCGGCGGTGGCAGCGACGACGACGAGCCCGCGGCCGCGCCCGACGCTACGGCTTCTGCCTCCGAGTCTGTTCAGAGGCTCTGGTCTGCCACGATCTCCGTCGAGGCCAATGACTGTGGCTTCGAACCGGAGACGCGGGGCCCGCTGGCCGTCGTCGTCGAGCGTTCGGGCGATCAACTGATCGTGAGCACCCCGTTTGGCGGGCTGTATGGCGAACTCGAGGGCGGAGTTGCGGTTTTGGAGCGGGAAGGCGTCGTCGAGGACGGGATCGAGACGGTGGTGGCGCGCTTCGAGCACGACCCGGAGGCGCGCTGGCTCGGGGGAGTCCTTGAATACAGCGTACGCCACGACGACGGCAGTGAGTGCGGCGGAACCGAGTACTGGGACCTCCACAGTACGCTCTTCTCGTGGATCCCCCGACCGCAGTACGACCTGACCGGTGAATGGTGGATCACGACCACCCCGTCCGACGACAGCTGTGCGGAGCCGCTTCCGCGGGAGACGCGCGTGGCCTGGGTGGTCCAGGACGAGAACGGCCGGGTGGCCGTCACCCTGCACGACGCCCGCTTCGAGGGAACGCTGTGGGCCCGCTGGCTGACGCTGCACGGCGCCGAGGGCGAGGATCCGGACGTCGCGGAGTTCCACGGCTACGTCCGGGCGGATGAGGAGCACATGCTGGGCTTTCAGGAGTGGCGGACGACCGAGCCGTCCGGCGACATTGCGTGCGACGGCGTCGACGGCTGGGACGCCGTGCGCGTGGGAGACCTGCCCGAGGCGGCGGCCCGCTGTCACGAGTTCGGCCCGCGCGGCGTGGACGGGCCGTGGCCGGAGACCACTTCGGGCGTCGGCTTCATGGATGATCTCGCGGGTTGGGCCTGGAGCGGCTTCCAGCTGATCTCGTTTCTGCCGTACTCCTGTCCGCGCCCCCCTGCGGAGCCGCCGCCGTCCTACCCGGGCAGCCCCAGTCCCGGGTCGGGCCTGGTCCTGCACACCCTCTCCGCTTCCTCGCTGGCATCGATCACCCTCGTGACGCCAATCTTGGAGCCGGCGGGCGAACGCGTGTCTAGCTCCTTGGTCACTCCCACGAAGTCCCTTTCGGCGCTCCGCTTGGAGTCGGAGGAAACAGTCGAAGCCCTGGCTCGCTAGACGGCGCGGGCAAGAACGTAGGCGCGGTCAGAGATCTTCCCGCTTGTCGACGGGCAGGGCGAAGTAGAAAGTCGAGCCGCGTCCCGGCTCGGATTCGAGCCAGACTCGGCCGCCGTGCCGCTCGGCGACGCGTTTCACGATGGCCAGGCCGACGCCGGTGCCGGCGTACTCTCCGCGCCGGTGGAGGCGTTGGAAGATGCCGAAGACGCGCTCGCGGTACTCGGGTTCGATCCCGACCCCGTTGTCCACGACTCCGATGATCCACTCGTCGTCTCGGCGTTCGCACGACACGTGGATGAGAGGACGCTCTTCGCCGCGGTACTTGAGCGCGTTCCCGATCAAGTTCTGCAGCAACCGCAGCATGTCACTGGGCTCCGCCCAGACGCTGGGCAGCTCGTCACAGGTGACCTGGGCGTCGGCCTCCGCGATCGCGGTGGCGAGATTGGCTTGCGCGGCCTGGAGCGAGGCGACCAGCGAGACCTGCACCGACGCCGTCTGCGAGCGTCCGACCCGGGAGTACTCGAGCAGGTCGTGGATCAGGCTGCGCATGCGGTGGGCGCCCTCGACCGCATAGCCGATGTACTTCCTGGCGTTCTCGTCCAGCTGCCCCGCGTAGCGCTGGTCGAGCAGCTGCATGTAGCTGGAGACCATCCGCAGCGGTTCCTGGAGGTCGTGGGAGGCGACGTAGGCGAACTCCTCGAGCTCTGCGTTGGAGCGCTCCAGCGCCTTGGCGCGTCGCTGGAGCTGTTCTTCGGACGCCTGCAGCGCGCGCAGCGTTTCGGCCTCGTGCTCGTAGGTCCGAACCGAATCGAGCAGGAGACCGATGCAGGGAACGGCGTAGGCGCCGATCTTGAGGAAGTGCGCCACGTTGAAGTGGTTGTCGAAAAGCGCCGTCGAGCCGAAAGCCATGTGCAGCTGTGTCACGACCTCCGGCAGGCAGCTCAGCCACAGGGCTTGGGCGAAGTGGTTCGGGTACCGGCGATACAGCATCGGACACAGAACGGCTCCGAGAAAGACGAACAAGAGCAGCGGCGCCACGTCCCAGGGCCGCGTGAGGAGGGCTCCGGGAAACATCGTCTGGGGCAGGGCTGCGCTGGTGGCGCAAATGTGGATGACCAGGTAGGCGGCCAGTCCAAACGCGAGGGCTACCAGGCTGACGAATGCGAGCTGGCGGCCCTCTCGGAACCCCCGGCGCGACCCGAGGATGAGCGTCACGCCCGTAATGAGAATCAGGGCGTTGAAGACGCGGCAGATCGCCCAGGTGAAGGGGATCAGGTTGCGGTTGTCGGCGGTGGCTTCGATCAGGCGATCGGCCGCCAGGGCGTGAAACGCGTCCATGCACCCGGACCAGAAGAGCGCGATGCCGATGATGGGCGTCACCACCTCGCGCTTCACCTGGTACTGCGCGAAGGCCAGCGCCACGGTGAAGAACGCGACGCAGACCGCGCTCCACTCCAACAGCGTGTGTGTGAACCCGCCACGCAGGGCGTGGTGCATGGCGTCGATGCGGGCGGGGACATCCATCGCCGCGAACGCGTCTGGATCGATGGTCGTGGAGCGAGAGCCGAAGTCGATGCCCAGGAGATTCAGCAGAAATGGAAGCAGCGTGAACGCCGCCACGCCGACGATGACTCCTCGCGGGAGGTGGCGCTGACCCGTCGGCGCTTCCGGGGACGGTGCCGAACTCAACTTCGGGACTCGCCGCCGCCGGGGAGCTTGACGACCGTCAGCCAGAAGTCCTGGATCCCCCGAACCACGGACACGAACTGGGGAAAGTCGACGGGCTTGCTCACGTAGCAGTTGGCGTGGAGGTCGTAGCTGTCGACGATGTCCCGGTCGCGCTCGGAGGAGGTCAAGACCACGACCGGGATCGTGCGCAGCTTCGGGTCGGACTTGATCTCGGCCAGGACTTCGCGGCCGCTGCAGCGGGGGAGGTTCAAGTCGAGCAGGATCAGGTCGGGACGTGGGGCGTTTTCGAAGCCCTCCTCGTGGCGCAGGAAGTCGAGTGCCTCGATGCCGTCCTCCACCCAGTGGATGCGGCTCTCGATCGACCCCTCGGCGAAGGCCTCCCGAGCGAGGTCGGCGTCCCCAGGGTTGTCTTCGACGAGCAGGATCTCGATGAATCGCCCATTCATGGGGAGTTCCTTCCCGTTCGGGTGGGGCGTTCATCCGAGTCCTTCTCCGGCGGCGGCTCATCAGAACGCCAGCCAGTTCGGAACGCGCTCGGGGCGCCTTGAGTCGATTCCTGCGCGAGAACGCATTGCGAACCGAGCTCACCGGTTTGGCTCAACTCGCCCTCAGAATCGGCCGACTGGCTGCACCATGGCCTCCGACTCGAGAGAAGAGCTCCTCACCACGCTGCCCGACCAGCTCCGACTGCTCCTGGTGGAGGACAACCCCGGAGACGCCGAGCTAGTGCGCATCATGCTCGGGGAGGCCTGGTCGCCGCGCTTCGAGGTCGTGCACACCGAGACGCTTCGCAGCGCGTTGGAACGACTGCGCGATCAGATCTTCGACGTCGTCCTCCTCGACCTCTCGCTGGATGATGCCGCCGGCCTCGAGGCCGTGGCGCGCCTTCGCGAGCATGGCGGCACGCCGCCCATCGTCGTCATGACGGGAAACCGCGATCAGCAGCTGGCGCTCCACGCGATCCAGCAGGGCGCCCAGGGGTTCCTGGTCAAGGGCGAAGTGGGCGGTGCCCAGCTCGTTCGCAACGTCCTGCACGCCATTGAGCGGCAGCGGATGGTGCTGGAGCTCGACGCCGCCCACGCCCGCGAACGTCACTTCGCCACCCACGACGCGTTGACGAAGCTTCCGAACCGGTTGCTCTTCTTGGATCGGCTTCAGCAGGCGATCGAGACGGCGCGCCGCACGGGCAAGCAGCTGGGCCTGCTCTTCCTGGATCTCGACGATTTCAAGGCCGTCAACGACACGCTGGGCCACGCAGCGGGGGACCGCTTTCTCCAGGCAGTGGCCGAGAGACTCGTGGGCTCGGTTCGGGCCAGCGACACGGTGGCCCGGTTCGGGGGCGACGAGTTCGTGATTCTGTGCGGCAACCTCACGCGCGGCTCCGACGCCGTCACCGTGACGGAGAAGGTGTTGGCGGCGTTGTCCGAGCCGATCTCCCTGGAGGAGTTCGCGACCCGGGCGACGGTCAGTGTGGGGGTGGCCATTCATCGCTGCGATGACACGAGCGTCGAAGATCTACTGAAGCAGGCCGACGCCGCCATGTATCAGGCCAAGCAGTCGGGACGCAACCGCTACGTCGCGTACCGCCAGGCCGAGGACGAAACGGGTGAGGGCGGTCCGGGCCTGGGAGAGCAGGTGCGCGGTGCTCTCGAGCGAGGTGAGCTCGAGGTTCGCTACCGGCCGAGGGTGGACCTGGCGGCGGGTCGGATCGCGGGGGCGGAGCTGCAGATCCACTGGCGTACGGACGCGGGTCGGCGGCTGTCGTCCGCGGACTTCTTCTCCCTCTTGGAACGCAACGGCATGGCCGATGCGGTGCGAGAGTGGGGGCTGGGGGTCGCGGCCGCCGATGCGGCGACCTGGGCGGACGACGCGCTGCGCCTCCACATGGCCATCTCGGATCGGCAGCTCTGGGGAGACGCACTGGAGCGTTTGACGCGAGCCGCAACCGAGGGCTCGTTGGCCCTCGACCGGCTGACGCTCGAACTCGACGAGAGCGACCTGGCGCGGCGGCCCGTGGCGACGATGGAAGCCCTGGAGCAGCTCCGGCGCCGTGGCGTTCGCATCGTGGCGTCCGGGTTCGGAGCCGGGACCAGCAGTTTGCGGCTGCTGCGCGATTTGCCGCTCGACGGCATGAAGCTCGACGCCGCCCTCTTGCAGGGCGTGCCCGACGACCGGACCGATACGGCGATGGCATCGGCCCTGGTGTCGATGGCCGGGGTGCTCGGTATCCAATCCGTGGCCGGCGGCGTGGCGGCGCCTGCCCAGCTCGAGCACCTCTCGACCATCGGCTGCGACATCGTGGAGGGACCGCTGTTCGGCGAGCCGGTCGACTCCGAGGGGTTTGCGGCCTGGCTGCGGGGCGCGCCGCTGGAGTGGGACAAGCCGGAGCCGACCTGAGCCACTCGGCCACGCGCTCGGCGGCTAGCGGCTGCGCGCCGTGTCGAACTTGACGGGAAAGCCGGTCTGCTGGGGCATGCCCATGAGCGGATCGAAGTCCCTGTCGAGACTCACGAGCCGGGTCACCGGGGCTCCGAAGCGCTCGACGTCGGGCTCCGCATCGGGGTCGCCGCCGAAGCAGTGGGACATCGAGACGATCCCGGGTCGCAGGCACGGGTCGGCCTCCACGATCACCGAAACGGAGGCCCGTTCCGACTGAAGTCGAACCGTGTCCCCCGCGCGCAGGCCCAGCGCTTCGAGGTCGCCGGGGTGGAGGTAGGCGGGATTGCCCGGCGGATTCTTCGGAAAGTCGTGGCACGACGAGTTGTAGACGTGGGGAACTCTGCGGATCGTCAGCAGGTGCGTGTAGCTTCCGTCTTCGCCGTAGCGCCCCTCGTCGAGGACGGGGGAGGCGATCAACTCGGCCAGATCCTCGCCGGCCTCGGGCGGCAGTAGCTGGAGCTTCTCGTCGATGCCTGGGAAGGGCGCTCCGACGCGGATGTCGGAGAACTCCTCGAACAGCTTTCCGCCTTCGTGCCGGGCCAGTTCGCGAACGGGCACCTTGACCTGGGGGTCGGGGAAGGTCAGTTCCAGCACGTCGAGGGTCGCCAAGTTGGGGTCGTCGAGATCGATGGGGCCGCCCGGGAGTCGGATCTCCGTCCCCAGCCGCCGAGCCAAACCGACCAGGTAGCGCCACTCTTCCCGCACCTCGCCCCGGGGCTGCAAGATGGGCTGGCTGTACTGGCCGAAGGGCCGGTCGTAGAGGCGGTCGGTGAACTCGGCCAGGCCGTCGCGCTCGAACGCGTGGGCCGCCGGAAGCAGGTAGTCGGCCCTTCGGGTGGTGGCCGTCTCCTGGATGTCGATGCACACCAACAACTCGAGCGCGGCCAGGGCCTCGAGGGTCAGCTGCTGGTCGGGCCAGGACATCACGGGATTGCCGCCGATCACCACGAGCGCCCGCACCTGCCCCTCGCCGGGGGTCAGAATCTCCTCGGCGGCCACCGGCGTCGGCATCTCCTGGAACACCTGGCGAATGCCGCGAATCCGCGACGTTTTGGTGTCGAGGGCGGAGTTCAGGAACGCGGGGAGGAAGCTGGCCGGCAGGGCCTGGGCGGGCGGACGCACGTTGGGGGTCAGCAGGCTGGGCGCCGCGACGGGTTCGTCCGGACGGTTCCAACGTCCACAGAGGGTGTTGAGAGCGAGGATCAAGTGTTCGCTCAGGTGAGGGAACCGGGCCATGTCCGGGCCCGTGCCCGAGCTGCAGGTGCCGCGCGGCCCGGCGGCGAAGAGGCGCGCCGCTGCCGCGATGTCCTGCTCGGGCAGGCCCGTGCGCTTCGCCACCAGGTCGAGCTCGAATCCGGCGACGGCCCGGCGCAGTGCCTCGAAGCCCTCGGTCTCGCCCTGCACGAATTCCTCGTCGTAGAGCCTCTCCTCGATGATCAAGCGGATCATCCCGGCCAGCAGGGTGGCGTCTTCGCCGGGCAGGATCGGCAGGTGGAGATCCGCGTGCTTTGCGGTTTCGGTCAAGCGCGGATCGACCACGATCAACTTCATGCCGCGCTTCTTCTCTTCCTTGAGCGCGGTCGGGTACCAACCGGGTGGCCCGCCGGTCATGTTCAAGGCGGAGATCAGCGGGTTGTTGCCGATCAACATGCAGACGTCTGCGCCCTTGAAGCCGTGGCCGCCGCCGCCCCAGACCCCGTGTCGCTGGACCGCGATGATCTTCGACGGCTGGTCGAGGGTCAGGCTGCTGAAGTCCATCTCGGAGCCCAGTCCCGCGATCCAGGCCTGTGCCACCTGATTGCCGTTGGAGCTGACGGACAGGCCGTTGCCCCGGTAGATCGCCACCGCCCGAGGGCCGTGGCGGTCGAGGATCTCGCGGAGCCGCGCCGCGATCTCGTCCAGCGCCCGCTCGGTGTCGAGGGGTGAGAAGGGCTGGTCGCGGGACGGACGGCTCTGCGCTTTCAGCAGGCGCGCCGGGCTGTGCACCTGGTGCCCCGCCCGGCGCCCCTTCGAGCAGGTGTAGCCCAGGCTCATGGGGTGGTCGCGGTCGCCGCGGATCGCCTGGATGCGATCGTCCTCGACGTCGACTTCGATCCCGCAGTGGGCCGTGCAGATCCTGCAGAACGTCTTGTGCGTCTTCATGGGGCCGTCGCGGCGTCGTCTCGCGCTGGTCTCAGCCGAGCTTCATCTCGAAGAAGCAGAGCTTGTTGCCGTCCAGGTCGCGCACGTAGGCACCGTAGAAGACGGGCAGCCGCTCGCCGGGCGGCCCCTCGTCGGTCGCGCCCAGCTCGAGCGCCTTGGCGTAGAGCTTGTCGACCCCCTCTCGCGAGCCGCCCGGGATCGCCACCATGTTGCCGTTGCCGTGCTCGTGGGGTTCTTCGTTGTAGGGGATGCAGACCGCCAGCATCGCCTGATCCGTCGACGCGCCGTAGAACTTGATGCGGTCCATGCCGAAGAGCTGCTTGGCGCCGACCTCCGCCAGCAGCGCATCGTAGAAGGCGACCGCGCGGTCCATGTCCTTGGTGCCGATGGTGCAGTAGCCGAGCATGGGATCTCCTCTCCTGGGAAGGTGAGGCAAGAGGATACCCGCCTGACGGGGTCTGCACGACCTTTTGGCGAATCGACTATCTACGCTTCTTCGTCGCCTGCTTGAGAGCGTCAGAAATCGTTTCCAGCACTTGTACGCGCGCGAAGCGCTTGTCGTTGGCGGGGACCAGGTGCCAGGGGGCGTCCGGCGTGCTGGTGCGCTCGACCATCTCGTGCACGGCGGCCACGTAGGCGTCCCACTGCCCTCGGTTGCGGTAGTCCTCGTCGGTGATCTTGTACTTCTTGTAGGCCGTCCGCTCGCGTTCTTGGAAGCGGCGCAGCTGCTCGTCGGGATCGACGTGGAGCCAGAACTTGAGCAGCACCGTGTTCGCCTCCACCAGCTCCTGTTCGAAGGCGTTGATCTCCGAGTAGGCCCGCTGCCACTCGGCCTCCGCCGCCAGCCCCTCCACACGCTCCACCAGGACCCGCCCGTACCAGCTGCGGTCGAAGATCAGCATCTTCCCGGCCCGGGGAATCTCCCGCCAAAAGCGCCAGAGGTAGTGATACTGCAGCTGCTCTGCACTGGGGGCGGCGATCGGCACCACCCGGTAGTCGCGGGCGTCGAGCGCATGGGTGACGCGGCGAATGACCCCTCCCTTGCCGGCCGCATCCCAACCTTCGAAGACCAGCACCGTTCGGACCTCGCGCTCGTCCGCGCGGTTCGCCAGCTTGAAGAGGCTGCGCTGGAGCTTGTCGAGCCGGGGCTTGTATTCGTCTCGGGCGAGCGCGGCGGAGAGGTCCACGCGGTCGAGCACGCTCGGCGTAGGCGCCGGCGCGGAAGCCGGCGGGCCCGGAGCGGCCCGCGCGGGAAGGGCGATCGCCTGTTCGAGACCGTCGAGCACGTGCTCGGCCGAAGCCACGTCGCGATGGCGAGCGTCGCTGGCCTCGACCACCTGCCAGGGAGCCTCGGGCGTCGTGGTGCGCTGCAGCAGCTCTTCGGCCAGCGGGGCCAGCGCGTCGTAGTTGTCGCAGATGCGCCAGTCGACTTCGTCGACCCGCCACGTGTCGCCTTGCTTCTTGCGGGCCTTGGCCAGCCGCTTCTCGTGTTCGTGCTTGGGCAGGTGAATCCAGAGCTTCACGAAGACCGCGCCGTCCGCCGCCAACGCCCGCTCGAAGCGGGTCACGCGCTCGATCCAACGGTCGAATCCGCCGGCCTGCATCTGGCCCTCGAGGCGCGCCGCCAGCGGACTGAGGGCCCAACTGCCCAGGAAGAACGCCACGCGCCCGCGGCGGGGGAGGACGTTCCAGTAGCGCCAGAAGAGGGGCCGCAGCCGCTCGGCCTCGGTGGGCGGCCCGAAGGCGTGGGTGCGCGTGTAGCGTCCGTCCATCCATTCGTGAAGCTGGTTGAGCACGCCGGTGGCGCCCGGCCGGTCGTCGCCCGCGATCAGGACGATCACCGGCGAGCGCGTGGCCTGCAGGTCGTACTGGGCGTTCACCAGCGCGAGTCGCAGCTCCGGCTCGCGTTCCGAGTAGGCCTTCTTGCTGAGCTTCTGACCGACCTCGGCGGCCTCGAACACGACCCCGCTTCCCCTATTCGGCCAGCTCGTCTTCCCGCTCGGCTGCGTTCGGCTCGGGAACGTCGACGGCTGCGGTGTTGGCGATGCGCGTGGCTGGTGGATCCTGGGCTTGCGCTGCACCACCCCCGCCGGCGCGCCGGCGTGTCTCTGTTCAGTATAAGGTCGAAACGGCCGGTTCGCGCGGTGTCGGTGGTCGGGGACACTGCGGGCAGAGTGCGCTCGGGCAGGAATCGAAACGAACGGCGGAGGATTTTATACCCCTCGGGACGAACGACGGAGGTACACTGGGTTGCCATGGATGATCGAAGTCGCGCCACCCACGCCGCTCTCGATCGCTTCTTGAAGGCGATCAACACTCGGGATTTCGAGGCTTTCGCCGAATGCCTGGACCCGAACGTCCAATTCCACATGATCGGTTCGACCGTGCTCTCGGGCTCGGCCGACGGCCGAGACGCCATGCTCGCGGTGGTGGGCCGGGTAGGCGAGTACACGGACGAGAACTTCATCCAGCTGGAAGAGCTCGATCGGGTCGTCTCGGGCGACCGGGGTGTCCTCCGCAGCCGCGGCCGCGCCTACACGAAGCACGGTCGGCCCTACGAGAACACGTACTGCCACCTGGTGCGTGTGGAGAGCGGCCGCTTCACGGAGTTCGTCGAGTACCTGGACACCGACCTGATTCGGCGGGTGCTGGTGGCGGACTAGGCGCTCGTCGTAGCGCCGCGCTCGCACGCGGGCGCGCACTCATCTTCCTTCGGCGGCACTCCGTCCGCGAACGAAACGCGCCGCAAGCAAGCGAACTCGAAGCCCGGCCCGCAGGAATCTCCCTCGGCTGACGCCGAAGGCCGGACGAACCCGCACGGATCCGGGAGGAGGAGCCCGACCACGGCCTTCCGCGTTCGTGCCCTTGGGGCGCCGGAGGATCTCCGCGCGCTGTGAACCACTTCATAGGTCGGGGCCGCGGCGGGCCGTAGCTTGGCGCCTCGTGTGCGGGGGTGAACCCCGCGCACTGCTGCCAAGTGGGATGGCCATGCCGACTCTCGAGCGAAGCACCACGCTGACCGTCGACTTCCGCGAGCTCCTCGAACGAGATTCCTTCGAGATCCGCATCGATGGCCGCGCGGTCGGCATCGAGTCGGACGAGCGAATCCTGTTGCAGGGAAGACCGGCGCGGCAGATCTCGGTTTCGGTGCCGGCCCGCCCGTGCCGCGTCGACATCTTGCTTCCCGAGCGCGGGGTGCGCGAGCAGATCGCGCTCGACCCCGTCGCCATCCCCCACCTCGGTGCCCAGCTCGTCAGCGAGCGCCGCCTGCGGTTTCTGCCGCAACCCACGGCCGTCGGGTTCACGTAGGGACGGGCTCCGCGCGAGCATCGAGCGGCGTCCTTTCGCTGGCCCGTTGCGGGCCCAAATCCCCTCTCTCGCTGGAGGAACCTCAAGGCACCCTCGCGAGAGGCCGAAAACGAGGGTGGGTAGCCTTGAGGGAGCGCGGGTGGCCTACAGCATCCAATTGACCGGAATTCTGGTGAGCGTGGTGGTGAGCGCGTGGGTGGGGGTGCGCCTCCTCGTGTTGGCGCGCCGCACCCGCCAGATGCCCGAGCTGGCCATGGGCTTCTACTGCACCGGCGTGACCTTGTCCGCGGCGCTCTATCTGACCGCGGGCCTGAGCGCAGACCGCAACTTCGAGCTGGCGCGCTGGTTTACGCACGCGGGGAGCGCGGCCCTGTGTCTCTCGGCGTGCGCCCTCGCGTTGGGACTCCAGCGCATCTACCGAGCTCGGGTCGCGTGGGCGAGTTGGCTGAGCGTCGCTCTCTGCGCCTGGATCGTCTCAGGATGGGCGTGGATCCTGGTCGCGGAGGGCGCGGTCCTGCCCGGTCGGGTCACCGTGCCCAACGTCGTCTACACCATCGCGCGGGTGAGCATTTACGTTTGGGGCGCCATCGAAGCCCTTCGCTACCACCTGCTGATGCGTCGGCGCCTCAAGTTGGGACTCGCCGATCCGATCGTGGCCCACCGGATGCTGCTGTGGGGCGCCTTCATGGTCTGCATGGCGTCGTTTGCGCTGCTGATGCTGGTCCTCGGCATCGTCATGGGACCGGAGGGGGCCCGCTGGCTGCCCGGTACCAGCGTCGCGGCAGCGCTCATGTTCGTGGGCGCGTTCTGCCTGTGGTGCTCGTTCTTCCCGCCGGCCTTCTACCAGCGCTGGATCGCCCGCCGGCCCCGCTCGGAAGCGAGTCTCGAGGCGGCCGCATGAGCGCCGGACTCTTCGACGGGATCTGCGCCGCGGTAGAGGGGCGTACCTCGTTCGACCGCCTGGAGGCACGGGGCACCATGCGCTTGGCGCTCAAGGCCGCCGGACTCGAGCCCGCGTCGCTCACCAAGGACCAGCTCCGCGTGGTCCTCGAGCGCGTTCTGCCCGACGAGCTCACGTCGCGCGGTGTCGAGGATGCCGCCTCGGTGTGCGCCGCGCTCTTGGAGGATCTCGCCGGTCTCGCCGAGGGCCAGCACGCGGAGTCGCCCGAGGACGTCTTCCAGCGTCTCGGCGGCTAGCCCGCCCAGCGGGCTCGGCTCAGCTGGGGTTGAGGGCGTCCGCCGCCCGCAGCGGAAGCACGACGCAGAACCGAGTTCCCTGGGCCGGCGTCGATTCGACGCTGAGTTCGCCGCCGTGGTTCCGGACGATCTCGTACGAGATGGCCAGACCCAGGCCCGTCCCCTCGCCGACGACCTTGGTGGTGAAGAAGGGGTCGAAGATCCGATCCTGCTGCTCGGGCGGAATGCCGGGGCCGTCGTCGGTGACCGTGACCGAGACCGAATCTCCCTTGTGCTCCGTGCGAAGACAGACGACGCCTTGGTCGCCCACGGCCTGCAGAGCGTTCACGAGCAGGTTCAAGAAGACCTGCTTGAGTTGCTGTGGGGCGCAGTGGATGGGTGGCAGCTGGCCGTAGTCCTTGATGATCTCGATGTCCGGCCACTTCTCGGTGGCCGCCACGCGCAGCACCTGCTCGAGCAGGTGGTTCAAGTCCGACAGCTCTCCCACCGCGTCTCCCACGTGCGAGAGGTCCCGTACGTCGCGCACGATCGCGACCGCGCGGTCCACGCCCTCGAGCGACTCCGAGATGATCTCGTCCCCGTCGCCGAGCAAGCGGGCCAACTGCGCGTGCGGTGCCTCCTTGCGCAGGGCTTCGGCCACGTCGTCCCACTGCTCGCGCAGAACGCCCAGGTTTGCGTGCACGAACGCCAGCGGATTGTTGATCTCGTGGGCGATCCCGGCCGCGAGCTGTCCCACCGCGGCCAGTCGGTCCGACGTCATTACGTGGCGCCGGAGCCGGACGATCTCGCGCAGATCTCGCGCCACCAGCACCAGCCCGGCCGGGCGACCGGTGCGGTCCGAGAGCACGGAGACGGAGAGCGAGACGGGGATGGGATCGCCGGACAGCGGATGAAGTTCGCACTCCACGTTCCGAAGCCCCGCCGCGTCCTTCAGGACGATCGTCGGGGCGAAGGTGGAGAGCGAGCGTCCCTCCAGCTCATCCGGTGGGCTGCCGAGCAGGCGGCCCAGGCCCGCGTTGGCGATGGCGATCTCGCCGTTCCAGCGCACGAGGGCGACGCCGTCGGGCAGCGCCTTCAGCATGTGGAAGGCGAAGACTTCAGCGGTCGCGAACAGATAGCCCCGCGTGGAGACGCCCCAGAGGATGACCAGCGAGAGCAGCGCGAACGAGGCCGTGCCGAACGACGGGGCATACACGCCGAAAAAGGGCAGGAAGACGTCGGTCGATGAAGCCAGAAAGATGGGGATCAGGATGCCGCCGGTGACGAAGGACTGGGCGGTACCCCAGGTGAAACGCGACTCGCCGCGCACGGCTCCCAGCCAGCTGTGGAACCCCACCAAGACGCAGGCGATCGTGTAGGCGTAGTAGCCGAGGAACAGGGGCCCGGGCACCCAGACGTAGCCCCACGAGACCGGGGCCATGCCGCGCATCGTCCAGGGCGTGGCCAACACCGACAGAGTCAGGAGAGCCGAGACTCCGTAGAGGGCCGGGAGCACCCACGCCCTCTCGCTTCGCCTCCCCGCGAGTCGCCACAGGACGGTGATCGTCAGGGGGCCGATGAAGGTCCAGCCCGGGGACGTGGCGCGCATCCACAACTCGGCCGTCGCGACGTCCGCCGACAGGTTCCAGCCGACCTGGCCCAGTGCCCACAGCGCAGCGGCGGCGAACAGGGCCGCCCCCGAGCGGGGGATCATTCGACTCTCGGCAGCCAGAAAGCAGAACGCGAGCGCACTGCAGATGACGGACGAGAGCAGGGGGATGGCGACGTACGGGTGCATGAGCCAGAACCGTCCTGCCTCGCACATCGACGAAACGGTTCGAGGGCTTGATGCGCAGAACGTCGGCAGGGAGCGGCCGCAACGCGCCGAAACAGCGCTCGAAGGGCTCCACTTCCGCTCGCGTCGGAGTTGCGACGTCGATCACAGACCCCGCTAGCGGTTCTGATTGCCCTGAATCAGAAACCCGATGTCGTCGCCCCCGGTCTCCGATTCGAGCTCGGTCCCGTCGGCAAAGCTCGTGTCGAAGAGGCCGTTGGGTCCGGCCGACAGGCAGAACACCGCGTGCTGCTGGACCTCGGCCGCGGTGACGCCGCCGACGTTCGCGTTCTGCAGGTAGCGCACGTTGCACACGAACGGGTTGCCCCACGGATCTTGTGGAACGTCTTTCAGGTAGGGACCCGCCCACCCGGGCGGCTCCGGCGGCGAGGTGCTGGTGCTGTAGAGCGGATCGGTGTCGGCATCCGCGTTGAAGATCAGAAAGTCCTCGATCGCCCCCGCCGTGCCGCCGTTGCCTCCGCCGTCCCAGTTGTTGCTGCCCGGTGCGGCGCCCGAGCCGTTCGGGATGTTGGCCGCGCTGATGTCGGCCGCGGGCAGGCCGACCAGACGAGAGAGCTCGCCGGCGTCGTTCGTGTTGCCGTCGTTGCTGACGGGCCAGAGGCCGGTGTCCACCTGGAACTGCAGGATGGCCTGGCCCAGCGTCCGGGCGTCGGATGCCGCGCGTGCTCGTCGGCCGTCGTTGATGTACTTGATGACGAGGGGCGACAGGGTTGCGGACAGGATCGCCAAGATGGCGACGGCCACCAGGATCTCCACCAACGTGAAGCCTCGTCGTGTCTTGCCGAGTTGCGGCGTTCGGGTCTCAATGGTCATCTCGTGTCTCCCTGTGCCGACGCGGGCCGTCGGCGGTTGTCAGTGATTCGGCTGCTGGCTTCGCCCCCACGGCCGGGCGCCCGCGCAGCGCGTCGAGACGCTGCTGTACGGACTCGCGGGCCGGGTCGGCTGCGGGTGTGAGCGCCAGGTAGCGCTGGTAGTAGGTGAGGGCCTCTTCGCGCTCGCCGACGTGGTCCAAGGCCAGCGCCAGGTTGAACGCGGTGGCGGGCAGCGCGGGATCGATGCGGAGTGAAGCCCGCAGTCGGTTCTCGGCCTCGGCGTAGAGCCCGCGTCCGATCAGAACCGCGCCCAAGTTGGTCAGGATCTCGGGGTCCTGGGGAGCCAGCTCGACCGCGCGTCCGAGAGAGGCGAGCGCCTGCTCCAGGTCTCCCGCCCGCAGTGCCAGGCTGCCGCGAGCGGAGTGAATGTCGGGGTAGTCGTCTCGCAGGCGCGCCGCCCGGTCGAGCCAGACGTGGGCATCGTCCACGCGTCCCAGCGCCGCTTCCGCCCGCGCGAGGTTCACCATGGCCTCGACGAACTGGGGATCCTGCCGCAACGCTTCCCTGTAGGCGCGGGACGCGGCCTCGGGATCGCTGCGTTGGTGCAGCGCCAGGCTTCGCGGAAGTGCGCGTTGCTGGCCTGCAGACGCGTGAGCCGCGAGGCTTCGCCTGCCGCTAGGGCGCTGGACCCCGAGAAGAGGAGGCCCAGGGCTGCCGTCGATGCGGCTGCGAAGGCGAAGTGTCGTGCGATCATCGCTTGACTCCGTACGAGCGTCCGAGGGGGCGGCGCCACCAGGGAGGCTCGAGCATGCGGTGACTTCGAAGCGATTCGAGGTTGTGGAGCGATTCGCTGGCCGCCTCCGTCACGCGGAGGATGCGCGCGGGCTCGAGGACCGTGGGGGTGAGCAGGATGAGGAGCTCGCTCCGCTTCTCGGTCTTGGTGGTCGACCGGAACAGCCGCCCGAGGACCGGAATCTCCGCAAGCAGGGGCACCTTCCGTTCGACGTCGATCTCCTGGCTCTGGATCAGCCCCCCGATCACGACGGTCTGGCCGTCGTCCACCCGCACCACCGTGTCCGTCTCGCGTAGATCGATGACGGGCAGGCTGCCCACGGCGGGCAGCGTCGGGTCGGCGGCGGGCTGGTTCTCGATGGCCACCACTTCCGAGACGCTCGGGTGCACGTGCATCGTGATCTCGCCCGCGTCAGAGACGTGGGGCGTCACGTCGAGGGTCACTCCGATCGGCACGATCTGGGGCACGAATTCCGTCGTCTGGGTGACCCCGACGCCCTCTACCACTTCGCTCTCGACCTCGGCCACGAAGAAAACCTGGTTCCGCATGACCTTGATCAGCGCCTTGTGGTTGTTGAGCGTCGTGATGCGCGGCGTCGAGAGCACGCGGACGTCGGTCTGGGTGGCGAGCGCCTTCAAGATGAGCCCCAGCTCGTCTCGCGCGAAGCCGATCGAGACGCCGCCGTTCGAGAGCACCGGCGCGAGCTTCTGGGCGATGGTGGCCTCGGGAAAGCCGCTCAGGATGAGGCGCTCGAACACGCCTTCGGCGCCCATGGGGAGGTCGGGCGCGTACTCGATGTCGAATCCGAGATCCAGGTCGTCGTTCAGGGTGACTTCCACGATCTCGGCGTCGATCAGAACCTGCTGGCCCGTGTTGCGCGCCAGATGGGACAGGTAGTGCTCGACCTGGCGGAGCACGACGCTGGGAGCGGTGATCGTCACGAGGCCCGCCTGGCGCGAAACCAGAACGCGTCGGACCTCCAGGGAGGCATCGGAGGATTCGGACGCCTCGTCCTCCGAGCCGCCCAGGACGATGCTCTGAAGCGCCGCCTCCAGCTCCGTCCAGAAGTCCACGGACTGCGTCGTCTGAACGCCCGACTTGCTGATGTCCTCACCGCCTCCGGAGCCGGAGGCGACGCTGGCCTTGGATTCGATCGCGCCCGAGATGGTGAGATCGCTCTGGCCTTCGCGCAGGTAGTTCGGGTAGTCGACCCGGTAGATGCGGGTCTCGCGATCGCTGGCGTAGACCCGGAGGAGGTTGCCTTGAACGTCGTACTGGTAGCCCTGCGGCAGGACCACCTGCTCGAGGATGGCCAGCAGCGAGACGTCGGCCAGGTCGGCCGTCACGCGGCCGCCGACCCGTGGCCCCACCACGACGTTGAGCGGACTCTCCCGCCCGAGTCCCAGCAGCAGCCCGCGCAAGTCCGCGTCCTGGACGTTGAGCGTGAAGCGCGTCTGCTCCAACAGACGCAGCGTGGCCGGCCTCGGGTTGGTCTCGGGAATGGAGACCGAGAGCGGCTCCAGACCCGGCGCCGCGGTCGGCAGCGAGGCGGGGGCCGGCGCCGGTGCGCGCTTCGGGCCCGCGCAGGCGGTCGCCGCGATGACCAGGACGATGGCGAACGCCGTTCGCGATTCAGTCCTCATGCAGTGCCTCCTCGGGGGTGCCGTCTCGGAGGGGCTGGCCGACGTTGAGTCGAAGCTCTTCGTCGTGCCGCAGCAGCCAGACGGCCTCCGGCCGGATGCGGACCACCTGGTAGCCCGCGAACTCGTCGCCTTCGGCGCGGGGATGGCCGTCGATCCAGGCGACGCGTCGCCCTCTGCTCCAGAGCGTTCCTTCCAGCACCAGAGGCCCCCGCGTCGGTGCGGCGCTGGCGCCGGTGAGCGTCGTCGCGTCGAGTCCCTCGGCGGAGAAACCGAAGGGATTGCGGAAGGGCGTCGCGAGGCCGTCCAGATACTCGCGGACCTCGCGCGGCGAGACGTCGGACAGCGTAGCCGCGAAACCGGTCTCTTCCTCGGAGTCCCGTTCCTCCGAGTCGTCGTCCTCGATGCCCACGAGGTTGGGCCCGCGGAACAGCCCGGCGAAGACGACGACGTTGTACGCCGTCGCCAGTAGACCGCAGGCCAGAAGCAGCGGTACGAGGCGGCGCTTCACGACGCTTCCTCCGAACGCGAGAAGACGGTGAGGCCGAAGCGCACGGACAGCTCGCCCGCGACGCGACGCATTTCAAGCGCTTCGATGCGCGCCGGAATCGCGCGCGACTCGAGATCCTGGAGCACCCGCAGAGCCGTCTCGAAATCAGAGCGGAACTCGACGCGATACGCCGTCCCGAGCAGCCGGATCCGCTGCTTTCCGTCCGGAGACTGGGCTTCCAGGTCGAGCGAGCGCTCGTCTGAGCCCACGTCGCCGGCGGCGTTCTGGACGTCGAGGCTTCGCACGCCGGGCCGTTGGACGGCGCGTCCCAGTCGGGCGATGGCGTTGGGCTCGTCGGTGGCCAGCGGTACCTGGCGGGTCAACCGCCCCCAATCCGAGGCAAAACTCCGCCGTTCCTCCGGAGCGACGGGACGCAGCCGGACGCGATCGCGATCCCAGCGCTCCAGCCGCGTCTGGCGGTCGGCGATCTCCTCATTGAGCCGCCCGATCGATGCTCGCGCGGGTCCGAGCAGGACGCCGGCTCCACCCACCAGGACCAGGGCGGCGCAGCCCGCCAGGATGAGATTTCCGCGCTCGAGGTAGGGGGAGCGGTCATCCATGCTGTCGTCCTCCCGGAGAGGCGGTGCGGGCGCTCCGATCCTCCTGGGCCAGCTGGCCCAGGACCCGGAAGCGCACGAGGGTGCGCGTGTCGCCCGGGGCCTCCACTTGGCGAGAGCCCTCGCGCGACACCTCGGAGACGGCCACCAGCGGGCAGTCGCCCAGCTCTCGCGCGAAATCCGCCACGGTAGCGACCGCGTCCGAGAGATTGTCGGCGCGAGCCTCGATGCTGAGCTCCAGCCGCCAGCCTTCCTCGGCGCGGACCACGGTCAGTGCGGACACCGCGAGGTTGGGCGGGGCCAGGCGTCCCAGGGTCTCGACCAGGCCCGTCCAGGGCGGAGCCGGCTGGTCGAACTCCGCCAGCGCCGCACTCGTGGTTGCGGCGTACTGGCGGGCGCGCTGCGACTCGCCGGCGCGGCCGCGCTGGACGGTGGTGGCGTGCCAACTCTCTTCGAGTTCGGCCAGCTGGCGGCCGAGCCAACGCGCCTGCAGGAACGTCGCACCTCCGAGGAGTGCGACGGTCGTCGCGGTCGCGATCGCCGCCGTGAGCATCCGTCGCCGGGTTTCGTGTTGGCGCCGTCGCATGCGGGCCTGGCCCGGCAGCAGGTTCCCGCCCTGGGCATCCCAGGCCAGGGCGGCTCCTACCGCCGTCGCGGCGCCGGGCTCGAGGTTCGCGGCGGGCCCGTGCTCGATGGCCTCGGAGAGCAGGGCCACCTCGGTCTGCAGGGTCGGCACGAGCTGCGTCGCCAGGCCGGCCAGCCCGGGATCGTCTCCCGAGAGCAGTAGGCGGCTGACGCGCCCCAGCCGCAACTCCGAGTCCAGGTACCGGAACGTGCGCTCCAGCTCCGTGGCGATCCGGTCGGCCAGGTCGCTGGGCTGGGCCAGCGGCACCGCGTCTCCCGTGTCTCGTCGGGCCCCGCGATCTCCGGCGAACTTGAGGGGGATCAGGCGGCTGAAGACCCAGCCTTTGTCGTCGCAGAAGACGCAGACTCCGGCGTCCGGATCGAGATCGAAGAGCGCGGTCACCTCTCCCTCGGGCGGAGGCGGCAGCAGTCGGGCGAGCTGGGCCAGGGCGAGATGGTGGCTTGTCATGCGGTGGACCGACGCGTCGAGCACGTCACACACCGCCTGCAGTTCGATCGGCACGACGGTCGGCGCGGCGCACAGCCAGAGGGCGTCCACGGGCGAGCCGGGGCGGCGCACGAAGTCGACGACGACGTCGTCCGAGAACTCGCGCGCGAATTCTTCGACCCGGCGCCGCGCCACCTTGCCCGACTCGCGCCGGGTGATGGGCGGCACGTCGAGACGCCGGTGTTTCAGGTCGGCGGACCGCAGGGCGATCTCGAAGCGGGCGCCGCGGGCGAAGCGCTCGCCCGCCAATCTCGCCAGCAAGTCGACGATGGATTCGCCCGGTGTGTGCGGCAGTCGGCCCCAGGAATGCAGGCGCAGCCCGTCGCGCCGCGGCGTCGAGAGCGCCCAATAGAGCGCGTCTTCGCGGATGTCCACGGCCACGTGCCGATTGCGCAGGCGCAGGCCGACACCCGCGAGTCGCTGGCGAAGCCCGGCCACGACTAGGGTTCCTCCAGTACGAGGTTCACCAGCGTCGAGCCGCGGCGAATCTCGACCACGTGCAGGAGGTTGACGCCCAGATAGCTGCCCTGTCCGGCGAGCCGGACCCCGTGGAGGCCGTGCGGCAGGCCGCTGGCGGTGAAGGGGCCGCTGCCCGAGAGGGCGCTCTCGGTGCGAACGCCGTTCACCGCCGACGCCACGAAGGCGAGCACCTCGGCGCTGGTCAGGGACACTTCGGACCCGCCGCCGGCGGGCACCCCTCTCACCACGACGGTGAGGTCGCCCGTGAGCGTGGGCGCCAGGGGCGGATAGCGCAGGTCGTCTCCGTTGCCGAGGATGCGGTCGGGCCCCGCGCTCGTCACCTGGGCCACTCCGGCCGTGTAGTCGAGGTCCCGGCTCCAGGCATCCTGATAGCTCTGGACTCTGGGCGCATAGGGACCGTTGTAGCCGGCGCCGATGCCGTAGCCGGCGTCGACGACGTAGGCCGGCTTGGCCGCCGACGTGTTGAGGTCGGCCAAGGTCGGCGGCAGCGCGCCGAAGTCGCCCAGATACCCGTAGTCGCCACGTGCGGGATCCCCGGCCAGGCCCGCGTGGAGTCGCTCCAGCTTGTCCAGCGTGGCGCGTCGCTTGGAGGCCGTGATTTGCTGTTGGAGCAGCGGAGCCGCGGCCCCGACCGCGAGCGACAGCAGCACGAGCACCACCAGCACCTCGACCAGCGAGAAGCCGCGCCGGCTCTTTCGGCTAGGCCGCGGCATCGAGGTTCCCCAGCATGCTGTAGAGCGGGACGAAGACCGCCAGCACGATCAGCAGCAGCACGATTCCCAGAAACAGGACCGTGCCCGTGTTGAAGAGCAGGAGCGCGCGGTCGATCAGGGCGGGAACCTCGCGGTCGTAGAAGGACGAGACGCGTTCCAGCGCCTGGTCGAGGCGTCCGGACTCCTCCCCGATGGCGACCATGCGGTTCACGATCGCGGGCATGAGGTTCGAAGAGCCGATGGCGTCGGCCAGACTCTCGCCGCGATCGATGCCGTCTCGGGCGCTCGCCACGGCGCCGCGCAGAACCCGGTTCTGCAGGATGCCCTCCAGCATCTCCAAGGAATGCGGGATCGTGAGGCCGGCGGCGTACAACAGGCCCAGGTTGTGCGAGAAGCGCGAGGCTTCGATCATCTCCACCAGCGTGCCCAGCACCGGGAGGCGCAGACACGCCTGGTCGAAGGAGAGCCGGCCCGCCTCGGTCCGCAGGAACACGACGCCGACGACGAGGACGGCGAGCGCGGTGGCCATCAGGGCCACGCCGTGGGCCAGGACGAACTGGTGGGTGGCCACCAAGGCGCGCGTGGTGGCCGGGAGTTCGATGCCGAGCTCGGAGAAAATGCCCAGGAAGTTCGGCAGGACGTACGTCGAGACGACCAGGATCAATCCGAAGACGCCGGCGACGACGACCGCCGGGTAGGCGAGGGCGGTGCGCAGCTTGCGCCCCAGACTCTCCCGCCACTCGAGGTACTGGACCAGATCCGCCAGCACCCGATCGAGCGCTCCGGACTGCTCGCCGGCGCGAACCAGGGATCGAATCAGCTCGGAAAAGACCTCGGGGTGCTCGCCGAGGGCATCCGACAAGGCGGAGCCGCCCTCTACGGCCTCCGCGATGTCGGCGATGGTGTCGCCCAGGACGCCGGGATTCTGTTCCGCCAGATCGCGCAGACCCTGCAGGAGCGGGATGCCCGACTCGATGACGACGGACAGGTGGTAACAGAAGTCGATGATCGAACGCGCGGCCACCGAGCCGGCCCGGGCCGCCGGCCGCGGACTCGACTCGACCAGCAAGAGCTCTTCCGCCGCCAGCCGGCGATCGAGCTCGTACTCGTCGGCCGCGTTCAAGGTGCCGCGCAGCGCTTCGCCCGCGTGGGTTCTGGCGAGGTATTCGAACCGCGGCATCAGAGGTCCTCGACGCTGACGCGCGCGATCTCGTCGAGCGCGATGCGTCCCTCGCTGGCCTTTTCCTGGGTGGCGGCTCGGAAGCTCTCCATGCCGGCGCGGCGCGCCGCCTCCTCGATCTCGTCGATGCCCGCACCGCTCCCGATCAGGCGCGAGATCTCGGGCGTCACCGAGAGGATCTCGAAGACGGCTTCGCGCCCGCGCGAGCCGGTCTCGTTGCAGCGGTCGCATCCGATTCCGCGCATGTACTTGCCCGGGAGCGACGGGTCGATGCCTACCGCCAGGAGTTCGTCGTCGCTCGGCTCGTAGGGCTCGACGCACTGATCGCAGACGGTGCGCACGAGGCGCTGGGCGACGATCACCGTGAGACAGCTGGCCAGCAGGAAGGGGGCCGCTCCCATGTCGCGCAGGCGGGAAACCGTACGGACGGCGTCGTTGGTGTGGAGCGTCGACAACACCAAATGGCCGGTGAGCGAGGCTCGCAGGGCCATGCTCACGGTCTCGGCGTCGCGCATCTCGCCCAGCAGGACGACGTCCGGGTCGTGCCTCAGGATGGCGCGGAGGCCCGCCGCGAACGTGAGCCCGGCTTTCTCGTTGACTTGGCACTGGGTCACCAGCGCAAGCCCGTATTCGACCGGGTCCTCCAGCGTGATGACTTTGCGACGGCCGCCGTCGATGGCGCGCAACAGCGCGTAGAGGGTCGTGGTCTTGCCGCTGCCGGTCGGCCCCACGGCCAGGATGAGTCCGTTGGGGCGCCCCACGGCCTCTCTCAGGATCTCCTGGCCGCGGCCGTTCATGCCGACGCGATCCAGGGAGAACTGTTGCGCGCTCGAGTCCAGCACCCGAATCACGACGCTCTCGCCGAAGACGGTCGGGAAGGTGGAGATGCGCAGGTCGACCACGCGCCCTTCCACCGAGAAGCGGATCTTGCCGTCCTGGGGCACGCGGGTCTCGGCGATGTTCAGACTGGCCATCACCTTCACCCGCGCCACGATGGGAGCCAAGAGCGAGCCCGGGATGGTGGGGCCCGGCACCAGATCGCCGTCGATTCGATAGCGGATGCGCACGACTTTCTGGTCCGGCTCGAAGTGGACGTCCGTCACGTCTCGGCGTGCGGCCGTCGACAGCACTTCGTAGACCAGCGCGATGACTCCGGTGCCGGAGCTGCCGGCCTCGGCGTCGAGTTCGTCGTCGCTCTCCTGAAGCGCGCTTCGAATCGCGCGTTCGAGCTCCGAATCGTCGCCACCCTGGCCGCGGTAGGCGCGGTCGATGGCCCGGAACACGTGGCGCCGGCTGGCGGAGACCACGCGCACGAACAGGTCCGCGTGCCGCTCGATCTCGTCGATGGCCACGATGTCGGTGGGGTTGGCCATGGCCACCACCAGCGTGTCGCCTTCGATGGAGACGGGGATCAGGTGTCGGCGGCGCGCGAGCTCTTCCGGCACCCGGGCCGCCGCCTCCGGCGAGACGGCGGTCTGCTCGAGGTTGTAGTGGTCGACTCCGGTCTGGGAGGCCAGCGCGCGGCTGATGGCCTCTTCCGTGGTGAGGCCCAGGTCGGTGAGGACCCGTCCGAGCTTGCCGCCCACACGCCGGTGCTCGGCCAGCGCGATCTCGAGCTGGTGCTCGTCGACCACCCCCGCGTCCACCAGGATTTCACCGAGCTTGCGGCGCTCCACGCGTACCTCTCGTGCGATCCGCCCGCAGCGGAATCTTTCACCGGTCCTGCACCGGTTATCGGCGTCGCGTGCGTGCTTCTGAACCTCGGTAAATCCAGTCAACCCGAATACTTACGGGCATCGGGTTCCGCTGAAACGCAGGCTCTGGAGTTCGCCGGATCCGGGCTCGGGGGGAGACCCGGGCTGGTTCGACGGCGTGGGCCGAAGATGTCAAGCTTGAACGGCCTCGGACCCTCGCGGCTCGGGGCGCCGAGGGGAGGGCCATGGCCGCATCCGCCACCGTGCCCGCGGGCCAGCGTCCGCGCGTGGCCATCATCGGGTCCGGGTTCTCGGGCCTGTGCCTCGCCATCCGCCTCCAGCAGACGGGTGCGGCGTCCTCCTTCACCCTGCTCGAGAAGGGCGACCGGCTGGGGGGCACTTGGCGCGACAACACCTACCCCGGTGCCGCCTGCGACCTGATGTCGTTTGCGTACTGCTTCTCCTTCGAGCAGAAGACCGACTGGACCCGCAAGTGGTCGCCCCAGCCGGAGATCCTGGCCTACATGGACCACTGCGCGGAGAAGTACGGAATCCTGCCGCACGTGCGCTTCGGCACGGAGGTGACGGGCGCGCGCTTCGACGCCGCGGCCGGCGTCTGGAGGATCCAGATCCTGGTGGACGGCAAGCCGGGCCGAGAGATCGAGGCCGACGTGCTGGTCTCGGGCGTCGGCCAGCTGCACCGCCCGGTCGTCCCCAAGATTCCGGGGCTCGACTCCTTCGAGGGCGACTGGTTCCACTCCGCCGAGTGGGATCACGACGTCCTGCTGGCGGGACGGCGGGTGGGCGTCGTGGGCAACGGCGCCAGCGCGATCCAGTTCATTCCCGAGCTCGCGCCGCGGGTGGAAGCGCTCGAGATCTTCCAGCGCACGCCCAACTGGATCACGCCCCGCGGCGACCGCCCCTACAGCGACTCCGAGCGGCGACGCTTCGCGCGCGTACCCGGCTTGGCGCGCCTCTACCGCTGGCTGATCTGGGCCCGGCAGGAGCTTCTCTTCTCGGTGATGGTGGGGAATCGGTTCTTTTCGGAGCGCTCGAAGCAGCTGGCGTTGGAGAATCTGCACGCGCACATCCGCGACCCCGAGCTGCGGCGCGCCCTCACGCCCGACTACCCCATCGGTGGCAAGCGCCTGCTGATCCACGACGACTACTACCCGGCGCTGGCCCGCGACAACGTCGAGCTCGTGACGTCCGCCATCGACCACATCGAGCCGCGCGAGGTGGTGACCGTCGACGGCCGCCGCCACCCCCTGGACGTCCTGATCCTGGGGACGGGCTTCGACACCAACTCGTTCCTGGCGCCCATGGCGATCGAGGGCCTGGCGGGGCGGTCGCTCGAGCAGGAGTGGAAGACGGGCGCCGAGGCCTACCTGGGGCTCGCCGTGTCGGGCTTCCCGAATCTCTTTCTCATGTACGGTCCCAACACCAACCTGGGGCACAACTCCATCATCTTCATGATCGAGTGCCAGGCGAACTACATCGTGAAGTGTTTGAAGCGGCTCTCTCGCCGCGGACTCCGTTACCTGGACGTCCGCGAGGACGTCCAGCGCGACTTCAACCGCGACCTGCACCGCGCCCTCGCGCGAACCGCGTGGGCCAAGACCCCCAAGAGCTGGTACAAGACCGAAGACGGCAAGATCACGAACAACTGGTCGGGAACCACCACGGCGTACTGGTGGCGAACCCGCCGCCCCGACTGGGACGCCTTCCACCACCAGGCCCGCTAGAGGCCCTCTAGTCCTTCTGAATTCCGCGCCATCCCGGAACCCCAGGCCGCGCCCCGCGACGTACACTGCGGCCTGCAGGAGGTGGCAAGGATGACGCTCCCCTCGAGATGGTTCGCGCGCGGGCTGGTGCTCGCACTGGCCTGCGGGCTCTTGGCCTGTCCCCAGGATCCGGGTGGGGGTGGCGGAGGAGGCCAACCGGGTGGAGGCGCGCCCCCGCCGCCGGCGGCGAAGCCCGCCCTGGGCGGCAACACCGCCTTCCAGACGCACGGCAGCACCGACGACGGCGACGACGGCAACGGGGCCGCAACCCGGTATCAGACGCCGGCGCGGCAGTCGGCCGACGCCCAGACGACTGCGACCTCGGCGCCCAATACGTACCGCGACGTCGCGGCCCGGGTGCAGGCAACGCCCGGGCCCAACCCCACGCGGCTGGCGATCACGCTGGCCAACTCGAAGGCGACCAGCACCTTCGCGGTGGCCCAGGCGATCCGCTGTCGGCTCGTGGTGTCGAGCGCCGGCAGCGTCTCGCTCACCAGTGGCGTGGGCGACTACCTGGTCGTGGCGCGCGTGCGCACTGCCGCCGGGCCGCCGGTTCAGGGGGCCGACATCCAGGGCCAGTACGCCTTCGCCGAGAACAACGCCAACCCGCGCCAACTGGACATCAAGCGCTGGGGCCAGCCCGACGGCGTGATGGCGAACGGCGGGGTCGTGCTGCGCGTCGACCGCAGCAACGTCTTCCTGCTGCAACCGGGCAACTACACGCTCGAATTCGAGCTGACGACCAACGGCAAGGCCGACACCAACGCCGCGCTCGACATCCAGGCCCAAGTCGACTTGCTGTGAAAAAGGAGATCCCCGTGCCGCGAACCCCGTCTTGGATTCTCGTCTTGGCCGTCCTCGCTCTCGTCGGCGTGCCGCTCGGCTGTCCCGACAGCGACGACACCCCCACCATCACTCTCACCGCGACCGATTGCGAGAAGGACAAGATCTCCGTCACGGCCAGCAAGAGCGTCGGCGGTTCCCCCAGCAACTGGGTGGTGACGGTTTCGATCGAGGTCAAGTGCGACGGCCAGCCGCTGGGGAACGCGCAGCTCAAGTACACGTCGTGGATCGGCGTCTCCACGCGCCTGGAGACGGACGGCGATGGCAAGACCAGCGCCCGCGGTCGCGTGTCGACGTCCGAGCGCCCCGGATCCCTCGATGTGACCGTCGAGATCGAGGGCTCCGAGGGCACCAAGACCGTCCCGCTGACGGTGTGAGCGTGGCGTCCGTGTCGGTGAGAGAAGTGCTGGAAGCGCCGGCCGACCGGGTCTGGGCGTGTCTGCGGGATTTTGGCGACTTGAGCGCCTGGGCTCCGAAGTCGAAGCTGCTCTCCATGGAAGGCGAGGGGGTCGGCGCGGTCCGCCGGGTCGATACGTCGGGCTCGCTGTTCGTGGAGCGCTGCATCGCGCACGACGACGAACGTCGGCGGTTCGGATACACGGTGCTCCGCAGTCCGCTGCCGTTCCGCAACTACGTAGCGCACGTGGCCGTGACCGAGCTGGCGCCGGGGCGGTCCGCCATCGAGTGGTCGTGCGAGTTCGAGACCGACCTCGACGACGCGGACGAGCTGAAGGCGACCGTGGAGCGCGTCTACCGCGACGGCTTCATCGCTTCGCTCCGAAAGACGCTGGGCTCCTAGCCGACGGCTACTCGCGCAGGCGCGCCGCGTGGTCGAGCCCCCAGCGCACCACGGCGTCGGCGTCGAGGGCCTTGGAGAACAGGAAACCCTGGACTTCGTCGCAGCCGAGCGGGCGCAGGATGTCCAGCTGCTCCGGCTCGTCGACGCCCTCGGCCACGACCGTCAAGCCGAGGCGGTGGCACAACATCAAGAGCGATTCGACGATGGCCTGGGCCTTGGGGTCGTCCACCAGGTTGCGGATGAGCGAGCGATCGAGCTTCAACACATCCAGCGGCAGGACCGTGAGGGTGTGGAGCGACGAGAATCCGGCTCCAAAGTCGTCGAGAGCCACGCGCACGCCGATGCCGCGCAGGTCTTCGAGGGCCATGCTCGCCCGATCCTGCTGCTGCAGGGCCACGGTTTCGGTCACCTCCAGCTCGAGCGCGCTCGGTGGCACGTTGGCTCCGTGCAGGAGATCCATGAGCTGCTCCGAGAAGCGCGGCTGCGTGAGCTGGATCGGCGACACGTTCACCGCCACCCGCAGCGGAACCGCACTGGCGCTGCACAGGCGCCCGTAGTCGCGGCATGCGGTCTCCAGAGCGAAGCGGCCGAGCGCCTCGATCTGGCCGGTTTCCTCTGCGAACGGAATGAAGTGCCGTGGCGCGATCACGCCGTTCTGGGGGCTCTCCCAGCGCATCAGCGCCTCCACCGCCACGAGCCGCAGGCCGCCCAGCTCCAGCCGCGGCTGGTAGCAGAGCGAGAGTTCACCTTTCTCGAGGGCCCGATCGAGGGCCGCTTCGGTGAGCGCGGGGGTGCGAAGTCGGGGCGAGGGCATCCTTCTGGATGGATCGTCCGTTCGGTTGTGGTCTTGAGGGGCCCTCCCGGCGGCCGCGAAGTCTTTCGAGGCGTTTGCGGCGATTTTTGCCGCCCTCTGGGGAGGTGT
>JAKSBN010000324.1 GCA_022361175.1 Pseudomonadota bacterium | reverse complement strand
GTCGTCGCGCGCAGCAGCAGCGCAGCCGCCGGCGCCCGGCCCGCCTCCGCGCCCTCGACGGGCGGCGACTGTGTCGGGGCGCCGGCTTCCGAGGGCGCGATCGCCAGCTCGGGCGGAGCCACAGCAAGGACCGTGGCGGCCCGGGCCGCAGTCGCCGGATCCGGACCCGCGACGATCTCCGTGACGGGGGCGGGCGCGGTCTCGGGCGCCGGAGCCGACGCATCGCCCGTCGCCGGGTCGGTCGGCGGCTCTGGCGCCAGCTCGGGAGCGATCTCTTCCTCGAGCGAGGTGGCGAACGGCACGTCGGGGGCGGCCTCGGCGGGCGGCGCCTCGAAGAGTGCCTGCTCGATGGTTCTCACGTTGGAAACGATCACGGTCTCCTCCCGTTCTCCCGCTCGTCCGGTCCGGGTTCGAGCGGGCGCAGCAGCCGCTCGCTGATGATCAGGGTCTTGTCCTTGGGCATGCGCGTCAGGATCGCGGCGGCCTGCTTCTGCTTGATCCGGCCCAGCACCAGCACCGCGAGGTCGAGCTCCAGCTCGTCCAGGAGTTCGCCCGCCCGGCCCGGATCCATGGCCGCGTAGACCTTGGCCAGCTGATCGACCCGCGGCCCGTCCTTCTCGGTCCAGGCGGTGATGCGCGCTTCCAGCTGCTCGCGCAGCGATTCGAGCTCGGCCACCCGCGCGTCCAGCAGTTGCTCGAGCTCGGCCACGGCGCGTTCGCGCTCAGCGACTTCCCACTCCTTCTCTTCCAGGTCGCGGGCCCGCTGCGAGAGCTCCTCCAGCAGGCGCACCACGCCTTCGCCGGCGCCGGGCTTCGGAGTGCCGTCGGAGGTCTCCTGCCCGGTGACGGTCACGGCCGTGCCCACCGCCAGGCCGACGAGCGCGATGACGGAGAGTCGCTTCACGCGCGCCTCCTCGCCCAGGCGCGCCGGCCACCCACCTCGTCCAGCACCTGCTGTTCCCGGCGTCGCTCGCGGTCGCGGAACTCCTGCCGGCGCCGCTCGCGGAGACGCTCGAGGCCGCGCACCCGCGCGTGGGCCGACTTCACCGCGTCGCGCGCCTGGCCGCACTGCAGCTCGAGCCGGTGCTCCTGAGCGCGCAGACGCTTCACCTCGAGCGCGAGGCGCGCCGTTCCCAACGCCGCGGCGTGCAGCGCGCCGGCCCGCACTCCGGCCCGGGCCTGCTGCCCCACCAGCACCAGGGCGCCCCCCGCGCGCCCTTCGGCTTCGCGGAGTGCCTTGGCGGCCCAGGTGTACTGCGCCTCCCAGCGCGCCAGGGCGACGCGGGCTTCGTCCAACTCGCGGCGCCGCAAGCGCAGCACCGGCTCGAGCCGAAACCGAAACCCCCTCACGACGCCGCTCCGGCCAGCTGCGCCAGGGCGCTCTTCGTGGTCTGCCAATCGCCCGGCTCGTCGCGGGTCTGCTGCAGGAAGGCGTCGATCCGCGGCTTGGCCGCCTGGGCGGCGTCGATGGCGGGATCGCTGCCCGCGGCGTAGGCGCCGATGGAGATCCAATCCTCGGCGTCGCGGTAGACGGCCAGCGACTTCCGCACCGCCGCGGCGTGGGCCAAGTGCTCCGCGTCGACGATGTCGGTCATGACGCGGGAGGTGCTGGCCAGGACGTCGATGGCGGGATGATGGCCGCGCTCCGCCAACCGCCGCGCCAGCACGATGTGGCCGTCCAGGAGCGAGCGGGCGGCGTCCGACACCGGCTCGTTCAGGTCGTCGCCCTCCACCAGAATCGTGTAGAGGCCGGTGATGTCCCCTTCGCCCTCCGACGTCCCGGCGCGCTCCACCAGCCGCGGCAGCTCGCTCCACACCGACGGCGTGTAGCCGCGCGTGGTCGGCGGCTCGCCCGCCGCCAGGCCCACCTCGCGCTGCGCCGTGCAGAAGCGGGTGAGCGAGTCCATCAGCAGCAGCACGCGCCGGCCCTTCTCCCGAAAGAACTCCGCCACCGCGGCCGCCGCGTGGGCCGCTCGCACCCGCAGCGTCGGCGCCTCGTCGCTGGTGGCGACGACCACCACCGAGCGAGCCAGCGCCTCGCCCAAGTCGCGTTCCAAGAAGTCGCGCACCTCGCGGCGGCGTTCGCCCACCAGGGCGATCACGATCACGTCGGCCCGGGTGTGGCGCGCCAGCTGGCCCAACAGCGTCGACTTCCCGACGCCGGCGCCCGCGAAGATGCCGAGGCGCGCGCCGCGTCCGACGGTGAGGAGGCCGTTGATCGCCCGCACGCCCACGTCGAGTGGGGCCGAGATCCGCTGGCGCTTCACCGCCGGCGTCGGCGCGCCGTGCAGCGGCACCCAGACCGCCCCGGCCAGCGGGCCGCCGCCGTCGACCGGACGACCACGCCCGTCGAGCACGCGCCCGAGGCACGCTTCGCCCGCCGGCACCCGCGGCCGCTCGCGCGTGACGCGCACGCGGGCGCCGGGCGCCGCCCCCACCGGCTCCTCCAGCGGCAAGAGCTGGTGCCGCCCGTGCCGGAACGCCACGATCTCCGCCTCGAAGTGCTCTCCGGCCTCGCCCTCCACGCGACACAGCGCGCCCACACCGGCCTCGAGACCCTCCACTTCGAGCACGTTGCCGGACATGGCGAAGAGTCGGCCCTCCGAGGTCAGCGGCTCGCACTCCTCGATCCGCACCTTGCACGCGGCGACGAAGGCCGGGTCGGCGGCGGTCACGGCGACTCCTCCTGGGGCGCTTCGATCACGTCCTCCAGTTCCTCGCAGAGGCGCGCCACCAAATCGACCACGCGCGCGTCGACCCGCGTCTGGGTGGCAACGGCGCGCATGTCTCCGGGTTGGAGGGTTTCGTCGGCCCGAAAGGTCGCGTGTCGGCCCCAGTCGGGCATCCACTCGCTGCCCTCGCCGCGCTGCACGGTTTCCAGATCGCTCGGCGCCAGTGAGACCTCGACGGCGCCCCCCTCCGGCAGGGCCTCCAAGGTGCGACCCACGGCGGCCGACAGCGCTTCCCGGTCGAGCGTGAGCTCACGCCGCACGATCCGCTCAGCCATCGCGGCGGCCAGGTCGATCAGGGCGTGGCGCTGCTCGCGCAGGTAGTTGCGCTGCAGCTGGCCCACGCGGTAGGCGGCATCGGCCAGCGCGGTGGCGGCGGAGCGCAGTTGCTGCACGTTCTCCCAGGGAATCTCGGCCCGGCCGGCCGCCACGCCCTCGGCGTAGGCCTCCGTCCGGATGCGCCCGATGGAGTCACCCGCCCGCGACCTGGCGCGCAGCGCACCTTCGCCCATCCAGTCCGTCGGCTGCTCTTCACCGGAGGTGGGGATGGGGCGCGCCACGAACTCCTCGGAGCCCGCGGCCGCCTCG
>JAKSBN010000141.1 GCA_022361175.1 Pseudomonadota bacterium | reverse complement strand
CGGCGCGACGTGCGCTCGATGAACTCGTGGCTCCACAACCTGCCGGCCCTCGCCAAGGGCCGCGACCGCTGCACGCTGCAGATCCACCCGAAAGACGCCGAGCGCCGCGGCCTCGTCACCGGCGACGTCGCCCGGGTCCGCACGTGCGTCGGCGCGGTGCGCGCGCCGGTGGAAGTGACGACGCGGCTCATGCCCGGGGTCGTGAGCCTGCCACACGGCTTCGACCACCAAGGCCAGGGCGTCAAGCTCCGAGTCGCCGCCCGCAAGCCGGGCGCCAACGTCAACGCCGTCACGGACGACGCCCACTGCGATGCGCCCAGCGGCACCAGCATGCTCTTCGGCGGCGAAGTCGAGGTCGAGGCGGTCGACGCCTGAACGAAACCTCTAGCGCTTGCGACCCTGCTTGCGAGCTCCCATCAGCGCGAAGCCGAGCACGCCGCACCCCATCAGCAGAGCCGTTCCGGGCTCCGGCGTCCAGAACGTCATGATGGCAAAGCCGCCAAAGTCGCCCAGCACGTTCGTCGAGACGCGGACGGGGGTGACCAATGCAATCGGCCCAACGCCACCCACGCGGCCGTTGCTTCCGGCGAGAGAAATGGTGTTGACCACTCCTCCTCCCGGGGTGGCCTGCGTGACGCCCGTAATGACCGCGTTGCCCGTGGTCCACTGAGACCCGGTCACCGTACCCGAAACGGCCCCCGCACCCCACATCACAGTGCCCCCCGCGCCCACGATGTTGAGCGGTATCGTCACGGGAAAGAGCTGGAGAATGTTGATCGCGGCATAACCGTTGAGCTGTAGCGCCCCGCCGAAACCACCTCCGGGTCCAGCGCCGGCTTGGAACGTTCCGGACGCATTGGAGACAACGGCCGAGAAGCCGCTGATGGACGGAACCCCGGTGAAGAGGCTCGCCGGCAACGCCTGCGTCGTTGCAAACAGCCCGGCCGGAAGACCGAGCTGAGTGTCCCCCACGACGCTGATCACGGCCGGATCCGGCGATTGGCCGGTCCCGATCGGTGGCGTGAGTCCGAAATCCAAGACCAGCGTCGAGCCGCTGACCACGGCCGCCTGGGCCGAAAATCCGAACAGCAGAATCACACAAGCGGCGCAGCTCGTGACGACCCGTCGGCGTGCCCGCCACCGCAAAACCCGCAGCTTCATCGCGACTCCCTCCTCCACTTTCGGCTCTCCGCTCCCGACTCTCTGCACCATCCACTCTCTCTGCACCATCCACTCCGCTCCCCGAACCCTACGGCTTGCGGGCGCGCCCTATCCTACACCCGTCGGCGTCTCAGCAGCCGGGAATCTCACCGTCGGTGGAGGGCGTCGGTACCACGACGACGGCCCCCTCGAGCACCTGGCACTCGGAGACCGTCGCGTACTGCGGCTCGGCGCCGGCCAGCACGCGATACCGCCCGGCCCGCATGAGTCCGTTGGCGCCGGTGGCGTAGGGGACGCGCAGCAGGGCCCGCCCCTGGTCGTCGGCGATGGCCTCCTGGCGGTAGGCGATGCGACGGCCCGACGGCGCGACGACGGTCTGCAGCGCCACCACCCGCTTGCCAGGCGCGGTCGCCACCTGCAGCTGCGCACCCGGGACCCGTTCGAAGAGCTTGTAGGCGACGGTACCGGGGGGCGGCGCGGCGAACAGCGCGGCCAGCGGCACGCCGCCTTCGGGCCCCTCGGCGATCAGCCGGTACTCGCCCAAACCGCTGCCATCGCCGTCCTGCAGCCGCTCTAGGAGCGTGCCGGGCCAGTAGCGAGGCTGCCAGCTGCTGAGCACGTAGCGGGCCTGCAGCTGGTCCACCACCGCGGTCGCCGCGGCGGGCTCGAGGCCCACCAGGGCCTCGAGCGTCTGCACCAGCATCTCGGGCTCCAGATAGGGGCCGAAGTTGTCCGAGGGCGTCGCCCGACGCGCCACGTAGTGCAGGGCGTGGCCCAGACTCGGATCGGCGAGAATGCCGTAGTCGGGCTTGACGGGCGGGCGCGCGGCGAAGCCGTCCGAGCCGGGCGTCACCTCCCGCACCACGTGGAGGAATTCCACCAGCGAGGCGGTGACGTCGTTCGCCACGCGCGGCTCGCCGGATGCGGCGCCAGCAAACGCGTGCCGCGTCGCGTTCCAAAGCTGCAGACCCGGGTTGCGCCACAGTGCCGGAGCCAACGCCGACACGGCCAGGACGACGGCGATGGCCGGATGCCAGCAGCGATTGGCCAGATTCAAGCGATGAGCCGCACCGCGACCCGCGTCCGCCAACAGGATCGCGAATCCAACCGCGGCCGCGGGCGCCAAGTCGCTCACGAAACGGACGTGGGCTACCGCCAAGGCGCCAAACCCAGCGACCCAGAGCGCCACCACGGCCAGTCCACTGGGCCCTCCGTCGCGGCGGATGCGCCACGCCAGCGCGAGCGGCGCCAGCGGGAGCAGATAGCCGAGCCAGCCCAGCGTGGAGACGGCCCACGTCGTGTTTCCAACGGACGAATAGAGAGGAGACTGCTCGGGGTTCGCATGGCCCCAGAGATCGGCTTTGCCGATGAAGCGCGTGCCGCCCAGCACGCCCTCCCGAACCCACGGCAGCGCCAGCAACACGGCGACCGGAGGCGCACCCAAGGCGGCCGTGCGCACCAGGCTCGACCCGAGGCTCACACCGCGGCCCCAGAACGAGGCCATCACCGCCCACGCGGCCAGCGCCAGACACGCCGCGGGATGCAGCCACGAGAGTTCCACCGACGTGAAGGCCGGCCCCGGGGCGTGCGCCACGAAAGGGCACAGCAGCAACGCCGTCCCCACGAGCCCCGCCGCGTGCGCGCGCAGCGAGTGACGGCGCCCGGTGGCGCCGGCCACCAGCGCCCAACCCACGTCCGCCAACCCCAAGTAGAGAATGCTTCCCGCCCAGACGAGCACCAGCGCGGCCCGGGCCAGAGCCGTGCCGACGACCTCCACCCACAGCGAGCGGGCCGCGTCGGGCTCGAGCGCTCGCACCTGAAGCCAGAGCCAAGCGGCGCCGATCGCGGCGACGGCGGCGTGGTGGTCGGCGTGACCGACCTGGGAGACGCTCAGCGAAGCGGGCAAGACGGCGAACAGCGCCGCCGCCCCCAACCCCACCGCATCACCGGCCAGCCGGCGCGCCGTGGCGAACACGATACCTGCCGTGAGGGCGCCCAGGACCGGCGGCCACAAGGCCGCCACCCACTCGAGGCGCGCGACCCCGCCGCCCAGCAGGAGCGCGCTGCCCGCCACCCACAGGTCATAGAGAGGGGGCCACGGCACCTCGCCCCCAACCGGGAAGTTCAAGAAGGGATCGTGGGTGAGGAAGGCGGGAAAGTGGTGCCAGCTGTACTCCGCCAGACGCAGGTGGTAGTAGGCGTCACCGACCACGAAGAGCACGCGCTCGCCCACGAAGACATCGCCCCACGCGAGCAGGCGCACGCCCAACGCCAGGGCCAGCACGGCGCCGAGGGCCCACCCGATCCGGGTCGGCGCCGCGAGCCACTTCGGCGGGGTCCGGGACGGCATCAGGCCCGGCAGCATACCCGAGCCGCTGCGCCGGATCGGCAAAAAGCGGCCGGGATCCGAGGGCTTCTGTGCCACACTCCGGGACGCGCGGCGGCTGCGTGGACGCCGGAGGTGGCCCAAGCCAGCCATGACGAGCCAGACCGACCGCGACGACCGCTGCAACCGCTGCAACCGCTGCAACCGCTATTGGGGGCAGTACGTGGAGACGCTCCGGGATGGCCAGGCTCCCCCGTCCCGCTACCTCGAGTCGTTTTCCTTCGGCTTCACACCCGAGGACGCCACCGAGATCTCCGAGCTGGTGTTGGCCGGCACCAAGAGCGCGACGGGCTCCGTCTTGTGGTCCTACGAAGCGGACGGCAAGCCGATCCCGCAGCCGGGCGATCACTGGATCGTGACCGACGGCGAAGACCTCCCCGTCTGCATCATCCAGACCACGGACGTGGCCATCCTGCCCTTCGACGAGGTCCCCGAAACGTATGCCGTGGAAGGCGGGGAAGGCGACCGCACCCTGGCCACGTGGCGGCCCATGTACTGGCAATACATCGTCTCCGAGTGCGAGCGGATCGGGCGCAAGCCCGACCCCAAGGCCCCCCTCGTGATGGAACGCTTCGCCGTCGTCTATCGCGAGCCGTTCGGAGTCGGCCCACCGTCAGCCCGCTGACGCGCCGGCCGGGAGCAGCGAGGAGAGCACATGGGGCGCGCGGCTTGGTGGATCGGGCTGGCGATCGTCTACGGGGCGTTCTGGATCTGGTACGGAGGCGCAGGCGATCCGCTGACGCCCGAGGAGGTGGAGCGCCTGGTCGGCCGGATGGTGGAGCGCGGCGCTGGCGACGGCGACCTCGAGGCCCTGCGGCGCTTCGGCGAGTCGGACGACGGCCGCGAGTTCTTCATGGTCAACCTGGTGGAGTATCGCGAGCGTCCGGCGTACGCCGACGGCCGCGATCCCGAAACGGACGATCCGCAGGAAGTCGATCGCCGCTACACCCGCTTCATGCTCCCGCGCCTGGTGCTCCGCGCCTGCCATCCAGTGGCCCTGGGCGAACGGATCGCCACGCTGGCCCACTACGACGGGGCGCCGGACTGGAGCCGCGCAGCCGTGGTGCGCTACCGCAGTCGCCGCGACTTCCTCGAGCTGGTGACCGATCCGGCCTGGGCGGAACACGCGGTGCACAAGTGGGCGGCCGTCGAGCGCACCCATTCGTTTCCGTCGGCCCCCCTGTTCTCGCTCTTCGGACCTCGATTCGCGGTCTTGGTCCTGCTCGGCACCGTGGGGCTCGCCGGCAACGCGCTCATCGCGCGGCGCGCCGCCCGACCGCGTCGCATCTTCTGAACCCCACGAGCCGTCAGATCAAACCGTGTTGGGCGAAGAAGCGGGCCAACTCGTGGCCCGACGCTCCCGGCATCTCGGCCTTGGCGCGGATCGCTTTCAGGTGGTGGTGCACCGTGTCGACCCCGGTGCCCCGCGCGCCCGCCACGTCTCGCGCGCAGGTGTTTCGAACGTCGAGGTAGGCGACGAGGATCTCGCGCTGCGCCCGAGACAAGGCCACCTCTCGGAGTCCCGGCATGATGCGCAGGCTGCGGGTGCAATCCCGACAGCCCCGGCTGCGCTCGATGGTCGTGTTCGTGAGAAGCACCAGGGTCAGCAGCAGCTTCCAGTTCTCGGGGTGATCGAAGCGCTCGGCCAGGGCCTGGGGCGTTTCGACGGAGGCCAGGCTGGTCAGCGAAGTGCGACGGTCCTCTCGGTGGAGCAGGTAGATCCCGCTGGCCAGCCCGTGGTCCGCGGCCCGCGTCAGCACGGCGCGACAGCGTCTGCGGTACCGCTCCTTCTCCGCATCGGGCACCGGCGGCGTCTCCAAGTAGCGATCGAAGATCTCCTGCCAAGTCCCGTAGGTGATCCAGCTCCGTACCGCCTTCTTGCCCAGCTCGAGGAAGATGGGGTCGACGTCGTAGAGCCGCTCTCCTTCGTACTGCTGCACCCAAGTCGGCGGAAAATTCCCGAAGTTCACGCTGAGCGAGAGATGAGCCGCATCCACGAGATGCGCCGGCGTTTCGTCGCAGTGATTCGGTTTGACCACGGCGTGGTTGAACCGAGCGGACGAGAAGCCGAGGTTCCGCACGGATTCCAAGAACGCCTCCTGCGTGGCGCTCAGGCACGTCCGCGCTTCACCCGCGCCGTCGCAGTCCGACAGTGGCAACTGCTCCAGAATCGGCTGCAACGCCGCCAGCGAAAGCGCGCGACTCATCCTGCTTTCTCCGCTCCTCGTGCCCGATCGGGCCGCCCGCTGCGCCGTCCGCACACGCTCCCGCAAACCGCTCGCTGGTTCGAGTCTGTCGGACTCTTCGGGAGCGTGTACGCGCGATCACCATACCCGGGATCCGCATCGAAGGCACCGGCACGACGCGTGCTCTGCACGCAATCACGTCGAATTGCGTTCTTTCCCGCAACCGGCTGTGCATCGCTTTTTGATTTGTCCGTCCGGTTAGCGCACTGCGTGTGCACCTCGCCTTATGACACATTATTGAGTCTCTGCGAAACACGTGAAACGAATTCACGCAGGTTGGTCAGGCGCGCGAACGGAGCTCAAGCGCAGCGTTCGAGCGACCTTGTGTGAGGATTCTCGGAGCGCTCGCGCTGTCGCTGGCACCGGCCGCATAGGCCGCCGTCCCGATCAGGCAGGGCACGCATCCCGAGCGGCCGACCGTGCAGGAGGTGGCCAAGTGCTCGAGGAGATCTGGCCAACCCGTGCCGCATTCCGTCCCAGGGCGCGGGCCCATCGCTTCCCCTACGGGGACCTCGTCCTCCGCTGACACCAAGGCTCCTAAGGACAGGGGACACGCGGCCCGATACGCCCTCTGAGAGCTCGCTTTTCGCACCTCGCGTGCGGGTTGAAGCGACGTCGTGGAGGCCGCGCATGAAGGTCAAGGGCTTGGTCCTGGACATGACCCTGGAGCCCATCCGCCAGGCCCTGGAACGCGGCGACCTGGCGGAGAACTCGCTGGATATGAGTCTCTCGCCCGAAGCCCTGGCCCTCTTCCGCGAGAAGATCGAGCCCGCCCGCTGGTACCCCGCCGAGCCCTACGCCGCATTGGCCGCCCTTGCCTGGGAGCTCTCGGGCGACGACGCCGTGGCGACGGCGCGAGACGTCGGCAGCGGCCTAGTGCAGCTGCTTCGCGACAGCGCCAACTACCAACAGCTGGAGCTGCGAACCCCGGTGGACGAGATCCAGTCGACGCGTCAGGCGTTGAGCCAGGCGCGCCTCATCACCAGCATGGTGAACACCTTCTTCGACTTCATCCAGACCGAGTGCGCCATCGAGGAAGGCAGCGACCCCGCGCTGGTCGTCACCTACGACAACGCCGCGCTCTTCTCCGAGATGGCCCGCTACTGCACCGAAGGCTTCATGGTCCAGGTGCTCCGCGAGATGGGAAACCCGGACGCCACCGCCACCAGCGAGCGGCCGAATCCCGACCGGGTCGTCTTCCGCATGCGCCTGGCGAGGTCGGAGACTGGCTAGCGCACCCAGCCCGGCAGGCACCCGGCGCGGCGGCACTCCTCCGGAAGCTCGTTCTCGAGGTAGTTGCGCAGGTAGTCGCGACGAGATTCCAACCTCAGGATCTCGCTTCGCAGGCGGCAGACGTCCGGAAGGTCGCGCCGTCGCTTCACCCCTCTGACGACCGCGACCTCCCGACAGTTCGCGTTTCCCAGCGTCTCGCGGTGATTCTGAATCGCTCGCTCGAGGTTGCGCAACTGGTCCACGGTCGCCGTGTACTTCCCGCGCCACCGCTCTTCGAACGCGGGATCGTCAGTCGACGATGCCTTGGCGGGCCGCTTGGAGGAACCGCTGGCGGCCGGCGGCCCGTCAAAGCGCTGGATCGCCCGCCGGGGCTCGACGCGGGAGCTGCCGGACGGACACCCGGAGCGATCGCTGGTGTACACGATCGAACCGTCCGCCGTCTTGCAGCGGTAGATCTCCGCTTGTGACGACCCGGAGGTCGCACACACCAGCATCCCGGCCAGCAGCGCTCCCAAGTGGCTTGCTCGCATCGGCCTATGGATCGACGGCCGACGATCCGGGCTTGAGCCCCCCCCGAGCTTGTTTGCATCAAGCGCGCAACTAACGGCGAACTTCCTTCCGCCTGCCCCCGGGCGCCGCGGACCGGACCATCCGCTCGGAAAGGACGGCATTGCCGGGACGTTCCCGAAGCGTCCGACGCGTTCGCGCGGATCCGCCTTCGTCGGTTTCGAGTTCGCCCCTGCCGGTGTCCGCACAAACCGCGTACGCCCCGAGTGGCTCGGGCACGTCGCAGCCCGTGCGTGCGGCCTGCCGCACAGATGGACTTTCTGGCCGAATCTTCGCGCGGCGCCCCGTGGCGATCGCGCGTCCGCCTTCGTCGGCACACCTGAGTCACTCTCCGCGCGGTCGTTTGCGCGCGTGCAGAGAAACTGAGCAGCGCTTGCCCGCTGCGTGTGCAGAACGTCCGTCTCGAACCGGTCGGACAGCGCGCGCGCGTTCCTGTGCGTACCCAGACGTGCAGCGCCTTGGCACGTTGAGTGCACTCCTGCCCGGCGCCACTCACTCTTTTTCATCTGAGGGGATCATGAACAAGCTCTGGATGATGGCGGCGGCGGCTCTGCTCGTCTTCGCTCCGAATGCCCACGCGGGCGGGAAGATCTCGATCGACGAGACCAAGTGGATCAGCCTCGGCGTCGGGCTCAGAACGTCGTTCGAGACCGTCGAAGACGCCGCCGCGAACGGCACCAGCTGGTCGAAGGACTTCGACATCGACAACGCGCGGCTCTACGTGAACGGGCAGGTCCACAAGTACCTGAAGTTCGAAGTCAATACGGACTGCGTCTTCTGCGGAAGCTCCAGCCTCGAAGAGTTCGCGCTGCTCGACGCCATCGCGAAGATCGAGATCTCCGACTACTTCAACATCTGGGCGGGGCGTCTCTTGGTGCCGGCAGACCGGATGGAGATGAACGGCCCTTTCTATTCGAACACCTACGACGCGTTCAAGACGCCCTTCTTCCCGTCCGACTTCAGCGTGGATTTCGGCACCGGCGGCGCGGGCGTCTACGGTCGCGATCACGGCATCAACATCTGGGGCGCCGCCGGCCCCGGTGGCGCGCTGCAGTACGTGTTCGGGGTCTTCGAGGGACTCCAGTCGTCCGGCGGCGCGGGCCCGAACCGGCACGACAAGCCCCTCTACGCGGCTCGGATTGCCCACAACTTCCTCAACGGCGAGGACAACCCCGGCTACTACACCAGCGGCACCTACTACGGGAAGGCCGGAAACGTCCTCACCCTCGCCGCCGCGGTGCAGTACCAGGAGGACGGCTCCGGGTCGCGGGCCAATCCGGGCGACTTCGTGGGCTTCGTGACCGACCTCCTGCGCGAGGTGCCCTTCGAGGGGGCGGGCGT
>JAKSBN010000167.1 GCA_022361175.1 Pseudomonadota bacterium | reverse complement strand
CACAAGCCCTCTTCCTTCCTCGAAGTCCGGGATGCCATCCGCATCGCGGTCGGCGACAAGGGGGTTGTTGAGATCGGACACGTCCGAGTACTGGATCTCGAACAGGTCATCCAGCGGAACCTCGCCGTAGGTTGGACTCCCCTGCCAAAGCCCGAGCGCTCCGATGCACTGCGGATCGGCGTCCACGAAAGCCCGATCGCCATCCGAGTTGACATCGCGGTTGGAAACCTTTGAATCGGTCCCGGTATCGATCTTGCTGACGAATTCACCCGTACCGGTCTCGTGGATGTCGAGCAGGCTGTCTGCGTCGTCGTCCTCGTCCCGGTTGTCCGGAACTTTGTCACCGTAGATGGGAACGTCCTTGTCCGTGTTGACCCACTCGTAGGGATCATCGGGATACTGGTCCTCGGCGTCCGGGACGCAGTCACCGAACTCTCCCTCGTCGGTGCAGTCCCCGTCGCCGTTCGCGTCGTAGCTGTCGTTGTCGAGATCTTCGGAATTGACCACGCCATCGCCGTCCATGTCGTCGTCGGGACCGCTTTCGAACGTGTTCAGAATGCCGTCGTTGTCCGTGTCCGGGCCGCAGGTCAAGTAAATCGTCGCCTGATACCAGTTTTCCCGCTCTAGTCCGCGTCCGAACTCCAAGTCCGGACTGACGGCCTGGGCGCGGGCCTTGATCGCCTGGGGCCCGATGTCCACTTCGATGACGTTGGCGAGGTCGGTGATCGAGCACGACCGATGGTTCCCGGGCCGCAGAACGAACCAGGGAGTCCAGTCGTTCTGGTTCAGCATGTAGAAGCCCAGCTCGAAGGACGTGTCGTCTCCGTTGCGGCGCCCCTTGTAGAACTCCCAGTCGACCAGGTCGATGTCGTAGGTCAGGTCGTCTTCGCTGTGGGGATCGAGCGGGGCCACGTCGCGATTGGCCTGAATCAGCGCCTGCGGGAAGGCCATGCTCTTGACGATGGAGTCTCCGATCTCTGCCGGAAACAGCTCGACGGTCGGGTAGTTGCTCGCCGGCAAGATCCTGGAGACGGATTCGACGTGCAGGAAGAAGCTCGCGGCGGCGAGGCTGAAGTACCCCGGACAGATGCTGGCGTTGACCATGCGATCGGTCATTCCGGCACCCCCGGGCAACGACTCGAGCTCCAACGGCGTCTTGCAGTCTTCGTCCAGGGGGTCGTTCGAGAAGAAGGTCGAAATCGCGTCGACGTCTCCCGGCTCGTCCGGCCGGATGCTGTACCCCGGGAAGGCGTAGGTCGCGGGATCCCCCGCTTCCGTGATCCCGATCAGCGAGCCATCGATGTCGTAGACGCCGGTCGACCAGTTGTCGGCCCGCCCGCTGAGCGAGTGCTCCAGATCCACGATTCGCGCATTCGCCTCTTCGTTGCTGATTCGCCTCGAGAGATGCTGCGGGCGGTCGGCCGCTTGGGGGAAGATGGCGACGGGAAGCGCGCCGCGTTCGTCTGCGAAGCCGGCCAGATGCAGATCCCAAAAGCCCTCGACGCCGTCGTAGAGCAGGGCCGCCTGCAACCTGGGTTCCGGGTTCTCGTCCGGCAACAAGGCGGGGCTGGCTCCCACGACCAGCGAGTTCGTCGCGTCCTGGGTGAGGACCAGCCCGATGCTGACGCGGTTGTCCGCCAACACCATGTTGGTGATCGCCTTCGCATCGACCGACCGCACCCAAGCGCCGAAGCCGGTCGTCTTGTAGGCGCGGAAGTCGTCCAGGAGGATCTCGCCGGTCACGTCGGATCCCGCGTACACGGTGGCGGGAAGCTGGTTCACTCCGTCGGGGCACGGCGGCATGTCGGCGCATTCGCCGTTCGGCCCATTGTCGACCGAGAGACCGTCCTTGACCGCGTGCGTGCTGTTCCCGGAGAAGACCGAGAACGGCGTCGAGTTGGGCTCCGGCGAGCCGGGGATCTTGTGTTCGTCGTCCTTCAAGGCGAACCAGAAGCCCGTTCCCGCGGACGAGGCCGAGTTTCCGACGAAGATGTTGTCTGGGTTGGAGATCCAGAAGCCCGCCGGCCCCAGGGTGCGGCTGACCATCTTGGGACCCACCACGTCCGACAGGAGCAGCTCCTTCCCCGGATCGGGCCGCTTGATCAGCATGGCGATGTTGTCGATGAAGCGGTTGCCCGTCTCGTCGCCGTCCTCGAGGAAGTAGCCGTGCCCGGCGGTGTCGACGCAGATGTTGTGCTCCACGGTCAACCCGGAAACGCCGTGAACGGTGATGCAGCGGCTGTAGGCGGCGTGGATGCTGGAGTTTCGGATGAAGTCGTCGTTGCGGGGAGTCAGCGTGGTCGGATGCCGGTGCCAGTGGATGGGATAGCGGCCCAGCATCCCCATGCGGCCGCCGTTCTCCACCTCGAGCCCGTCGATCTGAATTGCCCCAGCGGTGTACATGAACATGAGATGCACACCCAGCTTGTCCTCTTTGAGTTCCGGATCTTGGTCTCCGATGAAGCGGATGTTCCGGGTCTTGTTGGCCACCTCGGTCCGCTCGTCCAGCTGGTTGAGGTCGGCGCCCTCCTTCGCGAGGATTCGGCCCAACAGCGAGTTTCCGTGCTGATCGGCCAGCGCCCCCAGCTCCTGCGTGTAGCGATGCGCCAGCGTCCCCTCCACGCCCGGATCGCCATACCGATACTTGAGCGGGCTGTTCGGGTAGACGTAGGGATCGTCCCCGATCACCCGGCGCGCGATGGGTGAGGTCAGCTGCAACGTGCCGGTCGCGACGTCGACACTGGCGATCTCCCGGTGTTGCACCGTCGAATCCGTGAAGACGTTCTCATCGAAGTCGGCGGCCGCAATCGAGATCTTGTCGCCCGCTCGCCATCCACTCGCATCGGCCACCTTGAGTACGGTATCTCCGTTCCCATCGGGCAGGTTCGTCTCCACGGCGACGGTCCACGTGTGGCCTTCGTTGTTGCCGTAGAGCGAAAGCTCTGCCCCGCCCATGACGCGAAACCCCTGGCAACTGGGATCCGTCTGGGGCAACGGACCCGTCAGGCACGCGTCGCTCTCCCGAAAGGCGAGTGTGAACTCGCCCTCGAAGCTCTGGATCGAGCTTCCACACTCGAACGTCGACGCGGACTGCACGGTGACGCTTTCGACGGTGAGGCGCCTCGTGTTGCCGTCGTTCGGATCCCCCGGATCGGCGCCGGCGTACTCTGCGGGATCGTCGCAGTGAAACGCGCCACCGTTCTGGACGGTCAACGCGCCCACGACCTCGTCGATCGGGCTAGACCGGTCGGCGCTGTCGTAGTAGTGCACGACGTCGCCATCGATGGTCACGGGATCCCCGGGCTGCCAGCCTGGCAACTTCTCGGCCCGGTACGCGTCCCAGCTGTAGACGTCGGCACCTGCGCTCGACACGAGGAGCGCGGAGAACAGGGCTCCGCACAGACAAGACTTGAGCTTCAACGCTGTTCTCAACATGACGATCCTCGCTCCGAGGGGCAGAAGTCTGGGAAGCAAAATCAAACGTGTGACATGGCGCATTCCGTCGAGCCGCCAGCGCGAATGCGGAAGCACGGGCGACCCTAGCGGTTGAGGCGGACGAGCAACACTGCCAATGCTGGTAGGTTTGGCGATTCGATCGGACCGCTTGGGGCTGCCGCCCCAAAAGTGCCCAAGTCGCTTCGGGTGTGCCTTCGCCGGACGCTTCAACTTCGTTCGTCCGGGCACGCGTGCGAACTTGACCGTCGGGTTAGTTGCAACTCACGAGCAACAAACACCAGCGGTGGGTCACTCGTGAGGGTCGATCGCAGCCGACTCGGCGGCAGACTCGCTGGATGATGCGCTCACCCTCGAAGTCGTTCCGCACCGAGTGCTGCGTGCAGCGGTTGGAAGAAGAGCACCCGGTGCCGCCACAGCAGACACTCGATCTCGCGCGCGCCTTCCGCGGTGACCTTCGCCAGCTCGGGGCCGCGGACTTCGGCGCCGAGCGCGCGTGCCGTTCCCTTCGGCCCGAGGCGCGGCATCGGTTCGTCAACCTCCCGATTCTCCATCGGTTTCCAGGGCCGGTGCGCCGGCGGACGCCGGCCAGAAGTGACTTGCGGGGATCCCTCCCCGAGTGGTCTCATGGCCCCATGCCCACCACACCCGTCGACGATCGCGGCCGTACCACCCTCGAAGCCGCCGATGCCGCTCTGGTCGGCATGGGCCTCGCCGTCCACGCGCGCGGGGCGCCCGATCGGATGGCCATCGACGCGCCCGCCGGCGCGCGGACCTTCGGCGCGCTCAACGCCCGGGCCAACCAGCTGGTGCGCGCGCTGCGCGAGCGGGGCCTCAAGGCGGGCGACGGCGTTGCGCTGGTCTGCTCGAACCGAGCCGAGTACGTGGAGGCGTGGACGGCGACGCTGCGGGGTGGCTTCCGCCTGACTCCGATCAACTGGCACCTCACCGGCGACGAGATCGGCTACATCGTGGACAACTGTGAAGCGCGCGCGTTTCTCGCCGACGCTCGCTTCGCAGACACGTGCGTGGAGGCCGTGGAGCAGGCGCCGCGGGCGACAGAGCGGCTCGCCATCGGCGGTGCACTCCCGGGATTCGATCCCTACGACGAGACGGTCGAGGCGCAGGACGGCACCGACCTGACCGATCCGATCCTCGGCGGGACGATGCTCTACACCTCGGGCACGACCGGCCGGCCGAAGGGCGTGTATCGCAAGCGGACACCCCGGAGCCCGCTCACGAAGCCCCTGCTCGAATCGGCCGCCATGCGGCCCGACGAGGACGTCGCGCTGGTGACGGGTCCGCTCTACCACGCGGCTCCCTTCGGCATCAACCTGGCCGTGCCGCTGGGGGCGGGCGTCGGCTGCGTGCTGATGGACGGATGGGACGCCGAGGAGACGCTGCGCCTGGTGGAGCGCCATCGCATCACGCACAGCCACTTCGTGCCGACGATGTTTCACCGCATGCTGGCGCTGCCCGACGAGGTGCGCGCCCGCTACGACTGCTCCTCGCTTCGCTGGGCCGTCCACGGCGCGGCCCCCTGCCCCGCCCACGTGAAACGCGCCATGATCGAGTGGCTGGGCCCGGTCCTCTACGAGTACTACGCGGCCACCGAAGGCGGCGGCTTCTTCATCGATTCCCACGAATGGCTGCGAAAGCCCGGCAGCGTCGGCCACTGCGACGACGATCGGATGCAGGTGCGCCTGCTCGACGACGGAGACGCCCCGGTGCCGACCGGCGAGATCGGCACCGTCTACTTCAAGGCCCCGGACGTGGGCCGCTTCGAGTACTTCAAGGCCCCGGAGAAGACGAACTCGGCCTACCGCGGCGACTACTTCACGATGGGCGACCTCGGCTACCTGGACGACGACGGCTATCTCTTCCTGACGGGGCGCAGCGCCGAGCTCATCATCTCGGGCGGCGTCAACATCTATCCCGCCGAGGTCGACGCCGTCCTGCTGGAGCACCCGGCGGTGGGCGACGCGGCCACGATCGGCGTGCCCGACGACGAGTGGGGCGAACAGGTCCGGTCCGTCGTGCAACTCGCGCCCGAGGTCGTCGGATCCGACGCCCTGGCCGACGAGCTGATCTCGTTCTGCCGCGAGCGGCTGGCCCACTACAAGTGCCCCCGGGCCGTCGACTTCAGCGCCGACCTCCCCCGCCTCGACAGCGGCAAGATCCAACGCCGCAAGGTGCGCGAGCGCTACCTGTCGGACGCGTGAGCGGCCTGTGAGATCGGGCCGACGGCCCGCACCTCGCCCTCCCGACGCGGGTCGGCGCCGCCCTCGAGGCCGGTCTCGCGTACGACCAGGACGTGTAGGCCGGAGTTCTCGCCGCGGCGCTCGGCCACGTCGTAGCCGAAGTCCCGAAGCTTCCGGGCGAACGCGGCGCCGCGCTCGCTGGCGGTCTCGACGCCCACGCGGTCGCCGCGGGCGACCAGGTTGGGGAAGTCGATGGCTTCCTGTGCCGTCTGGCCCCAGGCCAGCACGCCGAGGACCGTCTTGGCGACGTAGGCCACGATGGAGCTGCCGCCCGGCGAGCCGGTGGCCATCACCAGGCGCCGATTGGCGTCGAAGACCAGGGTGGGCGACATGGACGACCGCGGGCGCTTTCCCGGTGCGGGGACGTTGGCGGCCGGCGGGCCCTCCGCGCGGGGGTCGCGGGCGAAGTCGGTCAGCTGGTTGTTCAGCAGGAATCCGCCCACCCAGCGCGCGGAGCCGAACGGCGCCTCCACCGAGGCGGTCAGCGCGACGGCGTTGCCATAGACGTCGATCACGGACAGATGTGTGGTGCCCGCCAACTCGTGGGTCGAGTCGCGGCCGAAGTGCTCCACCAAGGGCGCGTCGCGCAGCGCGCGCCCCGGGTCGCCAGGGGTCGCCGGAGCCGCGGGCGCGAAGCGTTCGCCGGCGCGCTGATCCAGGTAGCGGGGGTCGAT
>JAKSBN010000266.1 GCA_022361175.1 Pseudomonadota bacterium | reverse complement strand
GGCGACCTCGGCGAAGACGCCCTTCATGCTGTACGTGCCGTTCTGCTCGAAGTTGTCCGCGATGGTTTCCAGCGCCGCGCGGTCCTCGTCCGATGAGGGCGAGCGCAGGCATACGCGCTGGAAGACCTTCTGCACCTGGCACTCGGCGAAGGCCCGGCTCCCGGCTACCTCCGCGCCCAGGCTCTTGGGGCCGAAGCCCGAGGAGGGCGTCGAGCCCCAACCGAGGGTGGCGTTCTGGCCGCTGCGCCAGAAGTTGGTCCAGCTGTTGTCGACGGTGATGTAGCCGCCCGGGAATACGTTGTCGTTGATCAGGTTCTTGGCCTGGACGATGCCGGGCGTGTGAGTCACGCGCCCGGTCCCCTCGTCGTACTCGAAGTACGCGTAGGCACCGGACAAGGCGTCCATGCCGTTGTGGCAGCCCACGCAGGTGGCGTGGAAGATCTCGCTGTCGCCGCCGGGGCTGCGGGTCACGTCCTGGCGAATGCGGTCGGCGGGGCGCGACACGTCGTTCAGCGCCTCCATGTCCCGACACAGGAAGTTGAGGGCGGTGTAGCGCCACATGGCCCGGTTCGTGCCGGCGCTGAAGAAGGCGACGCCCGCGGCGCGCGTCGTGACCACGCCGGCCGCGTCGTTCGGCGAGAGCTCGCTGTCGTCGAGGCCCGACTGGGTGGTCGGCATGAGCACGGTGTCGTCCGAGAGGTCCAGTCCCAGCTCCTCGATCCGCTCGTAGTGCAGGTTGTTGAACTGCGAATAGTCGGGCGTCACGCTCGGGGCCGTGTACATCAGGTCGGCCGTCAGCACGTCCGTGAAGGGCCGGTTGTCGCGCACGATGCCGATCACCAGCGCCGTGTAGTCGTTCAGCGGGGCGAAGGACGTCATGTCCTCGTTGGTCCAGGGCGTCACCCAGTTCTTGAGCGTCGAGTTGTAGAAGCTCGGGTTCAGCGGGTTGTCCATGGCGTCGAGCGCCGCCTGGCGCCCGTTGTCGGCCGCGATCAGGCCGGCCATGTGCGTGACCATGGCATCGGTCGGCGGCACGCCGGTCAGCCGGTCGTGCATCAGCTTGGCTTGCTCGCGCGGGCCGGCCAGGGCCGGCGCGGCCAGCAGCGACAAGAGTGCTCCCGCACAAAGCGCGAATCGGAAGAGGTGAGCGTTTCGCTTCATGGTGAACGGCCTCTCGAGTCCCTGCGTTCGCGGACGTCGTTGTCCGGCACTTGGGTGTATCGGACCCCAGGCCGTCCCGTCCGTGACGTCTGTCACGAAAAAACGAGGCTTTTCAATGGGATACGCAGTTTCGAGGCAACGGTTACGCAGCCGATTCGCGCCCGAGCGGAAGCTTCCAGGGCGGGCGAAGGAGACTAGGGTTTGTCTCTCACCGCGGCGGGAAGGGAACGCTGAAGAAGTTGACTTGAAGCATGGTGCGGATTTCGTGGGAGCTCAGGTCCAGGCTGTACTCGCCGCGGTCCTCTCCCGCCGTGCCGTCCAAGTCGGCCTCGACCTTGCCGAGGTTCAGATAGCGGTAGCCCACCGTGAACGCGACGTGGTCCGTGAGCTCGTAGTGCAGACCCGTTCCCACCTGCCAGGCGAACAGCTTCTCTTCCACGTCGCCCTCCACCAGGAAGCTCTCCGTGTCGATCTCGATCCCGGCCACTCCCACGCCGCCGCCGGTGTAGACCGACAGGGGCTCGAGGATGGGCAGGCGGCCAAAGAGCGCGCTGAAGGGAGTGTGAACGGGAGCGTGGAACCAGATGCTGTGGAGGAAGTTCCAGGACTCGCCATCGGATCGGAAGTCGACGCCCGGCACCGTGGCCGGTCCGTCGGTCTTGAGCTCGAAGTCGCGCCCACCCTGGAACTCGTACTCGAAGCGCATCTTCCAGCGCGGGAATTCCGGGATGCGAAAGACGTCGTAGAGATTGGTCTCGAACCCGAGCGCCACTTGGTAGACCGGCGACTGGTCGGTGTCTTCGCCACCGAGGTCGGTCAGGAGTCCGGGGACGTCGAAGCTGCCGTCCGCCTCTCCCTTGTCGCGCGCGAAACCGAAGCCTCCGGCCACGTAGAAGTCTCCCGCGTGGGCGACGGTCGCAGCGGCCGTGCTCCACACCAGGCCGGCTGCGGTCATCCAGATGAGGGAACGCGAGATCTTCATACTTGCCTCTCAACGATTGGCTGCCGAAACGCTCTCAGTGATCGCCGACCGAAACCCGATGATTCGTGACAGGGGTCACGCCGACCTCGGGTGGTTCGACCGCTCTCGCGAAAAGGCCGGGCCGCAAGCTGGACCTCACGACCTTGGGCGGAAACGTTCGGACGCCCGATGCGAGCGCTTATCGGAGACCGCGGCAGAACAATGAACCCGGAAATGAAACACAGCCCTCGGACCCGAGTTGCCTACGCGATTGCGGTGCTGGTCTGGGGTGTCGCCGCCGCGGCCCAGGCGAGTCTCCCGGTTCCCTCGGGGGCCAAGGGCTCGGCACTGCTGGAAGAGGGCGTGCCGCAGGTGGAGGGCCGCCTCCTGGTCCACCCGGACGACGATCCGCAGTCGGGGTCGGTTCGCCTCGGGGTCTGGATCGAGCTGGCCGAGGGCTGGCACATCTACTGGCGCAACCCGGGTGACTCCGGGCTTCCGCCTCAGCTGACGTGGGACCTCCCCGGCGCCGCGCTGGAGCCCTTGCCCTGGCCCGCCCCGGCCGTCTTCTCGGAAGCCGATGGCTTCCTCACGACCTACGGCTACTCGGACTCCGTGCTGCTGGTGACGCGTGCTCGGTTCGCCGCGCCTCCCGACCCCGCGGCGGTCGCGCGGGTGCAGGTGGGCTTGCTCGTCTGTCGCTACGAGTGCGTGCCCGCCGAGTTGACGTTGGAACGCGCCTTGGCCGCTCCCGACCCGGCCCCGCCCGGACGCGTGCGCGCGCTCTTCGAGACGGAGGCGGCGCGACGTCCGGCGGGCTTTGCGGACCTGGGACTCGCGCTCGCAGCGCGGACGACTCCGGGCGCCGTGTCGGCGGCGGAGCCCTTCGCCGTGGAGTTGGAGCTTCGCTGCATCGGCGCCGACCCGTGTCCCGCGTGGCAGAGTGCCCCGGACTGGCCCGTCTTCCTGCCCGAGGACCCCGAGGCGCTGGTGGTGGTGTCCAGTTCTGCGGCCCCCGATCCGGAAACCGGCAAGCTTCGCATCACCCTGGGCGCCGAGCTCGAGAGCGACTCCGCCGCTCCGCGCCTGCAGGGGCTCGTGTGGCTCGCCGACGAGACGGGAAGCACGCGGGCCGCGGCGGTGGACTGGCCGCTCCCGGTGACGGACCCCGAGCTGGCCTCGGCGGTCTCCACCGGGCTGTGGACCGCCTTGCTGCTGGCCTTTCTCGGCGGAGTGATTCTGAACGGCATGCCGTGCGTGCTGCCGGTCCTCGCCATCAAGATGTTCGGGGTGGCCGCGCTGGCCCATCGCAGCCGGCGCGAGGTGCTGGCCCACGGCGCCGCCTACACGGCCGGCATCCTGGCCAGCATGACGGCCCTGGCGGGGGTCGTCATCGGGCTGCGCCTGGCCGGCACGGCCGTGGGCTGGGGCTTTCAGTTTCAGGAGCCGATCTTCATCGTGGCGGTCTCGGCCGTCCTCACCCTGTTCGCGCTCAATCTGTTCGGCGTCTTCGAGATCCAGTTCAACGGGGGTGCATTGGCCGACGTGGGCGCTTCGGCGGCGGGCGCGCGGCGGAGCTTCTTCGACGGCCTGCTCGCCGTGGTGCTGTCCACGCCGTGCTCGGCCCCCTTCCTGGGCACGGCCGTGGGCCTGGCGTTCGCCAGCTCGGCGCCGGTGGTGATCGCCGTTTTCGGATTGATCGGCCTCGGTCTGGCCGCGCCCTACCTGGTGGTGACGCTGGTGCCCGGCTGGGCGCGCATCATGCCCAAGCCCGGGCCGTGGATGCTCCGCCTGCGGGCGGGACTGGGATTCGCCGTGCTCAGCACGGTCGTCTGGATGGCGTGGATTCTCGGTCAGAGCACGGGCGTCGAGGGCGTCGTGACACTGCTGATCCTGCTGGTCGGCCTGGCGTTCGCCGCTTGGGTTTTCGGCGGGCTCCAGGCCAGCGGACGCCGGGCCGCGGCCCTCGGCGGTGCAATGGCGCTAGTGACGCTGCTGGTGGCGGGGCCCGCCCTGGTGTCGCTCGACGAAGGAGAGCCGCAGGCCCCGACGGCGGAGACTTCCGAGTGGCGGCCGTTCGAGACGTCCGCCATCCAATCCGAGCTGGACGCCGGCCGCGCCGTCTTCGTGACCTTCACGGCCGACTGGTGCGTGACCTGCAAGGTGAACGAGCGCTTCGTCATCGACGACGAACGCGTGCGGCGCGCGCTGGCGGACGGCGGGTTCGCGCTCTTCAAGGCCGACTGGACGCGCCGCGACGAAGCCATCCGGCAGGAACTGGCGCGCTTCGGCAAGGCCGGGGTGCCGCTGTATCTGGTCTACGACCCGGAGCGACCCGGGGCGCCCGACGTACTGCCCGAGCTGCTCACGGTGGATCGGGTGCTCGATTCGGTGCAGCGCCTCGGGGGCGAACCCCCGCGTCTGGCAGAGACCGAACCTCTTCTGTGACAGAAGTCACTCCACTTCTGTTTCGACCGGTCGATGAGAAGAGGACCGATTTTTCGCCGCAGGAGAGGGGGTGGCTGCACGCGGCCGATGTACATCCCGTGGAGGTTTCCGAACCGATGTCTTTTCGTTCCAGCGCTCTCCGTTCGTCGACTCGAGTCGTCGCGATCGCGGCCGTTGCCTGTTTGTGGGCAGCACCCGCGTCGGCACTCGAAGCCGGAGACCCGGCCCCGGGCTTCACCGCTCCCAACTTGAAGGGCGGGCCGAAGGTTTCGCTCTCCAAGTACCGCGGCAAGGTGGTGTACCTGGACTTCTGGGCTTCGTGGTGTGCTCCGTGCCTGGTGTCGCTGCCGATCTTGGACGAGTTGCGCAAGGAGTTCCCGGCCAAGGACTTCCAGGTCGTGGCCGTGAACGTCGACACCGACCCGAAGAAGGCTCTGCGCTTTCTCGCCAAGAGCCCCATCGGCTACCCGAGCGCCAGCGACACCGCGGGCAAGCTGCCCGAGCGGTTCGGCATCGAGACCATGCCCACTTCGTTCCTGATCGACCGGCGCGGCGTCGTCCGCCACGTGCACGCGGGCTTCCGCAAGGGCGACGTGGAGGATCTGCGCGACCGCATCGCCGAACTGGTGGAGGCCCAATGAGTCGCCGACTTCGCACGACGATCGTTCTTTTCACCGCCGGCGCGGCGCTGACCAGCTTCGGCTGTGCTCAGGTGAGGCCGTGGGAGCGCGACGTCCTCGCGCGGCCCGACATGGCCTGGGATCCGGATCCCCTCGACGCGGCGCGGAAGTCGCACGTCTACTTCAGCAAGGAAGCGTCGGCGCTCTCGGGCGCCAGTGCTGGCGGCGGCGGCTGCGGCTGCAACTGAATCGCCCACCCGAAGGAGCTGCGCCGTGCGGCGATCGATCCAACGACGAATGAAGCGGACCCAGCCGGGTGCCCGATCCGGCCCCAGCCGAACCCTTAGGGCCCTGGCCTCCAGCGCCGTCGCCCTGCCGGGTCTCGCCGGTTCGGCGGCCGCCGATGGTCCCGCGGCGGCCATCAGCGCGGACTACAACTTCACCTTCTACAGCGAAGACGCCAACTCACCGGGCAAGACCGTCGGCAACGACCGCGACCGCTTCGACATCGAGATGCACCAGTTCTACGTCGATGCGCCGCTGTCGGACCGCACCGATCTCAAGCTGAACCTGACCTACGAGACCCTGTCGGGCGCGACGCCCTGGTTCATCGCCCCGGACGAGGACGGCAACGCCATCCAGACCCTCACCGGCGCCAGCATCGAAGAGGACCGCATCGACGTCTCGCTGAAGGGCAACTACTACTACCCCACCAGCCGCGTGGGTCTGACCGTCGGCGTCTCGGACGAGAACGACTACCGGGCGGTCTACGCCGGCGTGGACTTCGATCGCGACCTGTTCGACAAGCACACGACGCTTTCCGGCGGCCTCACGTTCTCGATCGACAAGATCGAGCCCACGGACGCCGACGACTTCGTCACCCGGCCCAGCAGCGAGGAGAAGAAGACGGTCTCGCTGTTCGCGGGCGTGTCGCAGATTCTGACGCGGACCTCCGCGGCGCAGGTGAACTTCGCCTACCAGCACGCCACGGACTATCTCTCCGACCCGTACAAGCAGGTCTACGTGAGAGGTGTGTTCGTGAGCGACTCGCGCCCCGACAGCCGCAACCAGATCGCGCTGCTCGGCCGCTACCGCCACCACTTCGAGTTCTTGAACGGAACCGCGCACGCCGACTACCGGCTCTACTGGGACGACTGGGAGGTGAGCTCCCACACGATTTCCCTGGCGTGGTACCAGACGTTCTTCGAACGCATCCGCCTGATCCCGTCGTTCCGCTACTACACCCAGAGCGCCGCCGAGTTCTACGAGCCCTTCTTCAACGACGAGCGGGAGGACGGCTTCTACTCGAGCGACTACCGCCTGTCGCCGTACGGCGCCTTCGCGTTCCGGTTGCGGGGCGAGATCGACTTCCGCGATTGGAGCGGCCTGGTGGACTGGCGCGCGAACGTCAGCTGGGAGCGGTACATCGCCGACTCGGCGTTCGCCCTCGGTACCGTCGACGTGGAGAACCCGGGCCTGGTCTCGTTCAATCTCATCTCGGTGGGGCTCGAGGCCCGCTTCTAGTCATGGACGAGGTGCGGAGCGCGTTTCGGGCCATGGGCTGCCCGTGCGAGCTGCGCCTCTACGGCTCCGACCGCGCCCGAACCGAAGCCGTGGCGGACGCCGCCCGCGCCGAGGTGCTGCGCCTCGAAACCAAGTACTCGCGCTACCGCGACGACAGCGTGACGGCGGCCATCAACGGCAGTGCCGGCGACGAGACCGGCGTCGAGGTCGACGACGAGACGGCCGGGCTGCTCGACTACGCGGCCACGAGCTTTCGCGAAAGCGGCGGGCTCTTCGACATCACCTCCGGAATTCTGCGGCAGGTCTGGGACTTCAAGGCGGGCCGGGTGCCCACACCGGCGGAGGTGAACGCGGTCCTGGAGCGCATCGGCTGGCAGCGGGTCCACTGGCAGCGGCCGCGCCTCATCCTCCCGCTGGCCGGCATGGAGCTCGACTTCGGCGGCTACGTGAAGGAGTATGCCGTCGACCGCGTCTCCGAGCTGTGTCGCCGCCGCGGCATCCGGCACGGGCTGGTCGATCTGGGCGGGGACCTGGCCGTGGTGGGACCGCACCCGGACGGATCCCCGTGGCGAATCGGGATCCGCCATCCCCGGCGACCGGAGGAGGCGATCTCCGTCGTGTGCCTCGGCTCTGGAGCCATCGCCTCGAGCGGAGACTACGAGCGCGGCATGGTCGTGGACGGCCGGCGCTACAGCCACATCCTCGATCCGCGCACCGGCTGGCCGGTCTCCGGACTGGCCTCGGTCAGCGTCGTGGCCCCCCATTGCCTGGTGGCGGGGACCGCCTCGACGGTGGCCATGCTGAAAGGCGACCCCCACGGTCCGCGCTGGCTGGACGAACTGGGGGTGCCTTCGCTGCGGGTGCACGGCGATCTGCGGCTCTCGGGGCGCCTGCCGACGGCGGCGAGAGGCACCGACGCGCCTCTCGCCGCCGCGGGCTGGGCCTAGACTCCCACGCTCCCGCCTCCAGTCCCCTTCCTCGAATTGGACTCAAACCGCGAATAAGTCTAAAACGTGATATAAACAAACGTTCATTTGACCCTCTTCCGATGACTGGAAGTGAAGTCTGGAGACGTCTGGTGACCGACGAGAGACCCGTTTGCGATCTGGTGGATGGCCGCTTCTACGCCCAGGACTCCCACCGTCACTTCCGCTGGATGCGGGCCCACGAGCCGGTCTACCGGGACGAGAAGAACGATCTCTGGGGCATCACGCTGCACGAAGACGTCATGGCCGTCTCCAAGGACTCGGCGACCTTCTGCAGCGGCCAGGGTTTCCGACCCGATGCTCCCAACATGCCCATGATGATCAACATGGACCGCCCCGAGCACATGGTGCGGCGCAACCTGGTGAATCGAGGCTTCACGCCGCGGCGGGTCGCGGACATGGAGGACAAGGTTCGGCGCGTGTGCGGCGAGATCCTGGACGCCGTCTGCGAACGGGGCGAGTGCGACTTCGTTCGCGACGTGGCGGCGCCGTTGCCGATGATCATGATCGGGGACATGTTGGGCGTGCTGCCCGAGGACCGCGACGATCTCCTGCGTTGGTCCGACGTGATGCTGACGGCCGTGGGCAGTCCGGAACCGGGCATGATGGCCGAGGCCGGTCGCGCGATGAGCGAGTACACGGCCTACAACCGGCGGGTGGTGGCGGAGCGCCGCGCAGCCAGCGGCCACGACGACCTGATCGCCACGCTGGTGAACGCCGAAGTCGATGGCGAGCGCCTCGACGACGATTCGATTCTCTACGAATCCCTCCTGATCCTGATCGGCGGCGACGAGACCACCCGGCACGTGATCAGCGGCGGCATGTATCAGCTGATCCGCCACCCGGAGCAGCGGGAGCGCTTGGCGGCCGACCCGTCCGCCATTCCGCGCGCGGTGGAGGAGATGCTGCGCTTCGTGACGCCCATCCAGAACATGATGCGCACCGTGACCCGCGACGTGGTCGTGCGGGATCAGGAGCTGAAGGAGGGAGACCGGCTGCTGCTGCTCTATCCCTCGGCCAACCGCGACGAGTCGGTCTTCGCGGAGCCGGACCGCTTCGACAGCGCCCGCGACCCGAACCCGCACGTGGCTTTCGGCGGCTACGGCAATCACTTCTGCCTCGGCAACGCCCTGGCCCGCCTGGAGCTACGGGTGATCTTCGAGGAGCTGCTGCGGCGCCTGCCCGACATGGCGCTGGTGGAGGCCGAGGAACCGGCGCTGCGAGCGGCCAACTTCGTGACCGGCTACGAGCGCATGCCGGTCCGCTTCACGCCCAGAGCGCCCGAGCGGCGCTAGCCGGCTTTCGACCCGCGCCGTCCCCGCTACCCTCCGCGGACCAGGAGGTCCCATGGCGGTGACGGCGCTTCGCTCGAGACACCAATCGAATCCCGCTCCCGGCTTTCCGGGGGACGCGGGCAGCCCGACGAGGACTGCGGCGCACCGCCGCTGGTCCGGGGGCCTCGCCCTGTGCGCGCTGGCCTTGGCCTGCGCGTCCGAGGCGCCGCCGCCCGAGCCGGTGCCGGCGCCGGAGAGCCTCCGAACTCCGCCGGCGGGCGATGTCGTGGGCATCGACGGCCGCTACGGCAGCCACACGTGGCTGGGCATTCCCTTCGCCGAGCCGCCGACGGGCCCCCGCCGCTGGCGGGCTCCGGAGCCGTTGCCGCGCTGGGACGGCGTGCGCGAGGCGACGGCCCACGGCGAAGCCTGCGTGCAGTTCGCGTCTCCCGTCGGCGGCCTCTCCGACGAGCCGGAGGGCAGCGTCGCGGGCAGCGAGGACTGCCTGACCCTGAACGTCTATGCGCCCCGCTTCGCGCCGGACGCCGTGCCGACGGGGCGCGAACGGCTGCCCGTCTTCTTCTGGATCCACGGCGGCGGCAACACCATCGGAACCAGCCGCTTCTACGAAGGGGGGAACCTCGCGACGTCGCAGGACGCGATCGTCGTGACAGTTCAGTATCGTCTGGGTCCGTTCGGCTGGTTCCGGCACGACTCGCTCTCCGACGGGAACGACGTCGACCGCTCGGGGAACTTCGGCACGCTGGACCTGGTGCGCGGCCTCGAGTGGGTGCGCGACAACATCGCGGCCTTCGGGGGCGACCCGGACAACGTCACGATCTTCGGCGAATCGGCGGGCGGCACCAACGTCTTCACGCTGCTGCTGTCGCCGCTGGCCCACGGCCTCTACCACAAGGCCATCGGCCAGAGCCCCGGGATCGGGATGGCCACCGTGGCGGAAGCCGAGAACCCGGTGTCGGCGCCCGAGCCGGGCCACGCGAACAGCTCCGCCGAGACGGCCCTCCGGTTCCTGGTGGCGACGGGGCGCGCGCCCGACGCCGCGACCGCGCGCTCGACGTGGGAGTCCATGGGCGCGAGCGCGCGCGCCGATTTTCTGCGCGGCGTTCCGGCCGAGGCGCTCCTGGAGACGTACCGCCCGGAGTCGGGCCTCGCGCTCTTCGACCTGCCGCGGGTCTTCCGCGACGGCGTCGTACTGCCCGCCGAGGAGCCGCTGGAGGTGCTGCGGCGGCCGGGCGGGGCGCCGCCGGTGCCGGTGATGCTGGGGACCAACCGGGACGAGAATAAGCTCTTCCTGTTTCTGAGCCCCGAGTTCGTCCGCTACTGGTTCGGCTTCCTGCCGCGGCTGCGCGATCCGCACCGCTACGCCCTCGTGGCCGAGTACCAGTCCCGCTGGTGGAAGGCCACGGGGGTCGACGAGCCGGCCGAGGCGTTGACGGCCAGCGGCCACACCGTCTACGTCTACCGCTTCGACTGGGACGAGCTGCCGACGCTCTTGGGTCTGGACCTGTCCGAGGCCATGGGCGCCGCCCACGGCTTCGAGATCCCCTTCGTGTTCGGCCACTTCGAGTTGGGACGCCTCACCAATCGGATGTTCACCGAGGAGAACGCGCCCGGCCGGCGCGAGCTCTCGCGCCAGATGATGTCGTACTGGAGCCAGTTCGCGGTCTCCGGGACGCCCGCGACGGGCCGCCAGGGCGACCTGCCCGAATGGCTCCCGTTCGACGTTCGCTCCGGGGAGGCGCCGCGTACGTTGGTGTTCGACACGGAGGCCGACGGCGGTGTGCGCATGTCGTCCCACCGCGAGGCGGCGGAGGCCATTCTCGAAGAGGTGACTCGGGACGAACGCATGCGCGACCTGGACGAGCGCTGTGCCGTCTACCGCCAGATCGCCCGCTGGTCCGATCGGATCAACGAAGGAGACTACGTCGAGCTGGCCGACGGCCTGTGCCGCGGCGTGCCGTTCGCCGCCGCGCGCTAAGCTGCGGGGCGCTCGCGCTAGGCGCTCTCGGCCTGCAGCGAGGGGTCGGGACCGTCCAGGGCGCGCCGCACTTCGGACAGGAGCCGATCCCACGCGATGGGCTTTTGCAGGAAGTGCGCACTCGGCCAGTCGCGTTCCTCGGCGATGGTGCGGTCGTCGGCGTAGCCGGTGAGGAACAGGAAGCGCAGTGAGGACCGCACGTCGCGCAGCCGGCGGGCGAGCTCCAGGCCGCCCATGTGGGGCATGACCAGGTCGCTCACCAGGAGATCGATGTCGCCCGAGTGGGCGCGTCCCAGCTCGAGCCCCTCGCGGCCGTCGCTCGCCTCGATCACTCGGTAGCCGTTCTCTTCGAGCACGCGTCGCACCAGCCGGCGCACCGAGGCCTCGTCCTCGACCAGGAGCACCGTCTCGTGGCCTGGCTCGCCCCGCTCCCACTCGCGCTCCGGCGTCGAGTGGGCGGCGTCCTCGGTCTGGGGCAGGAGGACGTGAAACGCGGTGCCGCGGCGGCGCTCGCTCTCGACCTGGATGCCGCCGCCGCTCTGGCGGACGATGCCGTACACGATCGAGAGACCGAGACCGGTGCCCCGCCCCCGCTCCTTGGTGGTGAAGAAGGGCTCGAAGACCCGCGCGCGCGTGTCGTCGTCCATGCCCGCACCCGTGTCCCGCACCAGGAGCTCTACGTAGAGCCCGCTCGGCAGGCCGAGGGCGCGCGCTTCCTTGCCGCTCAGCCGGCGGTTGGCCGCCTGGACTTCCAGCCGTCCGCCATCCGGCATGGCGTCTCGCGCGTTCACTGCCAGGTTGAGCAGCACCTGCTCGATCTGCCCCGGGTCTGCCTTCACGGCTCCGAGCGGGGCCACCCGCTGGGTCACGAGCTCCACGTCCTCTCCGATCACGCGGCGCAACATGGGTTCGAGCCCTGCCACGACGTGGCCGAGATCGAGGGTTCGAGGCTCGATGATCTGCCGGCGACTGAAGGCGAGCAGCTGGCGCGTCAGCGAAGCGGCGCGCTGGGCGGCGCCGTGGATCTCGTCCACGTCCTCGCGCAGCGCATCGCTGGCGTCGACGCGCTCTCGCAGCGCGTCGCTGCAGCCGCTGATCACCATCAGGAGATTGTTGAAGTCGTGCGCGATGCCGCCTGCGAGGCGGCCGATCGCCTCCATTTTCTGGGACTGGACCAGCTGCTCCTGGCTCTCGCGCAGGTTCTCCTCGGCTCGCTTGCGGCGCAGCGCGCTCACGAAGAGGTCGCCGACCAGGCGCAGCAGCGTCACCGTCTCCTCGCCCCAGTCTTGCTCGCGCCCCAGGCATTCGAACCCCACGTAGCCGGCGAAGCGATCGCCCGACAGGAGCGGTACGCCCAGCATGGACGTGACGCCTCGCTCCTGCATGTCCTCCTTCTCGGCGTCGGCCTCGGGCGGGAGCTCACGCAGACTCCGGATGCGCAGCACTCGGCCGGCCATCAGTCGCGCGCTGGCCCAGGGGAACTGCCAGCGCTTCTCTGCGGTCACGGCATCGACCCGTTTGGGGACGCCTTCCGCCGCCCACTCGTAGCGGGCCAGCTCGGAAGCGCCGTCGGCGGCCACCGAAACCAGCCAGGCCCGGTCGACCCCGATCAGGCCGCCGATGGCGGACAGGCCGTCGAAGATTCCCTCCTCGACGTCTTCGGCGCCCAAGCCCAGGAAGTGGCGCGAGAGTTCCGCCAGGCGGGTCTCCAGCTCGAGGCGACGCTCGAGGGCCCGCTGCATCTGGACGCGATCGGTCACGTCGCGAATCGCCACCGCCGTGTGGGCTTCGCCATCGGCGCTTTCGAAGCGCTGCCCGGTGGCTTCGAACCAGCGCCACTCCCCGCCGCGGTCGCGCGCGCGATAGGTGACGGGGACCAGGCGGGGATCGGTGTCGTCGAGGCCGAGGGCGGTCGCCACGCCGGTTCGCTCGTCGGGGTGGACGAGGCTCAGGAAGTCCAGCTCGCGCAGGTCGTCGGCGGCGATGCCGAAGGTCTCGAGGAAGCTCGGGCTCGAGTAGAGCAGGCGCCCCATGGCATCCAGCTCGCAGATGGCGTCTTTGGCGTACTCGGTGAGGGCCCGGAAGCGCTCCTCGTTCCGCCGGAGGGACCGCGCCGTATGGCGCTGCCACAGGGCCCCTGCGAAGGTCTGGCCCAGCAGCCGCAGCTGCGTGATCTGGGACTCGCTCCACTCGTGCTCGCGATCGGTGGCCGCCAACGCCAGCGAGGCGAGGGGGGCCTTGCCGCGGTGGATCGGTATGGACAAGAGCGACCGCACGCCGGAGGCCAGCAGCGCATCCCGCTCCTCCGCGGCCTCCTCCGGCAGGTTCGCGACGCTGGGCACGTGGATCGTGTCCCCGGCCAGGAAGCGCTCGGTGAAGTAGTGGAAGTGTCGGAAGTAGGAGCGCCAATCGCTGTCCTCCAGGCCTGGAGCACCCTCCTGCTTCCACTCGAAGAGCTCGTGGTCCTCGCCGCCCGTCTGGTCGATCGCCAGCAAGTGGGCGCGGTTGGCCCCGCCGAGGGCGGCCGCGAGGGCCACGCCGCGGCGCAGCTCCTCCTCCATGTCCTCGGGCGCCAGCGACAGGAACTCGCGCGACAACCCGGCGATCCGCTGCTCCATGGCGAGCTGGTGCTCCAGCTCGCCCTGGACGCGGTGGCGTTCGTCCTCCGCTTGCTTGCGGCGCAGAAGGCTGGCCAGCACCCCCGCCAGCAGCTCGAGGCCGGCAATCTCGGCGTCGCGCCAGGAACGCGTCCGGCGCACCGCGCAGAAGTCGAGACACGCGAACGGCACGCTGCCCACGCGCAGGGGAATGGCCAGGTAGGAGCGGGTTTCGTCTGCCTGGAAGGCCATTCGCTCGTCCGCCGCCGCCGGAGGCAGCTCTGCGACGTCGGGGATGTGGACGGTCTGACCGACGACCAGTCGGCGGGCCATCCAGTCGAAGCGTTTGCCGCGGCGCAGCCAGTGATGCGGCGAGCGCCCGGTGATTCCCTCGCTGCACCACTCGCTGTGTTGCAGTACTTCGCTGGCGTTTTTTCCGAGCGCCAGCAGCTGGACGCGATCCGCGCCCGCCAGGCGGCCGGCTTCGGCGAGTCCTTCCAGGATGCCCGCGTCGAGCTCGTGGCTCTCCAGCGCCAGGAAGCGCCGGGCCAGGCGGGCGATGCGTGACTCGGCCTGGATGCGCGCCTGCTCGTCCCGGTCTCGCAACATGCGATTCGTGATGTCGCGGCCCGTCACCACGATCCGCAGCTCGCCCTCGTCGGTGCGGTAGGGCCGGCCCCGGAGCTCGACCCAGCGCCAGCGCCCGTCGTGGGCGCGGCACCGGAAGACCAGCTCGCGCGGTGACTCGTACTCGACGGACTCTTGCTGCATACGCGCGACGTGGTTCAGATCCTCGGGGTGGATGAAGTCGGCCGCGCTGACACCCACGGGAGGCCCACCGTCGCCGTCCGTCCCCATGAGTTCGCTGAAACCGCGGTTCCAGAACAGCAGCCGGCCGTCGGGGGACAGCTCGGCGATCAAGCCTTGGGCGTCCTCCGCCAGGGCCTCGAAACGAGCGTCAGCCAGCGGGGAGCGGTTCCGGGGGGCGTCTCCCATGAGGGGTTCATCGGCCGCCCACGGAGAGCGTCTGTAGTGCTTCACCCCCTTCTAGGGAGGGAAATCGAACATGGAAATCAGAGTGATACCCCTGGGGGGAATCCAGAGTTGCAACGAGTGTGCAATCGTAGGGCGGCCAGACAGGAGGATCGCGTGAAGACGCTGCAAGTCGAGCGAAACGAGGCCGGCGTGGTGACGGTGACACTAGAGCGCCCCGACAAGAAGAACGCCATCAACCAGGACATGTGGGAAGAGTTGCTGGAGGTCTTCAGTGAGGTGGGCGACCGGGATACCGACCGCGTGCTGGTTCTGACCGGTGCCGGCGGGAACTTCTGCTCGGGCGCGGATCTCGGGGGGGAGAGCGAGCGCGAGCGCCATCAACTGGCGCGCATGCACTTCTTTGGGCAGGTGGGCATGGCGCTTCACCAGATTCCCAAGCCGGCCATCGCGAAGGTGCGCGGCGTGGCCGTGGGCGCCGGGCTGAATCTGGCGTTGGGTTGCGACCTGGTCGTGGCGGCGGAGGACGCGCGGCTCTCGGAGATCTTCGCCAAGCGCGGGCTGTCGTTGGATCTGGGCGGGTCGTGGCTGCTGCCGCGGCTGGTCGGTCTGCACCGCGCGAAGGAGCTGGCGCTCCTGGCCGACTTCGTGACCGGGGCCGAGGCGGCGGAGATGGGGCTCGTGAATCGCGCCCTGCCCGAGGCCGAGCTGGACGCCTTCGTGGCGGATTGGGCCGCGCGCCTGGCCGACGGACCGCCGCTGGCGCTGTCGCTCAGCAAGCAGCTGCTGAACGGGGCCTACGCGGGCGGCCTCCGCGAGGCCCTCGACGCCGAGGGGATGGCCCAGGCCGTCAACATCGCCAGCGACGACGCCCGCGAGGCGTTCACCGCCTTCTTCCAGAAGCGGCCGCCGCGCTTCGAAGGGCGCTAGAGCCCCTCGAGCTTGTGGATCTGGCGCCACAGCAGGCCGGGCAGCAGGCGACGCAGCCGCCACGCCAGCGACGTGCCTCGGCCCGGGAAGACCCAGAAGCGTCCACTCTCGAGGCTGTCCTCGATGGCGTCCAGCACCTGCTCCGGCGCGATGGGCGGGGACTGATCCAGCAGCTTGGGCCAGACGGTGTCGTGCCCCTGCTGCAGC
>JAKSBN010000366.1 GCA_022361175.1 Pseudomonadota bacterium | reverse complement strand
GTGCTGCGCCGGGGTGCCGCGCCAGACCTCGTGGTCTTCTATTCCGGCGTCAATGACGTGGCGTACAACTGTCGGCCCAAGAACGGTTGGGCGGGGCATGGACGGCGTGAGTCCATGCACTGGCGAATCGGATTGCCCAGAGTCGTTGCGGCTCTGCTGGGCAACGTGCTGGAACGGAGCACGGACGTCACCCGAGCGCTCTGGCCAGCGTCCTATGAGGAGGAGTACCACTCCGGGCGCTGCTACGAAGACCCGGATACCGCGCGCCGCGTCGCGGAGGGCTATGTAAACTCCTTGCGAATGGCCCGAGACCTTGTGGTCGCGCGGGGCGCGACTTTCGTGGGCGTGTTGCAGCCCATAGCCTACGTGGGCTCACCTGAGCTCTCCCATCTCTCGCTCTCTCTGGACTCCAAGCGCGCGAAGGACGCAAGGAGCACGTATCCGATGCTGCAGGAGTTGGTCGCCAACGAACGCCGCCGCGGTGGAACGTGGCTCCACGACTTCAGTGCTCTGTTCGACGGAAGCGAGGCGTTGTATGTCGACTTCTGCCACGTGATCGCGGCGGGGAACCGCCGTGTGGCCGAGCGCATCGCGGAGCTGCCAGAAGTTCGTGCGTTGCTGGCACTCTAGCTATCGCTTTGGTGTGGCTTCCCGGCACTCCGGAGTGATGCGAGAGGGCGCCGACTCGCTCTGATCGCCCAGTAGGTTGTGGACCACCAACTCGCCTGCGGCGTCTCACGCGACCACTCCCGATTCGCGAAGCTCGGCGATCCGGTCCGCGAACCCGAGTTCGCCCAGGATGGCGTCGGTGTGCTCGCCGAGCCCGGGGGCGGGGGTGCCTAGGGTCGAAGGCGTCTTTTCGAAGCGGGCGGCTGGACGCGGCTGGCGCATGCGGCCGGCGATGGGGTGTACGGAGTCCTCGAGCATCCCGAGGGCTTGCACGTGCGGGTCGTCGGAGAGTTCGGCGGGGGACAGGACGGCACCGCACGGTGCGTTCTCGGCCTCCATGCCGGCGATGGCCTCGGCCGTCGTCATCTGGCTGACGGCGTCGAGCACGCGCCGCAGGAGTTCGCTGAAGGCTTCGGGGTTGGTGCGGCGCGCGATGATCGTCGCGACCTCCGGTGCGTCGTAGCCGTCGACGCCGACGCCGCGGCAGATGCCCGCCACGTCGGCGTCCGAGACGGGGGCGGCGATCACGTAGCCGTCCTTCGTGGGCCATAGCTTCTGGTCTCGCGAGAAGCTGGAGGGGACCGAGCCGTCCGCGTCGAGCAGCACCTCGTTGCCCGCCGCGTCTGCCCAGACGAAGTTCACGACGGATTCCAGCATGGAGAGGCTCAGGTGCTGCCCGCCTCCTCCTCGCTCCCGCGCGAAGAGCGCGGCCGAGATCGCTTGTGAAGCGGTGAGGGCGGTGATCTTGTCCGCGGCCGTGTGCCGGATGAGCTGGGGCTCGGCTTCGCGTCCTCCCGCTTGTGCGAACGCGAGGCCGCCGTACGCCTGCACCACGGGGTCGTAGGCGCTCTTGCTCGCGTAGGGCCCCTCGGGCCCGAAGCCGCTGATCGAGCAGTAGACGAGCTCGGGGTTCGCGCGCGAGAGCTCGGCGTACGAGAGCCCGAGCTTCTCGATCACTCCCGGTCGGAAGTTCTGCACGAAGACGTCGGCGCCCGTCGCGAGCTGCACGACGATCGCTCGCCCCTCGTCGGTCTGGAGGTTCACCGCGATCGAGCGCTTGCCCCGGTTCACCATGGCCGCCATCGCCGAGATGCCGACCCGAACGCCCACCCAGCGCCCGATGTCGCCGAGACCCGGCGGCTCCACCTTGATCACCGAGGCTCCCTGGTCCGCCAGCATCGTCACCGCCCACGGCCCCGCCAGGGCAATCGACAGGTCGACGATCTTCACGCCGTGCATCGGGCCGTTCATCGCGGTGATCTCCTCCTCGAATCCGCGCCCGGCGCGCAGGCAGGGCACTCCGTCTGGAACGCCGCTCACTCCTCCTGGGAAAAGCGCTTCACCCCCAACCCACCCGCGGCGCCGATCAGGCGCACCTGTCGCGCAAGGCTGTCGGGCGAGAGCATGTCGAGGTCGAACACCTTCGAGAGCAGGGGCCCCAGGGCGACGTGGCTGAAGGAGAGGTGGACGTAGAGCGAGGCCACGAAGGGCTCCATCCCGGGCTCCACGTTGCCCACGGCTCGCAGCTCGGCGCAGACCCGGTCGATGAGGGGCTCGAAGAGCGTCTTCGTCAGCCGCTCGGCCAGGGGGCCGTTGGCAACGGCTTCGCGATAGATGAGGCGAGTCGTGGCCTCGTGGCTCGACAGTCGTTCCAAGACCGCGTGAATCGCAGCGGCGGCGGCGCCCGGCTTGTCGCTCTCGCGCGCGAACTGATCCATGAGCTCGATCAGCGGCGCGATGGCGCGCTCGATGACGGCCGCGTAGAGCGCCTCCTTGCCCGCGAAGTAGGTGTAGGGAGTGGCGACGTTCGTGCCGGAGAGGGCCGCGATCTCGCGCGTGGTCGCCGCATCGAACCCCCGCTGCCCGAAGACGGTTTCGGCCGCGTCGAGGATGCGCTCGCGCGTTTCGGCCGCGCGCGGCGTGAGCGGCAGTCCCTCGGCTTGTGCTCCCAGCGCCATCTCAGTCCTGGAAGTCGGGGGGACGGTCTTCGCGGCGCGCCCGGACGGCTTCCTCGAAGTTCTTGGTGGTCATGCGGACGAAGAGCTGGGTGTGGCTCTCGAGCTCGATGGCGGCACGCAGGCTGGAGGTCTCGAGCCCGGCCCACATCATCCGCTTGGTGAGTGCGACGCCCTGCGCGCTCCAGCCGTTGATCCGTTTGGCGAGCGCGAGCGCCTCGGCCATGAGGTCGGCGTCCGGAACCACCCGCGAGACGAGACCCATCTCGGCGGCTTCCATCGCGCTGACGTCGCGGCCCGAGAGCATGATCTCGAACGCCCGCGACGAGCCGATCGCGCGGGGGAGGAGAAAGCTCAGGCCGAGCTCGGTGGCGGTGAGCCCGTTGTTGATGCCGGCCGCCCGGAAGTAGGCCGACTCGCCGGCGATGCGGACGTCGGCGCCGAGCGTCAGGCAGAACCCACCGCCGATGGCGGCGCCGTTGATGGCGCAGATCACGGGCTGCGGCATGCGCTGCATGGCGGGAACCAGATCCGCGAGGATCGTCATCGCGCGCGTCGCGATGCGCGTGACGGTGAGCCCCGCGATGTTCGGCGGCGGCTCGGACTCCTGCGTGTCCGCGCCGGAGCAGAAGCCCCGGCCCGTCCCCGTCAGGATGACGCAGGTCGTCTCGTTGTCGCGCCCCACCTCTTCGAAGGCCTCGTGGAGCGGGACCATGAGCTCGAAGGCCATCGAGTTCATCCGCTCGGGGCGGTCCAGGACGATCACGCTGGTGTCGGGGCTCGGCTTCTCGATTCGGACGAGGCTCATGGGATGGCCTCCTTTTCTGTCGGGCTCTTCTGTCGCGCTTCCACTGTCGCGCTTTTCGGTCGTTCTCTCATCGCTCTACCGTCGCTCGTTCACGCCGGCCTCAGCTCGACGCGCATCTCCTTGATACCGTTGATCAGATTCGACCGCAGCCGGCGGGGCGGCGCCAGCGGGACGATCTCGGCGACGCGGGACAG
>JAKSBN010000152.1 GCA_022361175.1 Pseudomonadota bacterium | reverse complement strand
TCCGGCCGCACGGCCAACGAGACCGCCTTCCTCTATCAGCTGTTGGCCCGGCAGTTCGGCACCAACAACCTCCCGGACTGCTCCAACATGTGCCACGAGAGCAGCGGCACCGGCCTCCTGGAAGCGATCGGCGTGGGGAAGGGCACCGTGTCGCTGGCCGACTTCGAGCTTTGCGACGCGATCTTCGTCCTGGGCCAGAACCCGGGCACCAACCACCCCCGCATGCTGACCGCGCTCGAAGCGGCCAAGCGACGGGGCTGCAAGCTCGTCAGCATCAATCCGCTGCGCGAGCGGGGTCTGGTGCGCTTCGCGCACCCGAAGGACCCCCGGGCCTGGCTGGGCGGCAGCACCGAACTCTGCGACTTGCACCTGCCCGTGCGGATCGGGGGCGACGTGGCTCTGCTGAAGGGCCTCATGAAGCACGTGCTGGCGGCGGAAGCCCGGAAGCCGGGCCAGGTTCTGGACTGGGACTTCTTGCGCGATCACTGCGAGGGTTTCGAAGCCCTGCGCCAGGAGCTGGACGCGACGGAGTGGGCGGAGATCGAGGCCAGCGCCGGCGTCGACCGCGACGCGCTCCGCGAAGCGGCCGAGATCTTCGTGGCGGCCGACCGGGTGATCGCGTGCTGGGCCATGGGGCTGACGCAGCACGCCCACGGCGTGGCCAACGTGCAGGAGGTCATGAACCTGCTCTTGTTGCGCGGCCAGATCGGCAAGCCGGGAGCCGGGCCGTGCCCGGTGCGGGGGCACAGCAACGTGCAGGGCGATCGCACCATGGGCATCTGGGAGCGCCCCGGCCCCGCGTTCCTGGACCGCCTGGGAGCTGCGTTCGATTTCGCCCCGCCCCGAGAACCCGGACTCGACACGGTCGGGGCCATCGAAGCCATGGAGGCGGGCCGGGTCAGGGCCTTCATCGGACTCGGGGGCAACTTCGCGGTGGCGACGCCCGACCCGTCGCGCGTGCGGACGGGGCTCCAACAGTGCGACGTGACGGTCCAGATCTCGACGGTGCTGAACCGCTCCCACGTCATCGCGGGGCGGGAGGCGTTCGTGCTGCCGTGCCTGGGCCGCACCGAGCGGGACGACGGGCCGAACGGCCCGCAGTTCGTGACGGTCGAGAACTCCATGAGCGTGGTGCACCGTTCGCAGGGGCGCTCGGAGCCGGCCACTCCGTCGCTGCGCAGCGAAGTTCGGCTCGTGTGCGATTTGGCGCGGGCGATTCTCGGCCCCGAGAACCCCGTGCCGTGGGAGCAGCTGGCGGGCGACTACGACCGGATTCGAGACGCCATCGAGCAGGTGGTGCCCGGGTTCGAGGATTTCAACGAGCGCGTGCGCGAGCCCGGCGGCTTCGTACTCCCGAGCGGGGCCAGGGAGCGCGCCTTCGACACGCCCGACGGCAAGGCCCACTTCTGCGTGCACCCCATTCCGAAGCTCGCGCTGGCGGACGGGGAGCTGGTGCTGATGACGCTTCGCAGCCACGACCAGTTCAACACCACGATCTACAGCCAGGACGACCGCTATCGCGGCATCCACGGCGATCGGCGCGTCGTCCTCATGCACCGGGACGATCTCGCGGCCCGGGGCCTGTCCGCGGGCCAGCGGGTCACCCTCACGAGTCGATTTCGGGGCGACGAGCGGAGCGTGACCGACTTTCGAGCCGTCGCTTACGAGATTCCCCGGGGCTGCGTGGGCGCCTACTACCCGGAAGCCAACGCCTTGGTGCCGCTCGAGCACCGCGCGGCCGGCAGCCGCACGCCGGCCTACAAGAGCGTGCCCGTGCGCGTGGCTGCGGCGGTGGACGGCTAGGCGCCTCGCGTCTGGCGCTACGCTCCGCGAAACTTGGGGGGCCGTTTCTCGACGAAGGCGCGCTGCGCCTCGCGGGCGTCTTCCGTGCGGCGCAGCGGCTTGCCCAGCTCCTCCTGGCGGCGGTAGGCGTTTTCGAGCGGCTCACTCAAGAGCTCGCGCACGCCGCTTCGCGTGGCCTTCACGGCGAGGGGCGCCGCCGCCGCGATGGCGTCGGCGGCGGCCAGGGCCGTCGGCAGCAGCGCCTCCGGCTCGACGACGGCGTTCACGAGGCCGATCGCGGCGGCCCGCTCGGCGTCGATGGGCCGCGCCGTCAGCAGCAGGTCGAAGGCGTGCGCCCAGCCCACCTGGCGCGGCAGCAAAACGGTGGCGTTGCCGGTGGGATACAGACCGAGGGCCACTTCCTCCAGAGCGAAGGTGGCGCCGGGCACGGCGTAGCGGAGCTCGGAGGCCAGCATCAGATCGAGGCCCCCGGCGCGGGCGTGCCCGTTGACGGCGCACACCAAGGGGGTCTGGAGATCGAAGCCCGCCAGGAGCGCCACGGAGACGCTCCGCAGGGCCTCGAACTCGTGCTCCTCCAGCCGCTCGCCCCGGGCCAGGCGCTGCGAGACGGGGATGGTGCTCCGCATGTCCATGCCGGAGCAGAAGTTGCGGTCGCCGGACCCGGTCAGCACGGCGCAGCGCACGTCGTCGGCGTCGGCGATCCGACGCCAGATCGCGGCCAGCTCGCGCAGGGTGTCCAGGTCGAGGGCATTGGCCCGTTCCGGCCGGTCGAGGGTCACGAGGGCCACGTGCGGATGCGCGTCGGGCCGTTCACAGCGGACGCTCACCGGAGCCCCCGCGGCGCGGCGAAAGTCGCGCTCTGCACCCCCGCCCGCCGGGCGCGCCACTGGGCGCGGTGGGCCTGGGGCACGCGCCGAAGCCAGGCGGGGGTGAGCCGCGCGAGGGTTCGCAGGCGGCGGCACTGGGATGCGAAGCGCGCCTCGTCGTCGGCACCCCAGGCGAATCCGTAGCGGCGCCGAACCGAGGGCGGGAGCAGCCCGCGCGTCAGGTGCGCCAGCGGCGCGAACGCGGTCGCCGGGAGGCCCGGCATGGGGGGTGCCAAGACGATCTCGGCCAGTCGCCGAGCGGTGGGCGTCACCGTCAGCGTCGGCCCGTCCTGGAGCGCTCGCATCCGTTCGCGAAAGGTGCCGACGTCGCCGGGCAGACTGGCTGCGGGGAGGTCCAGGCGCCCGCCCACGCGGAGGAGCTCCCGGTAGAAGCGCTCCTGTTCCTCGGGCCGAAGCGGTCGCACGAAGGCCTCGGCGCCGGCCCGGGCCGAGTCGACCAACGTGGCGAAGACCCAGAACAGGAGCTCCGGGTCCGCCGCCGAATACGGGGTGCCGAGCGGGAGCGTCTCGGTCGCGTCCCGCAGGCATCCACGGACGCGGGCGTGGGCCCGATCGACCCGCGACGCGGCGGCCGCCGCTTCGGCGGCGTTGCCGAAGTAGAGACCGAAGAGCACGTGCAGCGTCGCCGCCAGGCGGCGCCAGGGCCGCTCCGCGAAGGCGCTGTGCTCGGCCACCGCGGCGGCCACCAGCGGGTGGGCCAGCTGGAGCAGCAGGGCCCGCGGTCCGGCCAACAGCAGCAGGGCGTCGCCGCCCAGCTCCCACACGAGGCTCCCGGGACCGAAGCCCGCGCCGGCCTGGGGGTCGCGGTAGGCCGGCGCCTCCATCAGCGCTCCTCGGGCAGGAACTTCTCGAAGAAGCCGGGTACGAGATCGGGACCCTGGCGAATCGTGTGTCCTCCGTCGACGCCGATGACCTGGCCGGTCACCCAGCTGGCGGCGTCCGACAGCAGGAAGGCGGTCAACTGGCCGACGTCGTCGGGCTGCCCGACGCGGGCCAGCGGCATGCGCCGCTTGTACTCCGCCACCGCCGTCTCGTTCTGGACCAGGGGCGCGGCGAGCTCCGTCTCGACCACGCCGGGCATCACCGCGTTTACGCGGATCCCGTGCTCGCCCAGGTCGTCGGCGGCGCAGCGGGTGAGCATGTTGACGCCGGCCTTGGAGGCACAGTACGCGCTCATCCAGCGGTGGGTGAGGGCGCCGGCGATGGAGCTGACGTTGACGATGCTGCCGCCGCCCGCCGCCTTCATGGCCCGGGCTTCGGCACGCAGGCTGCGGAAGACACCGGTGAGGTTCGTGTCGAGGCAGGCTGCGAACTCGGCGTCGGTGCTGTTGAGCACGTTGCCGCCCGAACCGACGCCGGCGGAGTTGACGGCCAGGCTGAGCGGGCCGAAACGTTCGCAGGTGGCGGCCACGGCAGCGTCCACCGATGCCTGATCCGTCACGTCGCAGACCACCCCCAGTGCGCGCTCGCCCAGCTCGGCCGCCGCAGCGCGAACCACGTCCTCTCGCCGCCCGCCCAGGGCCACGCAACCGCCGCCGGCCACGATGGCCTGCGCGCACGCCAGACCGATCCCGGTCCCGCCTCCCGTCACCAGCGCGACCTTGCCCTCCAGCATCCCCTTCAGCACTCCCGTCTGCTCCGCCATGGCGTCCTCCTGGCGCGCAGTGTACCCGGGAGAGCGCTGGGGTCAGGGGGCCGCGGCCGCGTTTGCCGTTTGGGGCGAGGGGATCGGCTCGTATTGCGGCGGTGTGTCGAGCTGGAGCCGCGCCCGCACCTCCGTCAGCGGCAGCGGAAGCAGCGCTTCCCAGTCCTCGGCCGGCAGCCAGACGGCCCGGCGTCCGCGCCGATAGCCCTGGCGGATCAGGCGGCGGGCGGCCCGGAAGGGGCCTCCGGCGCGCAGGCTCTTCCAGTAGGCCATGGCGACGATGAACCCGATTCCGCGATTTCGGGTCTGGGCATAGGTGAAGGCCAAGAGAGCGGCCTCTCCCAGCAGGTCGCGGTCGTAGCCCGTCGCCACGTGCCAGAGATCGTGCATGTCGCGCAGGCGGGCGCCCACCCGCAGCCGGTCCGGGTCGTCGGTTGTGCTGGGGCGGGCCTCGCTGGCCTCGACGAGCCCATCCGGCGTAATGGCGCCGCGGCGCATGAAATCGGCGTAGTGGCGCGCCAGGCTGCCTTCCGGCTGGGCCTCGAGCCAGGCGCGATCCTGGAGTCGGGTGAGCAGATCGCGCCGCTCGGCCAAGATCCGGGCCCCGGCCTCGGTGCGGCGGAACCGCTGGAAGACCCGCTCGCCCGAGTTGCCCGACAGGGCGTCGATCACGCGAAATACCTCGGCCGTGTCGTCGGGATCGCGAAGCAGCCGTCCCATCGCGCGGAAGGCTTCTAGCGGGCGGAGACGTCGGGCCGGCGGGGAAGAGGAGGTCGCGGCAGTCATGGGCGTCGACTCCTGTGGCGGGCGCTTGTTGACACCCTTGTCAGTAGCTCTTGCTGACAATGCTGTCAACGCTATTCTCGCTCCGCGAACCGGGGATCCCCGCGGGAGAGCGAATGGCACACGCAGCACGGCGACGTCGAACGGCCGAGGAAGCCCGGGAACTGATTCTCGAGGCGGCCCAGCGCCGGCTGGCCGAGGGGGGACCGGAAGCGGTCCGCCTGCAGGAGATCGCCGCCGATGCGGGCCTGTCCCATCCGACCATCCTCCATCACTTCGGAAGCCGGGAAGGACTGCTGGAGGCGCTCCTCCAGCGGGCCATGGACGATCTGCGGCGTGATCTGCTGCAGGCGCTGCGTACGGACGGCGTGGTTTCCGTGTCCGAGTTGTTGGATCGCGTGGCGAACACGCTGTCCGAGCGCGGCCACGCGCGCCTGCTGGCCTGGCGGCTGCTGAGCCGGCGCGTGCCCGAGGAGGTGGCCCGCGAGCGCATGCTTTTACAGCTGGCCACCGCCGCGCACGAACGGCGATCGGCGGCGTGGCGCGCGGCGGGACGCCCTGAGCCCAGCCGCGAGGAGACACACTTCGTGGTGTGGCTGACCGCGGTGGCGCTGCTGGGCGACGCCATCGGGGGACCGCTGTTGTCGCGGAGCCTCGGCATGGAAGACGATGCCTCGGATCGGTTTCGAGCCTGGCTGGCCGAACTCTTGGACGCGCGCCTCGGTGAAGCGAACGATTCAGATTGAAACGGATTTCAGATTGAACCGGCAGGGCACGCGCAACTCGTTCCACACGGAACAGTGACGGGTAGGGAACGTCTCAGTCGTCCTCGGGGTCGGCGTCTCGCGTCCCTTCGGCGATCCACTCCGAGGAGAGCGCCTCCAGCTCTTCCGCTTCCGCCTCGAGGTTCGGGACTGCCTCGGAGAACGCCTCCGCCCGTTCCCCGACGCGTTCGATGGCAGCGGAAGCGTCCAGAATTTGTCGAACCCGGCGCAGCATGGTCGCCGGCGTGAACGGCTTTTCCAGCACGACCACGTTCTCGTCCAAGACGCTTCGGCGCGAGGGGTGGTCCTCCGTGAAGCCCGACATGTAGAGCACGGGCAGGTGAGCGCGGAGCTCGACGGCGCGGCGCGCGATTTCCCGGCCGTCGAGACCCGGGAGCACCACGTCGGTCAGGAGCAGTTGGATCGGACCTTCGTGGCGCCGACACAAGCGCAGCGCGTCGACACCCGAGCGCGCTTCCAGCACGGTGTAGCCCTGACGTTCCAGGTGGCGCCGCACCAGGGACCGCACCGAGTCCGCGTCTTCGACCACCAGGATCGTCTCGCTGCCGCGAATGCGGGGCGGCGCCGTGGCCTCGTCGGGAGAGGCCACGGCGTCCCCCACCCGCGGCAGGTAGATGAAGAAGGTCGATCCGGCCTCCGGATGGCTGGTGACGCGCAGCGCGCCCTGGCTCTGGCTGACGATTCCGTAGACGGTGCTGAGACCGAGCCCCGTACCCCGACCGGCGGGCTTGGTCGTGAAGAAGGGCTCGAAGATGCGCGTGCTCGTGTTCTCGTCCATCCCGACCCCGTCGTCGCGGACTGCGAGCATGGCGTACTCACCCGGCGGGACGTCCGGGTGCGAGGCATCCGACCCCTCCACCACCACGTTTGAAGTCTGGATCGTGATGCGACCCCCGTCGGGCATGGCGTCCCGCGCGTTGACCACGAGGTTGAGCACGACCTGCTCGAGCTGACCGGGATCGGCCTTCACCCGCCAGAGTTCGCCATCCAACATGGTGACCAGCTCGACGTCCTCGCCCAGGAGTCGCCGCAGCATGCGGTCGACGTCGGACAGCAGCGCGTTCAGATCCAAGACCCGGGGTTGCAGGACCTGACGCCGGCTGAACGCCAGCAGCTGCCGCGTGAGAGTCCCCGCGCGCTCGGCGGCGCGCAGGATCTCCTCGGCGTCGTCCCGGGCGGGATCCTGCGCGTCGATGCCCTCCAGCAACAGGTCGCAGTACCCCGTGATGGCGGTCAGGAGGTTGTTGAAGTCGTGGGCCACGCCGCCGGCCAAGCGCCCAATCGCGTCCATCTTCTGGGACTGGCGCAACTGCTCTTCGCTGCGCCGCAGCGCCTCTTCGGCCGCCCGGCGCGCGGTGATGTCGCGCGTGATGGCGATGATCATGGAGCGACCGGATGCGGTCACGTAGGGCCGGGCGCTGGTCTCGAGCCAGCGGTACGTCCCGTCGCGATGCCGATAGCGGTAGGTGGTCTCGGTGCCCACCTGGTCCTCGAAGGCCCGCCGGAACTCGCTCCGGGCGTGGCCGTCGTCGGGGTGGAGAAAGGAGAACGCATCCCGCCCCAGCAGATCCTCGGAGCCGTAGCCCAGGATCTGCCGGTAGTTCGGGCTGGCGTAGACGAAGCTCCCGTCGTCCGACAGCTCGGCGATCAGGTCGAGCGTGTTCTCGGTGATGCTGCGGTAGCGTTCCTCGATCTCGCGGAGAGCCCGCTCGGCGTGCTTGCGCTCGCTGATGTCGCGGAAGATCCCGGCGATGCCCAGCGGACGCAGGCTCCGGGGGTCCTGCACCAGGAACAGTGTCGCCAGGGTGGGGATGGTTCTCGCATGGCGATGGTGCTGGAGCTGCAGTTCTCCCGACCAGTGCTGCGCCCGGTGCACGGTGGGCATCACGTGGTAGCGCATCTCCTTGGCGTTCTCGGGCATGAAGAGGTCGAACACCGAAGCGCCCCGGGCCTCTTCCTCGGACTCGAAGCCCAGCAGGGCCTGTCCGGCCGGGTTCAGGAAGAGCAGCGAGCCGTCCAGCGACACCAGCAGGATCAAGTCGGAGCTGTTCTGGGTGATGGAGATGAGCCGCTGCGTGGCTTCCTCTGCGATCGTGCGTTGGGTGATGTCGCGGAGGACGACGACGCCCCGTCGCATGCCGCCCTCGGTGAGGAAACCCCGCACGGTGAGCTCGCACCAGCGCCAGTCGCCCGCATCCGGGGTGCGGAGGCGGAACGCGACGTCGCCGCTCGACTGGTCGGCGATGGCGCGCTTCAGTTCGCGAGTCACGCGAGCGACGTCGCCCTCGTGGACCAAGTCCCGCAGCGAGGAGAGGTCGGTGCCGGTCAGGTCCGTGCCGAACAGGGCCGGCGCGTTGGGCGAGCTGAAGAGCACCCGCCCCTTGGCATCCATCTCGAAGATGACGTCCTGCGCGTTCTCGGCCAGTGCCCGGAAGCGCTCCTCGCTGGCCGTCAGGGCGCGCCCCGCGCGATCGCGCTGCAGCTCGGCGGAGGCGCGGGTGCTGAAGACGCGGACCAGGGAGCGCGCCATGTCCGGATCGTGAAGCGGCTGGCGGGAGAGAGCGCACACCAGGCCCACCACCGAGCCCTGCTCGTCCGTCAGAGGAGCACCCACGTAGCTCTCGAAGCGCTCTCGCACGAGCATCTCGTCCGCCGGGAACAGACGTTGCACGCCCGTGGGATAGCAACAGATCTCGTTGGCCAGGACGTTGGCGCAGGGGGCTCCCTCGGAGGGGTAGTCGTCCATCTCCGCGAACGCCCCGTCGATCCAGAACGCCACCGGCCGAACCCAACTCGGGTCGTCGGGGCTTCTCAGTCCGAGTATGGCCGCGTCGGCTTGGAGGCTGGCCGCCAGATGTCGGGTGAGCGTGCCGAAGGAAAAACCGTCGGGCGAGGCCAGCCCCTGCGCCACGTCGCGCAGCGCATCCTCGGTGCGCTTGCGATCCCCGATGTCGCGAATCACGAGCGACAGGAGCGGCTCGCCCTGGGCATCTTCAAAGGGACGCCACGAGGCCTCGTACCACTGTGGCGTGCCATTCTCGTCGGGCAGGCGGAAGTCCACCCGACCCGGCTCCTGCTCGCTTTGCGTTCCCGCCCAGGCGTTGGCAAAGGCCGGGCGATCTTCGGGCCAGACCCGATCGAACAGATCCGTCGTCAGACGCTCGGGTTCCTCGACGCGGAGGACCTCGCTGGCGTTGGGTGTGGCGTGGTGGATGAGGCCCTCGGGAGTCGCAACGAGGATCACGTCCGAGGCGTTCTCGACGATGGTTCGGTAGCGGGCCTGGCTCTCCAGCAGCCGCTGCTCGGCTTCGACCTGGGTCGTGACGGATCGCAGGATCGCGACCACGTAGAGAGCGCCGCCCGCCCGGTAGCTGGAGGCGCGGCTCCAGATCCAGCAGACGTGGCCTTCCGCGTGGGGGCTCCGGAACCGCGTTTCGACGGACTTGCCCGTGGCCACCAACTTGGAGAAGGCTTCGAGCGTGACTTCGCGGTCGTCGGGGTGCACGAACTCGACGAAGCTCTTGCCCAGGTAGAACGCGGGCGGATGCCCCAGGACGTCGGCGACGCTGGGGCTCATGTAGCGGAGGCGGCCATCGCTGGCGAGTTCGCAGACGACGTCGGCCGCGTGTTCGATCAACAGGCGGTGGCGAGGCTGCGCATCGGTCGGAGTCGACTCCAGAGCCAAGGCCAGCCACGGCAGGGCGGCGCTCAGGGCTTCGACGCGGGCCTCGCCGTTGGGCTCGTCGTCCCACAGGTCCAGGTGCGCCAGCAGCCGACGCCCGCGCACGACGGCCACGCTGTGCGCTTCCGGCCCCGTGCATTGACCCCGCTGCTGGGAAGCATCCGTGGAGGGCCGCGGTTCGGGTTGCAAGCGCAGCCGCGCGCCCGCGAAGCCGCCGCTGTCGGTGATCCACTCGAGCAGACTTTCCACCACCGCGTCGCGGGTTTCCGACGCGGCCAGCGACTGGATCAGGGGTTGCAGGGAAGCCAGAACAGACGGACGGGAGGGGGCCTCGGGCTTCGGCTGTGCGACCGAACCACCGCCGTAGTTCTGCTCCGCGCCGGTGTCATGAGAAGACATGCCGGTTTGTCCCCGTCGGATCATAGCCGTCGCCAGATCGAGCAAGCTAGAGAATTCGCGACCCGGTCCGCCCTGGATTCAGGCTTGGGGGCATTCACGCTCACGAACGTCGGCGAGGTGCGCGTCAATAGAGCCCCAACATTCTGCCCGCCAGCGCCAAGACACTGACAACGAGAACGGGCCGAACCACCCGCTCGCCACCGGCGACCGTGAGTCGCGCGCCGGCGACGCCGCCGACGGCGAACCCGGCGGCGAGCACGAGCGCGTGCAGCCACACCACCTGTCCCTGCACGATGAACACCGGCACCGCGACAGCCGTCAGGACGGCGATCACGACCGTCTTGACGCTGTTGGCGCGCACGAGATCGAGGCCGGACCGCGACAGGGCCAGGATCAGCGCGAGCCCGACGCCGGCCTGGAAGGCGCCGCCGTAGAGGCCGATGGCGAAGAAGACCGCGGCAGAGACCCACGGTGGCCACGCCGTCCGGTGCTCGGTCCGTTCCGGCCCGGTTCCCCGCAAGGTCGGCACCAGCAAGAGCAGCATGAAGACGCCGAACAGGCGCTCGAAGGTCTCATCGCGGAGCTGGGCGACGGCCCAAGCCCCCAACACCGAGCCGAGGCCGACGGGGAGCAGCACCGGCACCGCGCGGCGCAGCCCGGAAACCCCCTCAGCCCGAAATTGCCAGGCCGCGGCCACGTTCTGGACGAGGATGCCGATGCGGTTGCTGCCATTCGCCACGGTGCCCGGCAGCCCCAGCAACACCAGCAGCGGGACGGTGATGAGGGAGCCGCCCCCCGCCAGCGTATTGAGCACTCCCGCAGCGAAGCCGCCGCCGACCAGCAGCAGCCCGTCCAGCGGAGTCACGGCGCGGGGTCTCGCCGGAAAATCATGTGACGCTTTCCATGGAGACCCTTAAGCTGCGCGCTTCCAACCCGAATCACGACTGGACGGGGATGGGGCCGAAGGGTGGCCCATCGCCTCCGGTTGCGAAACCACCGCAGTCCAGACGGCTGCACGAGGTGGGCGCCCGCGAAAATGACGTCGAGAAGCGGAGCGGGGCAGGGCGGGTCCCCCTGGACCGCGGCCGGAATCGCAGCCGGGGCCACCCGTTTGGGAGCGCCGCGGATCGGACCCGACGGAGTCTACTGGCTGGAGGGACGGCCCAGCGACGGCGGCCGCCAGTCCGTGTGGTCGGCGGGGCTCGGTCAGCCCCCCCGTCGGCGGACCGCCGCCGGGGTCAACGTCCGCTCGCGGGTGCACGAGTACGGAGGCGGGGAGTACGCGGTCCACCGGGGCTCGCTCTTCTACGTCGACTTCACGGACGGTCAGGTCTACCGCCAGGATCCCGACGGCGATCCCCGCCGCCTGACGCGCGAGGCCGCCCACCACGCCGATCTCGTGGTTTCGCCGGACGGGCGCTGGCTGGTGTGCGTCCAGGAGCGGCCGCGCGACGGCGACGAGCCCGAAAACCGGTTGGTGGTGGTCTCCACGGACGGGGGCCCCGCCCGCGCAGTCGCCACGGACCACGACTTCGTGAGCAGCCCGGCTTTCCGTCCCGACGGCGCGCGACTGGCCTACCTGACCTGGGACCACCCGAACATGCCCTGGAACGGGACCTGTCTGTGGTCGGTGGCGTGGCGGGAGGGACGCCCCGACGGCACTCCCTATCTCGTTGCAGGCGGCGAGCGAGAATCGGTGACCGAGCCGAGATTTCGCCCAGAGGGTGGGCTCGTCTACGTCTCGGACCGCAGCGGCTGGTGGAACCTCTACCAGGCCCGCGACGGCGGGTCGGACGACGCCTTGTGCCCCCGTCCGGCCGAGTTCACCCGACCGCCGTGGGTCTTCGGCCTGGCGTCCTACGCCCCTCTGGCCGGCTCTCGCCTGGTCTGCCGCTTCCACGAGCCCACGGGCGACTGCCTGGCGCTCCTGGATCTCGAGCGCGGGGACCTGGAGCCGATTCCCACGCCCTTTAGCGTGATCGAAGGGGTTCGCGCCGAGGGGGAGCGGGTCGTCTTCTGCGCTTCGGGTCCCGACCGGACTGCCGGGATCTACGCACTCGACCTGGTGACGCGCGGCCTGGAGGCCGTGCGTCGGCCCGATCCCCTGCCCACGGACGCCGCCGGCATCTCCTCCCCCGAAGCCGTCGTCTTCGACAGCGCGGACGGGCGCCGGGCCCACGCCTTCTTCTACGCCCCGACCCGCGCCGCGCCGACCCCGCCGCCGCTGCTGGTGAAGAGCCACGGCGGGCCCACGGCGGCGACGGCCCCGGCACTGGATCCGCGCATTCAATTCTGGACGAGCCGGGGCTTCGCCGTCGTGGACGTGAACTACGGTGGGTCGACGGGCTATGGGCGCCCCTACCGCGAACTGCTGCACGAGCGCTGGGGGATCGTCGACGTGGAGGACTGCGTTGCGGCGGCGCGCTTCCTGGCCGAGCAGGGCCGGGTCGACGGGCGCCGTCTGGCCATCAGTGGAGGCAGCGCGGGAGGCTACACGACACTGTGTGCACTCGTCTTCCACGACGCCTTTTCCGCGGGCGCCAGCCACTACGGCATCGGAGACCTGGAGGCCCTGGCGCGCGACACCCACAAGTTCGAGTCGCGCTACACCGACTGGCTGGTGGGGCCCTACCCGGAGGCCCGCGAGCGCTATCGGGAACGCTCGCCGATCCACTTCACCGAGCGTCTGTCCTGCCCGGTGATTTTCTTCCAGGGTCTCGAAGACCGCGTCGTGCCCCCGAACCAAGCCGAGGCCATGGTGGCGGCGTTGGCCGCCCAGGGGACGGCCCACGCGTACGTGCCCTTCGCCGGGGAGCAGCACGGCTTCCGCCGCGAGGAGTCGATTCGCGTCGCGCTCGAAGGCGAGCACTACTTCTACGCGCGGGTCTTCGGCATGGACGCCGGCGAACCTCCGGTCGGCGTCCGGATCGCGGGCTCGCTTCCCGCATAGGCCGTGGTAGCATCGGCCTCCCATGCCGCCGAGCCCCCCCGACGACAGCCTCAGCGCGCCGCTCCAGCAAGCCGCCCCGCTCACGCGAGCCGAACAGGCCGACGTGATCGACGTCCGCACGGACGAACTCTTCGACGAAGCGCGGCTCGCGTCCTACCTCGCCGGCCGGCTCGAAGGCAGCGATCGCAAGCTCCAGGTACGGCAGTTCGGAGGCGGGCACGCGAATCTCACCTATCTGCTGCGCTACGGCGAGGGCGACGACGCCGTCGAATACGTCCTGCGCCGCCCGCCGCTGGGCCCGGTGGCGCCGGGTTCCCACGACATGAAGCGCGAGTACCGGGCGCTCTCCGCGCTCTGGCGGGCCTTCACGCCGGCGCCGCGCGCGCATCTTCTCTGCGAAGACCACGACATCCTGGGCGCCGACTTCTTCGTCATGGAACGCCGCCGCGGCATCGTCGTGCGACGCGAGATTCCCGCCGAGTTCGGAAGTGGAAAAGATCCGGTGGCCAACCGCAAGCTCTCCGAGGTGGTGATCGATGCGCTGGTGGACTTCCACCAGGTGGACCCGGAGCCCATCGGGCTCGGGGACATCGGCAAGCCCGAGGGCTTTCTGGCGCGGCAGGTGAGCGGTTGGAACGGGCGCTACGAGCGCGCGCGCACCGACGACGTGGTCGCCGCCGAGGAGGTGGCCCGCTGGCTCGAGACCCATCGGCCCGAGTCGCCTCCCCGCACGCTGCTCCACAACGACTGGAAGCTCGACAACATGGCGGTGGCGGCGGACGACCCCGGGCGCTGCGTCGCCGTCTACGACTGGGACATGTGCACGCTCGGGGATCCGCTCTGTGACCTGGGGACCTTGCTCTGCTCGTGGATCAATCGCGACGAGGAGGCCTTCGGGCCGGCCAGCATGCCCACCCAGACCGAGGGCTTCATGACGCGGGAGCAGGCGGTCGCGCGCTACGCCGAACGCGCGGGCGTGGACTCCCAGAGCATGCGCTACTACGAGGTCTTCGGGCTCTTCAAGATGGGTGTCGTGCTCCAGCAGATCTACTTCCGCTACCACCAGGGCCAGACCCAAGACGAGCGCTTCGCCCAGATGAACCTGGCGGCCCAGGGCCTCTTCCAAAGAGCGGCGGACCGACGTCCCTGAGCCGGATGCCCTCCACCGAGGCGGGGAGAGCGCGCGAGCCGCTGTTCGTTCGGTCCTTCGTGTTGTTGGCCGCGGCCAACCTGTTGCACGGCCTGTCCTTCAACCTGTTCCTGCACTTTCCGGGCTTTCTCACGGATCTGGGGGCCAACGAGGTCCAGATCGGACAGCTCTACGGTCTCCTGGGGCTGACGGCCATCGCGATTCGGCCCGCCCTCGGCCGTCGCATGGACCTGCAGGGCCGGCGGCCGATTCTGTTGGCCGGCAACGCGCTGCAGCTGCTGGGCGTGGCCCTGTACCTCACGCTGGATAGCTACGGCCCGTGGGCCTACTTCGTCCGAATGTTGCACGGGGCGGCCGAAGCGACGCTCTTCACGGTGCTGTTCACCCTGGCGGCGGACATCGTGCCGGCGGGGCGCCGGAACGAGGGGCTCATGCTCTTCGGTGTGTCGAGCATGTTGCCCATCGCCCTCGGCGGCATGGTGGGCGACCTCGTGCTCGCTTGGGCCGGCTACCGGGAGCTCTTCCTGGTGGCGCTCGGCTTCGCCGTCCTGGGAGCGCTGGCGTGCCTGCCCATTCGCGAGGCCCGGCCCGAGGCGGCGCCCGACGGCGCTCGGACGCCGAGCGGCGGCTTCTGGAAGGTCTTGCGCCAGCGGGATCTCTTGCCCCTGTGGTGGATCTCGCTCGTCTTCGCCAGCGCGTTGGCGGCGGTGTTCACGTTCCTCAAGACGTACACGGAGACCCGCGGTCTCGGGAGCGTCGGCAGTTTCTTCGCCGCGTACTGCACCACCGCCATCGGCTTGCGCGCCTTCCTGGGCTGGCTGCCCGACCGCATCGGCGTCAAGCGGGTGCTGTTCCCGGCCCTCTTGATCTTGGCGCTGGGCTTCGCCGCGCTGGCCGGTGCCGAGACCGACGCCGAGGTGCTGGTGGCCGGCGCGCTGTGCGGCGTGGGCCACGGGTATTCGTTTCCGCTGCTGTTCGGGCTGGTGGTGGGCCGGGCTCGAGATCACGAGCGGGGCTCGGCCATGGCGATCCTCACCTCGCTGGTCGATGCGGGTTATCTGGTGGGGCCGGCGCTGGGCATCTTGATCGCCCAGGTGGGTTACTCGGGTGCGTTCCGAGCCGTGGCAATCGCGGTGGTGATCGGAACGGCGCTCTTCGCCTGGGTGGACCAGCGTCGATGAGGCGACTGTGGGTCCTCGCGCTGGGAGTGATTCCGGCGGCCTGGCTCGGCTGCCAGGGGCCGGCGGGCGGCTGGGATCCGCAGCACCTCGCTCCTCACGCGGCGGCCTTGGAAGCCTGGCCCGGCCAGCGCCTGGCCGACGCACGTCCCTATCCCGCGCTTTTCAGGACGGGGGTGGCGCTGTTTCTGTGTCGTTGGGCGACGCCGGCCACACTCCGGGTGTCGCTGCCGCCGGATGCCGACGCGGGGGAGCGCCGGGTTCTCGAGCGCGCGTTGGCCGCCTGGGAAGCCTCCGGCCTGGGCCTGCGATTCACCCCGACCGACGGGCCGGCGGAGCTGGAGATTCGGTTCGCAGCGGAGCCGGAGGACGGGAGGGCGGTGCGCAGCGGCGACACGGTGGCCGATTGCGGCTGGGAAACAGGCAGCGCGTTGCAGGAGCCGGGCGAACGGGTGCCCGCCGAGCTGCGCTTCGCCAGCATCGTGCTGCAGCGGGCCAACCCGGACACGCTCGGGCGCCCGGTGCCGCTCTCGGACGTCGAGCTCTTCGGAGCGGCCCTCCACGAGATCGGCCACGCCCTCGGCTTTCAGGGCCACGTGGCCGGTCGCCGCTCGGTGATGACGCGCGAGGTCGACCAGGTGCGGCGGACGGCGCGGCGTGTCTGGTCCGGCGACGCGTTTCGCGATCCCTCGCTGGGGGCGCTGTACGCGGTGCCGTCCGGTTGGGTGGTGGGGCGACGCACGCTGGATCCCGCCAGTGCCGGACGTGCACTCGCGTTGGCGGAGCGTCTAGAAGCCGCCGACGTCCGCGGGCCGTTCGCCCGGGTGGGCGACCGGAGCGCGCGGCTGTGGTGGGCCGAGGGCGAGCGACCGCTCGCTCTGGTGGCGCTCGACTGGGACGCGGTGGTGCGGGGCCTTCGCCCGCTGCACTGGGTTCCCAGCACCCGCGCCCGCGAGTGGCTCCTCCGGGAGGCGGGGGAGGGGGGCGTCGCTCCCTAGGCCGTCGCCTTGGGATCGAGCTTCTTCGCGATGGCCTGGGCGCGGGCGGCGCCGTCTTCGTCGCCCAGGTCTCGCAGCACCATGGCCAGACGCGCGTAGGTCACGGCGTCGGTCTTGTCCAGCTCCACGGCGCGTTCCAGATGTTCGCGGGCCAGTTCGGGCTCCTTGGGCGCCTTGCGGAAGAGCGCCCAGCCCAGCGTCGCCTGGTAGGCGGCTTCGTCGGGCCACAACTGGACGGCCGAGTCCAAGAACTCGATGGCGCCCTTGAAGTTGCCCATCCGCACCAGGACTTCACCCTTGCGGAACTGCATCTCCGCCTGCGCCAGCCGCTCGACGTCGATGTCGCCCTCGGCCCCGGCGTCGAGCTGGACGTCGTAGTTGCGGCGCTTGTCCTCGTCGGTCAACACGGCGTACGCCTCGGCGATGCGCGAGAAGACCTCGCGGGCTTCGTCGCGAATGTCGTCCAGCCCCGAACGCGAGAGGGCGTCGGGGTGATAGCGCTTGGCGGCGTGGAAGTAGGCCTTCTTGATGGGGGCCGTCGCCGCGTCGCGCTCGACCCCGAGCAGGGCGTAGTGGTCGAGGTCGGAGAGCGCCGTGTGCCTCTCCAGGATCTCCTGCCGCAGCTCGGACTCTCCCGCCGGCGCCGTCTCCTGGGGGGTCGTGACGGAGGGCGCCTCTGCCGCGGCGGGTTCCGCGGTGGGGGCCGAGGTCGCATCGGCCACCTCGATGACGAACTCGGGCGCCACGGGCGCGGCGGGTTCGTCGTCGGCGGACGCGGGCCGCCCGGCGAATTCCACCAGGCCGCCCGCCTCCAGCAGCCAGGCGGCCGCCACCGCACGCGGCGAAGTGGCCGCCAAGGACAGGAGCTCCCCCAGCGAGCGGTCGCCGTTGAGGGACGCCAGCAGCCGCTCCACGGTCTCGTCGCGCAGGAGCCGTTCGCGCAGCTTGCCGGGATCTCCGCTCGGTTGGGGATACTCCGCAGACCGACCGACCAGTTCTTCCAGCAGCCGATTCGGACTCCAGTGGGTCTCGAGGCCCGCCTGGACCAGGGGCAGGGGGTCCGCGCGAAAGGCCCGGGTCTCTTCCGGCACCGGCTCGTCCTCGGCCAAGCGATAATCGCCGTCCGGCCAGCCGAAGCAATCGACCAGCCGCCGGCGGGTCTGCTCCTTCATGGCCTGGATCAGCGCGCGGGAGTCCAACAGCCGGAGCCCCAGGGCCGCCGCCCCTTCACTGCAACGCTTCTTTTTGGCGTAGGCCTGGATCTCGCCCGCCTGGGCTTGGGTGATCACGCCCTGGGCGACCAGCAAAGCGGCCAGGGATTCGCCGGCCAGGCTGGACTCGGACGCCACCGGGGCGCCCGCCAGCCACAGCGACTTCTTCTCGACCCGCTGGCGCTCGAGCCAGAGCGCGCCTTGGAAGCGCTCCCGGTGCAGCGCGAGGAGGAGCCGAGGCAGCGGCAGATCTGCCAGCGAGCCGGTGCGGGCGAGCGATCCCATCTCGGAGACTGTCGGGCGATCGGGAGCTCGACTTGACGGCCCCCGGAGGACAGCTCAGACGGTGCGTCGCTGGAGGTTGGCGATCTGGAACGCGGCTCCGATCGCCTCCGGCAGGTCCTTGTGGATGACCAGGTGGGAAGCCTCCAGGTCTCGGATCGCCGGCTCGCTGAGGGGCGAGATGCCCGCCAGGACGCCGTCCGCACCCCACGTCTCGACCGCATCCAGCACCTGCTCCAGGGCCGCCGCGCCGAAGCCCTCGTCGAGCACGGCGCCCCGCAGATCGATCACGACGACCCGCACCGCGCTGGCACCGGGATCGCGGCCCAGGAGGTCTACGGCGCGGAGCATGTCGTCGGGATGGGCGAACGGGAGCACCATGACGGGGCCCCAGATGTGGACCGCGGGTTCGGCGGGGTCGAGCGCCGGTGCTTCCGGCGGCAGGGCCGGGGCGTCCAGGGCTTTCGGCGGCTGGGCCAGACGCTGGAAGACGTGCTGGCGCAGAGCCTGGAAGGGGAGGGCTTGGATCCGCTCGCACACCTCCGGCACATCGAGTTGTCGCCACAGCGCGACCTCGCGCGCCACGAAGCGGCACTCCGCATCTCCGCGCGCCCGGCATTCGATCTCCTGGGCCACGACGTCCGCTTCGAGCTGCCCCGACAACCAGCCCGACGTGTAACCGGCGCTCATCAGACAGGTCGTGGTCGTCGCGGGTCCCAAGGCCGTGGTGTACGACTCGGCTTCGTGACCTTCGGGCCAAGAGCCGACGATCTCGAGGCTGCCGGTTTCGGCGTGGCGGCTGCGCGCTCCCAGCGCGATGGCCAGCGGCGGCGGCGCGCAGGGGGCGTGGCCCGCCTCGGCCGCGTCGAAGTGCCCGTGCACCACGCGCGTGGCGTCGCGCAGCCCGTGGACGAATCCGATCTGGAAGAGCACCGTGCCCGCTTCGCCGGCCTCCAGCTCCTCGGCGAACTCCGTCTGGATCGCGCCCAGGAAGCGGCCGTCCAGAAACAGACGCGGCTCGTTCATGAGCAGGGCCTCGGGGCCAAAGCCCAGAGCGGACAGCTGCGCCAACTCGGGCGGCCAGGCTCCTCGTTCTCTCACGTGGATCTCACCCCTCGATGAAGGCATAGATGTCGAACTTCTGGTCCTTCTGGATGAACTCTTCGCCTTCGCGTTCGAGCAGCCGCAGGAAGGGCTCCACGACGCAGGGATCGAACTGGCTGCCGGAGTACTTGTTGAGCTCGCGGACGACGACCTCGAGCGGCAGGGCCTTGCGGTAGGGGCGGTCGCTGGTCATGGCCTCCACCGTGTCGGCGACGAGGATCACCCGCGACGGCAGCGGGATGCGCTCGCCTTCCAGGCGCTCGGGATAGCCGGAGTCCGAGCCGTCGAACCACTCGTGGTGGTGCCGCACGCACGGGACGATGTCGCGCAGGAACTCCACGGGCTCGAGAATCTTGGCACCGATCTCGGGATGGGCCTTGATCTGGTTGTACTCGTCCTCGGTCAGGCGATCGGGCTTCGTGATGATCGCGTCCGGGATTCCGATCTTGCCCACGTCGTGGAGCAGGCCGGCGATGTAGATGCGCTCGATGATCTCCTTGGGCAGGTTCATCTCGCGCGCGATCTTCGAGGCGTAGACGCCTACCCGTTCGGAGTGGCCGCGGGTGTACGCGTCCTTGGCGTCGACCGCCTCGGCCAGCGCGCCGATGGTCTGGATGTAGCCCTGCTTGAGTTCGGCGTTCTTCAACGCCAGCTGCTTGGTGCGCTCGCGAACCTTCGCCTCCAGGTTGCGATTCATGTCCTGCAGCTTGAAGTTCTGTTCGCGCGTCACCTGGTTCAGGCGCTTGATCTCGCGCTTCAGATCGTGGTGGTCGAACGCCTGGCGGAGGGTGGCCTTCAGCTCCTCGTCGTTCCAGGGCTTCGTGATCAGGCGGTAGATCTCGCCGCGATTGATGGCTTCGACGGCGATGGTCATCTCGGTGTAGCCCGTCAACATCATGCGGACGATGTCGGGGTGCCGTTCGCGGACGGCGGAGAGCAGGTCGACGCCGCTCATCTCCGGCATGCGCTGGTCGGTCACGACCACCTGCGCCTTCGTCTCGTCGAGGATGGCCAGGGCGTCCTTGGCCCGCGACGCGGTCAGGACATTGAGCGGCTCGTGGCGGAGCAGGCGGGTGATCGCCTTCAGGATGTTGACCTCATCGTCGACGAAGAGGACGGTGTGCTCGTGCAACGCAACTCTCCCGCGGGCGCGCAGTGCGCCCCGATGGCTTCCTTATCAAGCCGCGTGCCATCTCCCGCTCGGGTACGAAAGTGAGCGAAATCAGCAACTTGCGGAAACGTCACCGAACTGTGTGGGCCCGGTCACGGTCCCGCGAACGGGACGTGAACCGGATCGTGTAGGCAGCAGACCGGCAGCTTGCCGGTGCGCTGCCGGACGGGAGAGATCCCGCGCGCGCGCAGGCCGGCGCGCAAGTGGGTGGCGGGGGGGAGAAAGCCCGAGGGCCGCCGCCGACAGGGTGGCGTGTCACGGGGTTGGGCGGGGGGTGCCCCGTCTCGAATTCGGGACGTCTCGAAATCGGGACGCCTGGAACGGGGTTCCGAGGCTCCTCGCGCTCAAAAAATCTCGAGTATTTTCAGCCAGTTCCAGACGAAGTGAAAAAATCGTGCCACGTGGTGACGGACTGCCGGCACCTCCCTCTCGAGATGGTGATCTGCGCCTGGTGCGACACGACCGTGGCTCGTCCGACCGCCAGCCCGAGCCTGGGGGCTCCCGCGGTCAGCCATGGCCTGTGTCCGAAGTGCCTCGACCGCCAGCTGGCCCGCGCGGCCGCTCCGGTGCTGCCGGCGCTTCCCGCCGCCGCGTCCTAGCGCGGCCCCTCCAGCCCCAGCCGCTCGCGTCGGTAGCTCCCGCTCTGCACGGCTTCGCACCACTCCGTATGGTCCAGGTACCACCGGACCGTCGCGGCCAGCCCCGATTCCAGGTCGTAGCGGGGTTCCCATTCGAGTTCGCGGCGCGCCTTGCTCGCGTCGATCGCGTAGCGGCGGTCGTGTCCCGGCCGGTCCGGCACGAAGGTCTTGAGGGCGGTGTAGTCCTCGATGCCCTGGCGCACCAGTGCCGGGTTCTGGGCCGCCGGCAGGGCCCGTTCGAGTTCGGCGCACAAAGCGTCCACCATCTCGAGGTTGGTCCGCTCGTTGCTGCCGCCGAGCGTGTAGCACTCGCCCGGCGCGCCGTTTTCCAGGGCGCGGAGGACGCCGCGGCAGTGGTCTTCCACGAAGAGCCAGTCGCGAACGTTGGCCCCGTCGCCGTAGATGGGAAGGGGCTTGCCCTCGCGCGCGTTCAGGATCATGAGCGGCAGCAGCTTCTCAGGGAACTGGTAGGGGCCGTAGTTGTTGGAGCAGTTGGTCGTGACCACGGGCAGCCCGTAGGTGTGGAAGTACGCGCGGGCCAGGTGGTCGGCTCCCGCCTTGGAGGCCGAGTAGGGCGAGTTGGGAGCGTAAGGCGTCGTCTCGCTGAAAAAGCCCTCCGGACCCAGGCTGCCGAACACCTCGTCGGTGGAAACGTGCAGGAAGCGGAACTCGCCCGATCCGGCGCTCGACAGGCGGGCGCGGGCGGCGTCCAGCAGTTGGAAGGTCCCGAGCACGTTCGTGCGAACGAACTCCTCGGGGCCTTCGATCGAGCGGTCCACGTGGCTTTCGGCCGCGAAGTGGACGACCCCGGTCGGGGCGTGGTCCGCGAAGACCCGGTCGACGGTGGCCCGGTCCGCGATGTCGCCCTTCACGAACTCGAAGCGCTCGTGGTTCGAGACGTCCGCCAGGCTCTGGAGATTGCCGGCGTACGTCAGGCGGTCGAGGACGACCACGCGCGCGGGGGTCTCCGCCAGCGCCAGGCGCACGAAGTTGGCGCCGATGAAGCCCGCGCCGCCGGTCACCAGGAGTGTCTGCATCCGTGTCTCCGTCGCATGCGCGGGACTCCGGAGGCCCGGCGCGGGGCCCGCGCGCGTGCGGCCCGCTAGAGGTAGTTGCCGGCGCCGGGCGCCGGGATGCGGCCGCGCGCGTGTTGGAAGCGGGCGACCTCCTCGACCAGGTCCGACGTCGAGACCGGCGTGGCCTCCTCTCCCGCGGCCTCGCAGCGCGCCTTGCGCCGCAGGACGGCGTGGAGAATCCGCACCCAATCCCCGATCGAGGTCTCTCTGTTGGTGCCCACGACCTGGAGCCAGGTGACGTCTTCGAACAGGGTTCGGCCGGCGCGCTTCTCGGCGTCTCGGGCGTGGATCTGGAGCGCCTCGACGACGTCGTCCGGGAAGGAGGGGGTCACTTCCACGATCCGCTCGAACCGCCCCGGCTTCAGAAACGCGTGGCGGAGCGTGTCGGGCTGGCTGGTCGAGCCGACCAGCAGGTGGTCCGGGGCCGCCACGCTGCGATCGATCAACTCCAGCAGGAAGTCCATGATCGGGCCGATGGGGAGGTCGGGGCGGCGCGTGCCCAGCTCGTGCGCCTGGGCGAAGTCGAGCTCTTCGAAGAAGATCGTAAGCGGGGGCATTTCCTCGAGGATCTGCGACCACGCCTCGACGAACTCCCCGGCCTTGCCGCCCACGTGAACGAGATCCAGGACCAGGCGCGGAACCCGCACTTGCAGGAACGAGCGCTGGGTGTGGGTGGCCAACGCGCCGGCCAGCAGGCTCTTGCCCACGGCCTCTTGGCCGATCAGCAGAATGCCGGTGGGCGGGAAGGTGCCCCAGCCCTCGTAGAATTGGGGACTGGTCGCCGCGCACGCGTAGGTCAGGATCTCTTCTTTCGGTCCCGTCAAGCCGCCGATGCGGTCGAAGTCCAAGCGCGGGTCGGCGGCCAGCACGATGCCGGTGGCCAGCGGCTTGTGCTTGCGCTCGAAGCTCCCCCAGAGGTTCTGAGCCCGCTCGATCCGAATGGCGCGGTCGTCCATGGCGACGGATTCTACCGCGTTCCGGCGTCGAGGCTCTCGGAGACGGACCGCGGCCGACTCGTTCCCCACTGCGGCGGCTCTCCCCGGGGTGGCGTCGGGCTCGGCGTGCGCCATACTCGCGCCGCATCCCGCGCGGATGCGCGTCCCCATCGTCTAGCGGTTAGGACTCCGCCCTTTCAAGGCGGCAACACGGGTTCGATTCCCGTTGGGGACGCCACTTCCCATTCTCCTTATTCCCCCATTCGTCGGGCTAGCCGGTTCTGCGGTCACGCTGCAGAGTTCGGGTCGCAACGGAGAACGGGTCGGAAGCGACACGTTTCGCCCTCACGTCGGAAGTGCTTTCGGTCGAAACTGAGATCGCTCCGTTTCAGG
>JAKSBN010000109.1 GCA_022361175.1 Pseudomonadota bacterium | reverse complement strand
GCCGGTAGTAGTCCAGGCCCTTGGGGTTCGCCGGCCCGCTGCCGTCCGGTTGGATCCGGGGCCACGCGATGGAGAAGCGATAGCTGTTGAGGTTCATGGCCTGCATCAGCGCGACGTCTTCCGGGTAGCGGTGGTAGGAGTCGCAGGCCACGTCACCGGTCTGCTGGTGCTTGATCTTGCCGGGCGTGTGCGCGAATCGGTCCCAGATGGACTCGCCCTTGCCGTCCTCTCGCCAGGCGCCTTCGATCTGGTACGAGGCGGTGGCGGTGCCCCAGTAGAAGCCTTCCGGAAACGTGATTCTGGCCATCGAGCGCGGTCTCCTCGTCGCGGGAGGCCGCATGATAACCCGACGGCGACCCCGCGCTCACGGGGTCGCGCGGGCTGGGTCAGAGTCGGTCCTGAACGCGGGTCAGGGTCTCCGTCAGCCGGCGGGCCGTGGTGCGGATCAGGGCGGCGGCCAGCCGGTAGCCCATCCAGGGTTTGGCGGTTCGGATGTAGCGGAAGGCCGAGCGATCGATCTCCAGCAACCGCGAGTCGCTTTCGGCGACGGCGGACTCGGCGTGCGGTACGTCGGCCAGCAAGGGCAGGCCACCGAAGAGGTCGCCCACGTCCAGCTGCTGCACGGGAATCTCGATGGCGTCGCGCACGCGCGCCTCGAGCGAGACCCGGCCGCGCAGCAGCAGGAAGATCGAGTCCTCTCCGTCCACCTGGGTGCCCTGACGGTAGACGGTGGCGCCGGCCGCCACGTCTCGGTAGCGGCTGATCTGGGCCAGGGCCATGGCCTCCTCGAGGCCGAGTTCGTGCAGGTTGGTGCGCTCGTGGAGGAAGCGGGCCAGGCGCATCCCGCTGTCCAGCACCACCTGCCAGAGTTCGTCGAGGGCGGCCGGCTCGGGATCGTTCAGGGCGATGCCGGTGAGCACCAGATCGGCGCGGGGCTCTTCCCGCTGCCAACGCCCCTCCGCCGGGATGCGGTAGGACGCTCCGGGCAGCGTGAGTCCCACCTCGGTCACGGACTTGAAGGCGAAGGGACCGGCGGTGGCGACACACAGTCCGCCGACGCTCAGGTCCCGCGTTCTCCCGGGCAGTGATCCGGAGAACTCGGTGGAGTAGATGTCCACCGGCAGGTCGGCGCCCACGCGCGGGTTGGAGCGCAGCTCGAGAGGGTCGACCTTCGGCTCGGATCGGTATCCTCGCGACGCGGACATGGGGCTCTCCTGTCACCCGGGCGGCTCTCCCGGTTTTCGGCCCGTTTCCACGGCGACTTGAACTTTCTGCTGCGGGTGGAAGGGGGGGCGGGAACTTCATGCAGCCCCCCAGCTGCGCCGACAGAGGAGGCCATGCGAGAAGCCGGCGAGGAAAACGCCATGAAGCCCAGCGAGTTCGCCTGGATCGCCGCTCTTGGCCTGGCGTTCGCCCCCGCCCTGGCGGCCATGGCGGGCGTCTGGAGAGAGGTGGACTACGCGTCCCACGGCTTCCTCGTGCCCCTGGTGGCCGCCTGGGCGGCGTTCGCCCAGCTGCCGGCTCTCCGGCGCCTGCCGGTCGAATCCAGCAGCTGGGGGCGGGGCGTGATCGCCGCCTCGCTGCTGGTCTACGCCGCGGGCTTGGCCGCCACCCAGGTGACGCTCCAGGGCGTGGCGCTGGTGGGGGCGGTCGCGGGCACGGTCCTGGTGCTCCGCGGCGGACCGTGGCTGCGCGCGCTGGCCTTTCCCGTCGGGTACCTGCTCTTCATGGTGCCGCTGCCCGAGTCGTGGGTGGCGCCGGTCATCGTCGCGCTGCGGCTGTTCGTGACGCAGGTCGGGGTCGCGGTACTGGGGGCGCTGGGGACCCCGGTGGCCCAGACGGGAAACATCCTGGAGCTGCCGGGGGGCGAGACCTTGTTCGTGGCCGAAGCCTGCAGCGGCATCACGTCGGTCCTGACCCTGCTGCCCATCGGCGTCTTCGTGGCCTACGCCACCGAGCGACGACTGGCGCGTCGACTCGTGCTGGTGGCGGCCGTGGTGCCGCTGGCCATGCTGGGGAACCTGCTGCGGGTGGTGGCGAGCGTGTGGCTGGCCCTCGTCTATGGAGCGGGCTTTGCCACCACCGGGTTGGTGCACACGGTGGCCGGCCTGCTGACTTACGTGCTGGGCGTGGCCGCGCTGCTGCTGCTGTCGAGCGGCCTGCAGCGCGTTTGGCCGAAGCCGCCCGAGCGCGCCGCGCCGGCGTGATGGAGCCCGGGGAGCTGACGGAACGGGTGAAGTCGCTGGCCCTCGCGGTGGGCTTCGATCTGGTGGGGGTGGCGGCCGCCGAGGCGACGCCGGAGACCGAGGCGCTGCGCGACTGGGTCGCGGCCGGCTACGCGGGCGAGATGGACTACCTGGTGCGGCGCGTCGAGGAGCGGGTCGATCCGCGTCGGGTCCTGGAGGGCGCCCGCAGCGTGCTGGCGGTGGGACTCTGCTACGACCCCGGCGAGCCCCCCGCGACGGCTGGCGACTCCGTCGGGCGCGTCGCCCGCTACGCGGGGGGCGAGGACTACCACGACGTGGTCGGGGATCGGCTGCAGGCCCTGGCGGCCGGCATCGAGGCTCTGCTCGAACGTCCCGTGGCCAGTCGCTGCTACGTCGACACCGGCCCCGTGCAGGAACGGGTCTTCGCCGCGCGGGGCGGGCTCGGCTGGATCGGCAAGAACACCTGTTTGATCCATCCGACGCTGGGCTCCTACGTGTTCTTGGGCGTGCTGCTCTCGGAGCTGCCGCTGATCCCGGACGCGCCCGAGCCGGATCACTGCGGCAGCTGTCGCGCCTGTCTCGACGCCTGCCCGACGGACGCGTTCGTCGACGCCTATGTACTGGATGCGCGGCGTTGCATCTCCTACACGACCATCGAGCAGCGAGGGGAGATTCCGGAGGCGCTGCGGGAAGGGCAGGGCGAGCTCGTCTTCGGTTGCGACATCTGCCAGGAGGTGTGCCCGTGGAACACGCGGCGCGGTCGCCCGCTGCCGCCCGATCCGCTGGGGCTGCGCGAGCGGCTCCGGCCGCGCGCGGAGTGGGTGCGCCCCGCGCTGCGCTGGATCCTGGCGCTGGACGAGGAGGCTTGGCGAGCGGCCACGCGTCGGAGCCCGTTGCGGCGCGCGCGTTATCGGGGTCTGCTCCGCAATGCGCTGGTGGCGGCCGGCAACTCCGGCGATGCCGTGCTGCGGCCCTGGGTCGAACGCCACGCCGAAGGCGAGGACTCCCTCCTGGCCGAACACGCTCGCTGGGCGTTGGAGCGATTGCCGGGCTAGCGGGGCTTCTGGGCCAGGAGCTGTGCCGTCGCGGCCCCGCCGTGGAGGCCCTCGTGATAGGCCGCGATCTCCAGGCTGGGGAAGAGGCAGGGGAGCTCTCCCGATTCGAGTAGAAACGCGGGGTTGCGGGGGCCTCCCTCGAGTTCTGCTTGATCGACGAGAAAGGTCTCGTACAGGAGCAGTCCACCCGGGCACAACAACTCCGAGAGCGCCGGGCACAGCGGGCGGTGCAGGTAGCGGAACACCAGCACGGCGCCCCAGCGACTGGGTGCCACGGGCGGCGAGGCGTCGGCTTCCAGATCGCAGCGCACGGTCGCCACCGCGGCCGGGCCGGCGGCTCGCCGCAACTCCACCAGGAACTCGCTGCGGCGGTCCAGCGCGACCACGGGCACCCCGTCCCGCGCCAGGGGAACCGCGTGGCGGCCGCGTCCGCTGGCGACGTCCAGCACGGGCCCCAGCGCGGCGGCGTGGGCGACGCGATCCCGGTGTCGCTCGAAGAAGGGCGAAGGGCCGGCCGTCACGCGCGCTCGGACAGCCAGCGGGCCATCCGGCCCGGATGGTCCGTCACGATGCCGTCGACGCCCAGCTCCAGCAGGCGGGCGATTTCCGCCGGATCGTTGATGGTCCAGGCATGGACCTGCACCTGGTGCCGGTGCGCGTGACTCAGGAGCTCCGGAGTGATGAGCGGCCGTCCCGCGAACTCGACCGGGATCTGGAGGGCCATGACCCCGTCGGGCGGCGGCTCCCCGGAAATGGCGGTCTTCACGAAGCCGAGCACGTCGCCGGTGCACGCTCCGAGCGCTACGGCGATCCCGCGCGCCCGGGTGCGCTCTCGCAGCTCCGCCATGATCGCGTCGTTGCCGGCGGTCAGCAGCGTGCGCTCCGCGCGCCCCGCCGCCTCCACCAGGTCGAGCATGCGGTCGATCAGCCCCGGGGCGGCGCTCTTGATCTCCAGGTTGAAGCGGGCGTCGGGGAGGCGCGCGAAGGCCTCCTCCACGCTCGGAACGCGGTGGCCGCGGCCGCGCGCGGGGAAGGAGCCGTCGCCGCTGGGGTCGAAGCGGAAGCCGGCGTCCAGGGCCTGGAGCTGTTCCCACTCGAGCTCCGCGGCGGCGCCGCGCCCATCGGTGGTGCGGTCGACGTCGGGGTCGTGGAGCAGGACGGGCACGCCGTCGGAGGTCGCCTGCACGTCGCTCTCGAGGATGTGGGCGCCGTCCGCGGTTCCGCGTGCAAAGGCCTCCAGGGTGTTCTCGGGGGCGTCGCCGGCCGCGCCGCGGTGGCCGAGAACCAAGGGGGGCGAGGGGTCGAAGTAGGGGTGGGCCATGAGCCATACGGTATCATGCGCCGCCTCCATGGCCGTGCTGACTCACGACAGTCTCCTGCGCGAAATCGACGCCGGGCATCTCGTGATCGAGCCCTTGGAGCGGGATCAGGTGGGCGTGGCGTCCATCGACCTCACGTTGGGCGACGAGATCCGCGTCATCGAACGCGGCCCCGAGCCCATCGACATCGCCGACGACTCCGACTACCGGGATCACACCCGCGTGGCCAGCCTGGCCGACCCCTATGTGTTGGAGCCCGGCGCCACGATCCACGGCATCACCCGCGAGCGGATTCGCTTGCCCGGAAACCTGTGCGGCTTTCTCGAGGGCCGGAGCCGCTTCGCCCGGCTGGGGCTCATGATCCACGTGACTTCGGCGCTCGTCCAACCCGGGGTCTACAACCGCCAGGTCCTCGAGATGAGCAACGTGTCCGGTCACCCGCTGCGGATCCACGCCGGAGTTCGCATTTGTCAGCTGGTCGTGATGCGGACCGAGGGCGAGGCGTTCTACCGCGGGCGCTTCGCCGACCAGGACCGGATCTAGTGCCGCAGAGCCCCGACGCCTGATGCGCGCCGTGGTCCAGCGGGTGCGCGAGGCCCGCGTCACGGTGGCGGGCGAACCCGTGTCGGCCATCGGCGCCGGGCTTCTGGTACTGGTGGGCGTGGCCCGGGAGGACGCGGACTCGGACGCGCGCGAGTTGGCGCGCAAGCTGGTCCACCTGCGCGTCTTCGAGGACGGCGAGGGGCGGATGAACCGATCCCTGCTGGAAACCGGGGGATCGCTGTGCGTCGTGTCCCAGTTCACGTTGCTGGGCGACGCGCGCAAGGGACGCCGTCCTTCCTACGGCGACGCGGCGCCGCCCGAGCAGGCCGAGCCGCTCGTGGAAGCGGTGGTGCGGGAGGCCCGCGCGCTGGGCGCGACGGTGACGACGGGGCGCTTCCAAGCCGCGATGCAGGTCCACTTGTGCAACGACGGACCGGTGACGCTGCTTCTGGACACCCACAAGCGCTTCTGAACCGATGTCCCCTTGGCGGGTTCGCACCCCATGCGGCACCATGTCGCTCGGGGGGCGGAGGCCGTCGCGCTGACGGCGATCCGCAAGAGGGGAAGACACCAATGAATGCACGACAGAACGGAAGCGTTCCGGGCACGAGCTCGGGCGTACGCACGGCTGCCCGGAAGGCGGCAGGTCTTCGAACGCGCGCGATCGCCACCGCGTCGGCCGCACTGCTGGCGGGGGTCCCGTTGGCCGCCAGCGCCGACGTCGCCGACATGGCCAAGGACGCCGGGCTGGGGGCGGGCTCCGCCCTGGTGACGTTGGTCTACGCACCGGTGAAGCTCATGTACGCCACGGGTGGACTGCTGGTGGGCGGCCTCGCGTGGATTTTCTCGGGCGGCGATGGCGAGGTGGTGGAGACCGTGCTGACCCCGTCCGTGCGGGGCGACTACGTGGTCACACCGCCGATGTTGACCGGGAAGCAGGTGCCCGAGTTCTTCGGCCGGCGATCCGAGTACGAGGCCGGGAACGTGGCCGCTGGGCCGCCTGAGGCCTGGAACTCGGATTCCGACGGCTGGTAGGGCCGCCTGGGCGGGGGGTGCGCCTCCTGCTGGGACGTCTGGATAGGCGGAGGCGCGCCTCGGCGCCTGGGGCCGGCTGCGGCAGCGAAAGTGGCGGGGTTTCGGCCGAGGGGCCATCCTGTCGAACGGGTGTCGTGGCTCCATGATTGAACTGGGTTCCCAAGCGCCGTTGGCTTTCGCGGCCGGCTTGCTGTCGGTGCTGTCGCCGTGCGTCATGCCGCTGATGCCGGCCTATCTGTCCCTCATCTCCGGGATTTCGGTGGAGGACATGCAGGGCGACGGCGAGCCGGACGCGGCGGTGCGCCGGCGCGTGATGCGGGCGTGCCTGGGCTTCGTGGCGGGATTCTCCGCCGTGTTCGTCGTGATGGGCCTCGGCGCCGTGGCGCTCGGACAGGCAATCCGGTCCTGGCAGTTGGTGTTGTTCGGCCTGGAGATCGGCGTCGCCCAGATCGCCGGCGTGCTGATCATCCTGCTGGGCCTCCACATGACCGGGCTGGTCCCGATTCGGGCCCTGTATCGCGACACGCGGTTCGAGTTCAAGGTGAGCGAGAAGAGCTTTTTGAGCTCACTGCTGGTCGGGGCCGGCTTCGGTCTCGGCTGGTCGCCGTGCATTGGGCCGATCCTGAGCACGATCCTGACGTTGGCCGGGGCTCGCGAAACCGCTCTTGAGGGGGCCTTCCTGCTTTTGGTCTACTCGGCGGGGCTGGCGGTGCCCTTCCTGATGGCCGGTTGGAGCATCGACGCCTTCTTTCGCGCCTTCCAGCGGGTGAAACGCCACTTCCGCGCCGTGGAAGTGGTATCGGGGGTGATGCTGATGGCGGTGGGCCTTTTGCTGGTCACGAATCAACTGTCGCGCCTCAACAGCGAGTTCCGTTTCTTGACGGACTGGGTGACGGCCGCCGAGCAGGTGTTGCAATGACGCGGGTCCTGGTGGGCTTGGGAGTCGCTCTGGCGATGTGGGGCTGCTCGCCCGGCGAGTCGACGGAGTTGGCGGCGCCGGCCCGCGAAGCCGCCCCGGAGTTCACCCTGCCGCTGCTGAAGGGCGGCTCGGTGTCACTGGCCGGTCTGCGGGGCAAGACCGTGATCATCGACTTCTGGGCGACCTGGTGCCCGCCCTGCGAGTTTCAGGTGCCCGAGCTGAACGCGTTCTGGAAGACCCACAAGGACGGCGGGAAGGTGGCCGTCGTCGGCGTCTCGGTCGACCACGAGGGTCCCGACGTGGTGGGGGCCTGGGCCGAAGAGAAGGGCGTGGCCTACCCCATCCTGCTGGGGACCGAAGCGCTGGCCCGCGAATACGGCGCCGTTGGCTATCCCACTCTGATCGTCGTGCGGCCCGACGGCTCGATCCAGTCGCGCCACGTGGGCCTGATCGAGTTGGACGAGCTCGAGAAGTCGCTGGCCGAGGTGGAGGCCGAGGCCAGCGGCCCGTCCCCCCAAGAGACTTGAGCGGATAATCCCCGCGGGTGACTCGCGTTTCTCAAGCGACGCCCGATTCGCGCCGAAATCGTCATCCGCGGACGGTTGTTCGGGGAGGGGGGCGTCCTGCAGGCGGAAGACACCAACGTCGGCGTTCGAAGTCAGTTCGAGCGCCAATTGGCGGCCGGCGAGATGCTCTTCGAGGAGGGCGAGGCCGGTGGTGTTCTCTATATCGTCCAATCGGGCGAAATCGAGCTCACCCGAGCGGGCATTGGCGGCCGCCGCGTGGTGGCACGGCTGGGGCCCGGCGAGTTCTTCGGCGAGATGAGCGTCGTCTTGTCCGAACCCCGGACCGCGCGGGCGGTGGCCGTCGCCGAAGCGCGGCTGTTGGAGCTCGACGGCGAGACCCTCGAAGCCATGTGCATCGAGCGCCCGGAGATCGCGATTCGGATCATCCGGCGCCTGAGCACGCGGCTGATCGACGCGGAGCGGCGGTTGGCCGCCCTCGGCATCGACGACTTGCTCCGCCCCATCGTGCAGACCCTGGTGCGCCGCGCCGAGCCGGATGCGGAGCAGGGCGTTCGCATTCCGCTCACCCTGCGGGCCCTGGCCGAGGACGCGGGGCTGACGATGCTGGAGGCCCATCGGGCCATCCACCAGCTGCTGGACCGGAAGCTCGTGCGACTGGTCGACGATGTGCTGGTGGCGCCGGACTTGGACACCCTGTCCTCCTGCCTCGACGCACCCGCCTGACCTCACGACGCCTTCCTTGCCGCCCCCAACCCCTCTGATAGGGTTCTCGCGAGCCCCGGGTCGGTGAGGGCTCGAGGGGGGCCAGCCGAGGGTGGAACGCGTTCGGTCGCGATGCGTTCAGGCGCGGCTCGCTCGGGTGCGTGCCCGGGCGGCGTGGGGCCCGCTGGCGGTGCTCGCGTGCGGTCTGGCCTTCGGACTCGCCGCGGCCACCGCCACCGCCGACGATCTGCCCTCGGAGATCACCGCCGACACCATCGAATACGATCGCGCCCGCGAGCTCTACGTCGCCGAGGGGCACGTCCGCCTGGTCCAAGAGGGCCGCCTGCTGGAGGCGGACTGGGTCGCTTTCAGCCGCCGAACCGGCCAGGGCGTGGCCAGCGGCAACGTCGTGGTGGAGGACGGGTCGGACCGGATCCTGGCCGAGTTCCTGGAATTCCAGGTGGAAGATCTACAGGGCCTCTTGTTCGACGCCCGCTTCGACGGTGGCCCGAGCGACCTGCGCATCGAGGCGGGCGAGATCGAGAAGACCGGCGACCAGACCTACTCGCTGCGGGACGGTCGCTTCACCACCTGCCGCTGCCCGGACCCCGACAGCACCGAGCCGTGGCGGATTCGCGCCGCCCGCGCGGACATCGAAGTGGACGGCTACGGGACGGCCCGCAACACCACGTTCGACGTGCTCGGCATCCCCATCATCTGGCTTCCGTGGATGGTCTACCCCGTCAAGACCGAGCGCTCGACCGGCTTGCTGTTTCCAGAGCTGGGCATCGGGGGACGCAACGGCTTCGAGGTCGGGCTGCCGCTCTTCTGGGCGGCTCGCGAGAACGTCAACGTCACGCTCACGCCTCGCTATCTGGAGAAGCGCGGAATCAAGCCGGAGCTGGACGTCGAGTACGTGTTCGGCGAGCGCAGCGGCGGCGAGCTCTTCTTCTCCGGCATCCGAGACACGGACATCGTCCCGAATACGCCGGACACTCCCTACGGAAGCTACCGCTTCGCGGGCACCTTGGAGCACGATCAGGATCTTCCAGGCGGCTGGCGCGGCATCGCGGACGTGGAGTGGGTCTCCGACAACGACTACCTGCTCGACTTCCGCCGGGACATCGACGACCGCAGCCTCGACCGCTTTCTCGAGTCGTCCGTGTTCGCCTTTCGCCACGCGGGACGGACCGGACGGTTGGGACTGGTGGCGGGCGCGCGATATGCGGACGACCTGCAGAACCCCGACGACCGCGACCGCGACCGTTTTCTGCTACAGCGGTTGCCCGAGCTGGAGGCCCAGTGGCTGCCCGGGCGCATCCCCGGGATTCCGGGTCTGGTCGCGTCTCTCGACGCGCACTACGTCTACTTCACGCCTCTCGAAGAGGGCGCGCGGGCCGAGCAGACGGGCGCCACGGTCGTGGGGGAAGACCTCTTCCTGGACACGGGCATCGACGCGCTGGTGGACTCCAAGGAGCCCACGGCGGGCGCCGCCGCCGATCCGCACGGCGACAACGCGGCGGTCGGCGGACCGGAAGGAGACGGGCTCTTCCAAGAGGGCGAGCCGCTGGCCGACCAGGGACACCGCCTCGTGTTGCATCCGCGGCTGTCCTATCCGCTCCGTCTCGGCCGCCTGGCCGGCCTGACGCCCGAGGTGGGCTACCAGCAGGTCCTGTATCACACCCAAGCCCAGGGCTTCGAGCAGCGGGGCCGGGTGACGGCGCGCGCGGATCTCTCCACCCACTTGCGCGGGCAGGTGGACGCCCCGTTCCTGCCGCCGGTCACGCACGTGCTGGAGCCCAGGCTCTCCTGGAACCTGGTGGCGAAGACCAGCCAGAGTCGGAATCCCCTCTTCGTGCCGCCGACCGCCGTGCCCCAGGATCGAGTGCGGCAGCTCGACCTGGACAACCTCACGCTGGATACGGCGGATCGAGTGGAGCGGGTGAACGCGGTGACGCTGCGCCTGGGGAATCGCTTCTTCAGCCTGGGAGACGAAACGTCGGGCGCCAAGCTGCGCGCCGAGCTCTCGCTGTCAGCACAGTACCGCCTGACCGAGGACGCCTTCGGGCCGATCGTCCTGGAGGGACGAACGCTCCGGGACTCGGGCATCTCCACCCGCTTCCAGCTGGCGTGGGACCCGGAGAAGTCGCGCATCGACGAGGGGCTCGTCGGCGTGAGGTACCAGGCCTCGTGGGGTGGGAGACTGGGGGCGCGCTACCGGTTCTTTCGGACGATTCCCCGCTTCTTCGAGGATTTCCAGCTGCGTCCGGACCGCTTCGAGGAGTTCTCCAGCGGCTTCAACCGCCTGAGCCAGATCGACTTCGACGTGTCCTTGCCGCTGGTCTGGCGCTGGAGCGCCTTCTATCGGCTTCAGTATTCGTTAGAGAACGACCTGGTGCTCACCAACAGCGGGGGGCTCCAGTACCTGTCGCGCTGCGCCTGCTGGGCCGTGCGGGCGGAGCTGCAGGACGACCGGGTCCGCGGCGTCCAGGCCAACTTCGGGGTGATCCTGCGCGGCTTCGGCCGGGGGTTCGGATCGGGCCTGTCCTCCAGTGTGTTCACCCAACCCCGCGACCGTTGACGTACCCGGGGGGCTGCGGTAACCAAGCCATTTCCGAGCCCTCACCCCACTTTGCTTCCGAGAGCGCACGCCGGGGGCCGCGCTCTCGCTGAGGCCGCGTTGCTTCGCCCGTCGCTCGAACACTTCAAGCGTCTCGCCCGGGAGGGAAACTGCATCCCGGTCGTGCGCCAGGTGTTGGCCGATTTCGACACGCCGTTGTCGTTCTTTCACCGCCTGGACGACGGGGAGACGAGCTTTCTCCTGGAGTCGGTCGAGGGCGGCGAGCGCTGGGGGCGTTACAGCTTCATCGGTACGGGCGCCCGCCAGCGGTTCCAGGCGCGCGGGAGCCAGGTCACCTGGCAGCGCGGTCGGGAGACCGAGACGCGGACCGTCGCGGGCGACCCGCTGGAAGAGCTCCGCGCGGAGCTGGCCCGCGTCCGCGTGGCGGCGCCCGAGGGGCTGGGGCTTCCCCCTTTCGCCGGCGGGGCGGTGGGCATGATCGGCTACGACTGGGTGCGCTTCGTCGAGCGCATCCCGGACGCCAATCCCGACGCGCTGGAGCTCCCGGACGTGGCGTTCGTGTTCCCCGAGACCGTCGTGGCGTACGACAATCAGCGGCACACGGCGGACGTCATTCACAGCGTGCACCTGCAGCCGGGTGACGATCCCGAGGCCGCGTACCGCAGTGCCGAGCGCGCCATCGCCGCCATCGTCGAACGATTGCGGGCGCCCGGTCCGCCGCGTCCGCGACGCTCTCCGGTGCGCGCGCCCATGGACGTCAAGCGCCGGATGACCCGCGAGGCCTATCAGGAAGCGGTCAAGCGGGCGCGCGAGTACATCGAGGCCGGCGACATCTTTCAGGTGGTGTTGTCGCAGCAGTTCGAGCTGCCGCTGCAGGTGGAGCCGTTCGAGATCTACCGCCAGCTGCGGCGCATCAACCCGAGTCCGTATCTGTTCTTCCTGCGGGCCGGGGACGCCGTGCTGGTGGGCTCTTCCCCGGAGATCCTGGTGCGGCTTCAGGGCGAACGGCTCGACGTGCGGCCCATCGCCGGGACCCGGCCGCGGGGACGCACACCCGAGGAGGATCGGGCACTCGAGGTCGAGCTTCTGGCGGACCCCAAGGAGCGGGCCGAGCACCTGATGCTGGTGGAGCTCGGGCGCAACGACGCCGGGCGGG
>JAKSBN010000309.1 GCA_022361175.1 Pseudomonadota bacterium | reverse complement strand
CGGCCGCGTGGGCCAGTGCCAACGCCAACGCCGACCAGCCGAACACGCGCGGCGCCCACGGGGCGGTGCGCGCGTCGGCCCCGGCGAGGCGGACCCACAGCGGCCGCCAGGCAAGGGAGACTGTTAGAAATAGGAAGGCCCAGAGGCCGCTGGTGCGAAGCGCGGCCTCGACCGTCGGCGTCAGGGCCGCGCGTCCGGCATCCACCAGAGCCAAGGCGAAGAGCGCGCCCACGGCCGCCCGGGCCACGCCCTCGGCCCGAGAGGGGTGGGCGGTGGCGAGCGGTCGGCTGGAGGTGGCGGCGCCCATCTAGTGCGGCCCTCCGGAAGCCGGCGGCTCGCCGTAGTGCGCGTCGAACCACGCCTGCAAGGTCGGCGTCTCGACCCCCGCGTGGCAGCCGCCGTTGGCGCAGCCGCTGGGCACGCCCCAGGTCTCGGTATCGCGCGGGGGGATGAAGCCGGCGCGGTGCGAGTGAAGCTGGAAGCGCCCGCCGATCATCACCGTCTTGGGCATGTGGCAGGAGACGCAGTCGACCTGGGCCGACTCGGGGCAGGGCACGTGATCGCGCCCGCGCTCCGGCTCGTGGTAGAAGGCGTTGGCGGTGTGGCAATCCTGGCAGTCGATGCGGGCCTCGTCCAAATCGCCGTGGCTTTGATGGCAGACCGAGCAGGTGACGCCCAGCTGCGCGTCGGTCAACTCAATCGCCGCCCCGGGCGCCAGTGCGGCCTCCGCCGCATGGCAGCCGAGGCAGTCCTCGCTGACGGCGCCGAAACGCCCGTCGTAGCCGTCGCCGAGCGATTCCAGGCTCTTGGCGTGGCCCCCCGCGGCCCAGGCCGGATACTCCTGATGCCGCTGGCGGGGATGGCCGTTGCCCCACCAATGGCTCGAGTTCTGCCCGGGGCTGGGCGCCAGGGTCTCGAACTGGGCCGCCAAGTCGTCGCCCGGTCGATATCCCACCGGAAAGTGATAGGTGCCGTCCGGCGTCGTCCCGCGGTTGTGGCACTGGCCGCAGGCTTCGGAGTCGACCGTCGTGGTGACGGCGCCGAGCCCCCAGGTGCGCACGTGCCACTGCGAGGGGCCGTGGCACGACTCGCAGCCGATGTTGGGCTCGACGAACGTCCCCGTTTCGACGTCGAGCCCCACCGTGTGACAGCCGTGGCAGCGGCGCAGCGGGTCGGGCAGCTCCCAGCCGTCCCAGGCCTTCAGATCCCAGCGGCCTTCGAGGGGCCACCACGCGCCGGGCAGCAGCGTCTCGTGCCCGCGCTCGACGCCCATGAACTGCTGCTCCCACTTGCCGCCGATGGCCCAGACGGCTTCGTGCAGATCGAACAGCCGGTCGGGGTCGTCCGGGTCGAAGTCGGCCACCACCACGCCGGGCTGGTCGACCCGGCGCATCATCTTCGTGTGCTGGCTGTCGCTCCACGCCGCGTGAACCGTCGGGTGACAGCCCGCGCAGGCCGCCGAGCCGGTGAAGCTGGAATCCTCGGGAATCGAGGCGTAGCGGACGGCGAGGAGGAGAGTGGCCAACAGGATCACCAGCGTGAGAACGACAACGCGAGACAACAACAGGGCCCTACGATTGCGACGCGTCTTCGCGGAGGGGATTCGAAAGCCCGTCGGCTTCTCTCCTTGGCCGCGCGGGCGTGTGTCCGGAGAATACCGGATCCGTTTCGCTGCGCCGCGGCCAAGACCAAAACCTTGATCGAACTTTGAGGAAGTGGCGATGTCTGCCGTGAGACGGTGCAATGATACTTGCACCGAGATACTTGCACCGAGGTTGCGCCAAGGCGGCGTCGCGAAGTTCTTTGCCCGCCTGCCCCCCACTGCCCAGCCAACTTCCGTGGCGCTATGTTCCGAGTGTCGGTGTTGCTACGGAGGCTCTCATGCGCTCGACCCGCTTCTTCTCGCTCTCGTTGCTGCTGGCCGTGCTCCTTCCCGCCGGAATCGGCTGCGTCGGCTCGGGCTCGCCGCTGATCCTCCCCCAGAAGGCGAGGCTGGGCGACACGGTGACCATGGCGATCAACTCGAACTACCTGCCCACGTTCGTGGCCGGCAAAGAGCGGTTTCATCTGACGAAGGACAACGTCACCGTCGAGCTGCGCGAGACGGCGGCCATCGGGAGTGTCGGCGCCTTGGTCGACACCACAACGATGCGCATGGTCTTCGAAAGCAGCCTTCCGCCTGGCAATCAGCTCGTAGGGGACATCCTCAACGACGAGGGCGAGCAGGTGGGCAGTTTCCTGACCATCGCGGTCGTGGATCTCCCTCCGTCGTTGCCGCCGCCGCACGATGCGCCCACGGTCGCCGATCCCGTCTTGCTGGACCTCACCGTGTCCATCGATGGCCAGCCCGACGGCTTCATCAAGAACGTGATCGAAATCATCGGCACGGGCGGATCGCCGATCGTGTTCGACAACGCCGACTTCCACTTGGAGGAGCTGCAGGGCAAGCCGCGCCTGCGGTTGCGCGGCGCCTGGGATTCAGGCACTCAGGTGGGCTTCGATCCCGCGTGGACGGACATCGCCTCCATCGAATTCACGCTGGAGT
>JAKSBN010000226.1 GCA_022361175.1 Pseudomonadota bacterium | reverse complement strand
TCGAGGTCGACGCGGCGCCCCTCGAACACCGCGGGCGTGTGCGCGCGCACGCCGAAGCCCTCGAAGGAGCGGCCGGCGTCGGAGAAGGCCGCGCGCAGGCGTTCGATGCCGGCCGTGAGGCTCGCGGGCGAGGAGTCCATGGGCATCCAGCCGTCGGCCAGCTCGACGATGCGGCGCAGGTTGTGGGGCCCGAGCCCGGTGCCGAACCAGATGGGCGGGCCGCCCTCCTGGGCGGGGCGCGGCAGGCTGTAGACGGACTCGAACGCCACGTGCTCGCCGCGGAACGCGGCCGGCGCGTCGCGCCACAGCACCTTGCACGCGCGCAGCCCCTCTTCGAACAGCCGCCAGCGCGCCTCGAAGTCGATGCCTTCGGCCGCGTACTCCTCCGCCTGCCAGCCGACGCCCACGCCGAGGTCGAGGCGCCCGCGCGACAGCACGTCGAGCGTCGCGACCATCTTGGCGAGCAGCGCCGGCGGCCGCAGCGGCGTGATCAGCACGCCCGTGCCGAGGCGCACGCGCTCGCTCGCGCCGGCCATCGCGGCGAGCGCGACGAGCGGCTCGAGCCACGGCTCCTCCGGCGGCAGCGGGAAGGGCCCGTACGGGTACTTCTCCGGGTGCGGCCCCATCAGCACGTGGTCCGGGATCATCAGCTGGTCGACGCCGTGGGCGTCGGCGAGCTCGGCGAGCTCGACCACGCCGGCGAGATCGTCCGGGTAGAGGAAGCCCAGCCCCGACACGGTGACCGAGATCTCGGGGCGCATGCTAGGGGACCTCCACTCCAGCCGGCTGCTCGCGTCGTACGAGGGCCAGCGACGCTAGCACCAGGAGGTTCAGCACCGCATACGCGACGAGCGCCGGCCGGTAGCTCCCCGAGAGGTCGTGCACGAGCTGGGTGAGGAACGAGCCGACCGATCCGCCGATCGCGAGCGACAACATCAGCGCCCCGTAGACCTCGGGCATCGTCCGCATGCCGAAGCTGAAGCCGACCACGAGCGGGTAGACGACGTCTCGCGCGGCGACCGCGAGCCCGTAGCTCACGACGAAGGCCCAGAGCCACGGCTGGTCGGGAACGAGCAGCAGGAACAGCGCACTCGCGGCGAGGAGCGCGCAATCCAGCGCGAGCCCTGCCTTGGGCGGGACGAAGTCGGCGACGACTCCCATGCCCAGCTTCGCCAGCCAGCCCATCCCGATCGCAGTGGAGTACCAGGCCCCGGCTTCCACCCGCGACATGCCCGCGTCCATCATGATCGAGAAGAACGCGTCGTTCACGCTCACGAAGTAGGCGAAGAAGAGTAGGAGCGCGAAGCCGAGGGCCCAGAACGATCGGGTCCGCAGCGCGCTCGCGAGGCCACCGGCGACTTCCTCCGACCCCTCTTGCCGGACGGGCGCGCGTCGGCCGGCCAGGTAGGCGAACGGCAGGATCGCGATCGTGCCCGCGCCCGCGAGCCACCGCAGCGCCTCGCGCCATCCCATCGCGTCGGAGAGCGCGGCGAAGACGGGAACCAGCAACATGCCGCCCAGGTTCGAGGCCGCGTACGCGAAGCCCAGCGCCGCGCCGCGCCATCGCTCGACCCAGCTCGTGACGACGCCGCCGATCACGACGTCGCCGAGCCCCGCCATGAACAGGCCGTAGAGCACGTTCACCAGGTAGAGCTCGACGGGCCGCTGGATGCCCGACATCAGCCAGAACGTGGCCCCGAGGCACACCGCGGACGCGAGCAGGATCGGGCGCGCGCCCACGCGCACCGTGAGCCGCCCCGCGAACGCGCTCGCGATCGCGAGCACCGGGAAGTACACGGCGCGCGCGGCCGCGAACTCGGCGCGCGTCCAGCCGAGGTCCTCCGTGACCTCGCGCAGCAGCGGGCTGAACAGGTAGGCGTACCCGAGCCCGAGCTGGCAGACGAACGAAGCGAAGACCACGGCCGCGACCCGGCCGCGGGGGCCGCGGGCATCCTGCGGCAAGTCCGCCCCCGACTAGCGGTTGAGGATCAGGGGCATGGTCTCCCAGCCCTGGACGAACTCGGTCTTCATGAGCTGGAGCTCGTCGACCTTCACCTCGTACTCCGGCGCGATGTCCAGCAGCTTCTGGATGCAGAGCTTGCCTTCCATCTTCGCGAAGTGCTGCCCGATGCAGGCGTGGACGCCGTGGCCGAACGACAGGATCCGCGGGGCGTTCCGGTGGATGTCGAAGGTGTCGGGGTTCTCGAACTCGCGGTGGTCGCGGTTGCCGGACGGGTAGAGGTAGAGGACCGGCTGACCGGGCTTCAGCGTCTGGCCGTGGAGGGTCAGCTCCTTGGTGACCACCCGGCACAGGAACTGGGTGGGCATGTCGTAGCGGAGCATCTCCAGGAAGGCGTCGGGAACGAGGCCCGGGTCCGCCGCCAGCTGGGCGCGCTGGTCGGGGTACTCGCCCAGCCGCTGGATCGCGGTGGCGAACACCTTGGGGAAGGTCTCGGCGCCGCCGATGATGAGCATCGAGAGATGGGAGGCGATGGAGGCATCGTCGAGCTTCTTCCCGTCGATCTCGACCTCGGTCAACATCTTGACCACGTCGTCCACGTCGCTCTGCTGCCGCCGCTTGGCGATCAGACCCATGAAGTAGCCGAAGAGCTCGTTCATGGCGGCGAGGCCGTCCTCGGTCATGCCGTCCACGCCGGGCTCGCGCTTGAAGAAGCGCCATACGAGATCGTTCAGCAGGTCGCCATCCTCCAGCGGAAAGCCGTTGATGGTGCAGGCGATCTTGACGGCCACCTGCGACGCGAAGTCGCCCATGACGTCGATCTCGCCCCGCTCGCGCGCGGCGTCCAGGCAGTCGCCGGCCAGCTGGCGGACCAGCGGCTCGAGCTTGCGGACGTTGGCGGGCGTGAAGTAACCGCGCAGGGCGCTCCGCAGCTGCGTGTGTTGGGGCGGGTCCATGACGTTGATCATGGGCGTCACGGGCTGCACCTTGGTCAAGAGCTGCGACGACGTGGTGCCCTGGGCGGCCGAGAAGTGCTCGGCGTCCATGGAGCACTTCCAGATGTCCTCGAAGCGCGAGATGGCCCACGCGTCGTAGGCCTCCACGTAGTAGACCGGTGCCTCCTCCCGCAGGCGCGCGTAGATGGGGTGCGGGTCGCGCATGACTTCTTCGGAGAACGGGTTGTACTCGACCATGGGTGAGCTCCTTGTCCGCGTCAGCGGGACGCGCGGTCGGTTTCGAGACGGCCGACGATGCGGTTCGCGAGGTCTTCGGCGGCGACCTTCATCGCCGGCTTCATCATGGCGTTGATCATGGGGGCCATGGGGCCTCCCGGCTCGAGCGTCAGGTGGAACGTCATGCGCGCCATGCCCGCACCGGGGCCCGCGTCCGCGGAGTCGGCGCGGGCGGCCACGCCGCGCGCGCGGCGGTAGAAGAAGCGCACGAGGGCCTCGATCCAGCGCGTGAAGAAGCTCTTGCGCTCGGGAGCCGCGGCCTCGGCTTCGGGGTCCTCGAAGCGCTCCATGGTGAACTGGCCGCTGCCCTTCATCTGTTCGTTCAGGCCCTTCAGCTCGAAGGTCACGCGCTCGGGCCCGGCCCATTCGCTCACGTGGACGGCGAACTTGAGGGTTCGGGTGAGGGAGCCGACGTCGCCTTTCAGGACCCAGATGGAGTCGTCCTGGTTCTGGACCTCGTGCTCCTGGTAGCCGGCCACGAAGCCGGCCCAGTTGTCCATGTCCTTCACGAAGTCCCAGATGGCTTCGACGGGGAGCTTCGCCGTGGTGCTGTACTCGACCGACGCCAAGCGGCCTCCTACACGGGCTTGCCGGAGACGTGGTGCCCGGCGATGTAGCCCCAGGTGATGGCGCGCAGGTTGGACGTACCGCTCTGGTAGCCGCCGCCCAGGTCGAGCGGGCAGGCGGACATGCCGACGGCGTAGAAGCCCGGAATGGCGTGGCCGCGCACGTGCAGCACTTGGCCGTGCTCGTTCGTGCGCAGGCCGTGGCTGTTGATGCCCACGCCCACCGGAACGAGCCGAACTCCGTAGTACGGCGCCTTGTCGAGCGGTCCCACGTTGGGGTTCGGGTAGCTGTCGTCGCCCACCAGCCGCACCGTCCAGGGGTAGTGGCCGCTCTGGAAGTCGGGATCCTCGCCTTTGGCCGCGTGCTGGTTGTAGTGGGTCAGCGTGGCTTCCAACCCGTCCGCGTCGATGCCGAGTTTCTCGGCCAGGGCACGCGGAGTATCGGCCTGGGTGACGAGCTCTTCGGGCAGCTCCATCCCGGGCATGTAGGAACCCAGCGGATAGCGGTCGCGGTAGTTCTGGTCGAAGATCAGGAAGGGCGGCAGGTTGTCCTGGGTCTGGGTCTTGCCGTTCCACTCGCGCAGGCGCGGCTGGTAATCCTTGTAGAAGGATTCGTCGCAGAAGCGTTGGCCGCGCTTGTTCACCCAGATGGCGTGAGGGCAGCCGCACTCCCAGGAGGAGCGGTAGAGCGGCACGCCCTCGTGCTCCTCGCCCGGGATGTTGTAGCCGAAGAACATGCCGAGGTTGGTGGGCGGCACGGCGGCGACGGCCGCGCCCACCTCTCCGCCGAGGATCAGGTTCTCGCCCTCGAAGTAGGGCTGCGCCGCCGAGTTCCAGTCGGGCATGTTCTCGTACATGGTGGCCATGGCCTTGTTGTGGTCGTAGCCGCCGATGGCCAGTACCACGCCGTCTCGCGCACGCACGAAGAAGTCGCGGCCGTCCTTCTCGGCGCGCACACCCACGACGCGCTCGCCGTCGGTCAGGAGCTCGCGCACGGGCGTCTCCACGTGGGCGGGGATGCCGCGGTCGAGCACCGCCGCTTTCACGAAGTAGGCCATCATGCCCGGCCCGAAGCTGCGCTGGTCGTTCACGACCCGCTCGCCCAGCACTTCGTAGTCCCACTTGGTGACGTTGGCGAGGCCGCCCCAGGCGTACATCTCCTTGTGGGTGAGGCCGGGCGGGAGGTGCGGGGAAGAGGCCCACGTCTTCTGCTGCCACTCGCCCAGGTCGGCGCCGTTGAAGAGATCGACGGCCAGGTAGCGTCCCGTGTTGGAGCCGGGTGCGTCCGGGTAGTAGTAGTCGGGCAGGCCCTCCACCGGGTGCCAGCGCACGCCGGCGCGCTCGGTGGCGGCGATGGCGTCCAGGTAGTGGGCGGCCAGGCGGTCCGTCAGGCGCGGGTCGTTGTAGCCCGCCGCCAGGAAGTCGACGTAGCGGCGCGCGTCTTCAGCGGTGTCCTCCACGCCGATCTCGGCCATGCGCGGGCCGTTGGGGCAGAAGACTTCGCCGCCGCCGTAGGCGCAGAGGCCGCCCAGCTTCGGCGCCTTCTCCAGCACGACCACCTGGCGGCCCGCTTCGTGGGCCGTCAGCGCGGTCATCAGCGCTCCGAGACCGGAGCCGACCGCGACGACGTCGACCTCGAGATCGAACTGCGCAGGGGGGGTGGCCATCTGCCGCTCTCCTCCTCTCGAAACCCGCGCCGCGGGGCCCCGCTCGCGATGGGGCCGTCGGCCGCCCGCGCGGGACGGGGGGCGGGTGATTTAGAACGAGACGTATTGTATCGTAAGTCCCGGCGGCTGTACGGCCCCGGTGGCGGTGAAATCGCCGTGACCGGCAGCCCGTGTGCAACGAGCCGCCTGCACATGACCGATCGGTTCGGCGATCGGCCGCAGGTCCCGGGACAGGAGTGCCGGGAACGGTTCGGACGGAGAGCACGGTGAGCCCCAACAACGCCCAAGCCCCGAGCACCGGCCGCCCCCGCAGCGAAGAAGCCCACAAGGCGATTCTCGATGCCACGTTGGAGCTGTTGGTGGAGGTGGGATTCTCGGCGCTGACGGTCGAGGGCGTGGCGGCGCGCGCGGGCGTCGGCAAGGCGACCATCTACCGGCGCTGGCCCTCGAAGCTGCCGTTGGTGGTGGAGGCCTTCGGTCAGCTGCCCGGCTTCGACGAGGTGGACTCCGGCAGCCTGGCCGAGGATCTGAAGAAGATGCTGCGCGCCTACCTGCAGTCGTTCAACACCACGGCGCTGGCGGTGGTGCTGCCGAGTCTGGCGGGCGAGCGCACGCACAATCCGGAGCTTTCCGAGCTCTTCGAGCCCGTCAGCAAGGAGCGACGTCAGCCGCTGCTCCACGCCTTCGACCGCGCCAAGCAGCGCGGCGAGGTGCCCGCCGACCTGGACATCAACCTGGCCGCGGACCTCGTGGTCGGGCCCATCGCGGTGGCGCTCTTCTTCAAGGGCGGCAAGCTCAATCCGAAGATGGTCGGGCCCATGGTCGACATGGCCCTCGAGGGCATTCGCAAGGTCGCGTAGCCGCGGGCGCAGTTCCCCGTTCCTGAGAGTGGAGATCGATCGCCGCGGGCGCGGCGAGGGGCTGCGGCGAATGGCTCGCCGTGGGCTGCGCTTGATTTCGCCTCCGCTCCCTCGCCGCGTCCGCTCGCGCGGTGCTGCACGCGGGGGCTGGGGCGGCAGGGGATCCGGGCTACCGTGTGAGCTCTCGCTCCCCCCACGGAGCGCGGCTTGGCTTCTACCAACGCGGCACGACCTGGTCCGGATGGCGGTACTGAACCGGCGTGGTTGCGCTACGGGCCGGCGCTTCTCCTGGCGGTCACTGCTGCCGTCTATCTGCCGACGTTGTTGGCCGGCTTCGTGTGGGACGACCCGCGCCAGGTTGTCGGCAACCTGCTGACGGGCGACTGGCGGAACCTGCCGGCCATCTTCACGACGGATCTCTGGGCCACGTCGGGGGTAGTGGTGGAGAACCCGCCGTACTACCGACCGCTGTTGGTGACGAGCTTCCTGGTGGACCGTCTGCTGTGGGGGCTGTCGCCGGCGGGGCACCACCTGCAGTCGGTGCTGTGGCACCTGGCGGCCGTGTGGGCGGTGTGGGCGCTGCTGCGCGACTTGGTCGCCCCGATTCCCGCGCTGGTCGGGGCCGCCGTGTTCGCGCTGCACCCGATCCAATCCGAGGCGGTGGTGTGGGTGTCGGCGCGCAACGATCCCATGGCGGCCTTCTTCGTGGCGACGGCGGCGCGCGTGCTGCTGCCGGCGGACGCGCGCGCGGGTCGGGTCGCGGCCGGCGGTTTGTTGCTGCTCGCCGGGCTGCTCTCCAAGGAGCAGGCCGTGCTCGGCGTGGTGTTGGTCGCCGGGCTGGACGTGGTCCGCTGCGGGCGGCCGACGGGCGGGCTTCGCTGGGCCGGGGTCGGGGCGGCCGTGCTCGTCTGGGCGGTGTTGCGGGCCGCCGCGGGTGTGGGTGGCAGCGATGCCTTCTCGGCGGGCCGTCTGGGGGCCGTGCTCGCGGCGTTGCCCGAGTTGGGGGGGCTTTACGGGCGCTTGCTGGCGGTGCCGTGGCCGCTGACTTCGGCTCGGCGGCTCGGGGATCTGCACGAGTGGTGGCCCGGCCTGATCTTCGGTTGGGCGGCGGCCCTGGCGGGTGGGGCGTGGCTACTGGCGCGCGGGCGAGGACTGGCGGCGGCCGGCCTCGCGTTCGCGGCGGCCACGTTCGCGCCCTCGCTGCTGGGCATCGGGGCCACGCACCAGGTGGGCGAGCGCTATCTCTACGTCCCCCTGATCGGCATCGGTCTCGCGCTGGCGGCGAGCGTGCCCGCGCGCAAGCGTTCGCTGGCGGTCCTGGCCGGTGTCGCGTCCCTCTGGATCTTCCTGTTGGTGGACCGGCTGCCCGACTGGCGCGACCCGGTCACGTGGACCCGGGCCCAGGTCGAGGACTACCCGAGCGGCTCGGCCTACGGCGCCCACGCGCTGGCGCTGCGCGACGCGGGGCAGGCGATGCCGTCCCTCGTCTGGTTTCGCCGCGCGCTCGACGCCGAGCCGCCGAGCTTCGTCGTCTGCGCCGCAGCCGTGGAGACGCCGCTGGCGCGGGGCGATGATGCGGCGGCGTTGGGCCTCGCGAGGCTGGCGCTCGCGCGCGGTTGCCCCGTGGAGCCGGCGCTGACGGTGGCGGCGGCCACGGCCTTTGCCCGCGCCGGGGCGTGGCGGGAAGTGCGCAGCGTGCTGGCTTTTGCGGGCGAGGACCCGGTGCGCGCCCGGCTGGCGGTCGTGTGGGGCGCGCTTGCGGTGGTCGATGGCCAGCGGGACGCGTGGAGCGCCACGGCTCCGCCGGCGGCGAGCCCCGACGGGCCGGGATTCCGGACGCGCGTGGCGGCCCTGCTGGCGCTCTCGAATTCGGGGCCGCTGCCTGCGGACTGGTAGGTCAGCCCCCGAACCGCGCGATCAAGTCGCGCTTCAGGACCTTGCCGGTGGCGTTGCGCGGAAGCTCGCTCGCGAGCTCGAGCTGCTCGGGGAGTTTCTGGCGCATGAGGTCGTGGGCCAGCAGGTGCTGGCTCATCTCCTCGAAGCTGAGCGGGTCGGCGGGGTCGCGGCAGACGACGACGGCGCACACGCGTTCGCCGGTCTTCGGGTCGGGCAGGCCGATCACGGCCAGCTCCTGCACCTTCGGGTGGCCGTGGAGGAGATCCTCGATCTCCTTGGCGCTCACGTTCTCGCCGTTGCGGATGATCACGTCCTTCAGGCGACCCGTGACCACCACGTAGCCGTCGGGGTCCAGATAGCCCAGGTCCCCGGTGCGGAAATAGCCGTCGGCGTCAAACGCCTCCGCGTCGAGTGCGGCGTCCACGTAGCCGCGGCAGAGCTGCGGCGCCTTGACGCGGAACTCGCCCTCCACTTCCGGCGGAGCGAGCGTGCCGTCGTGGCGCACGACGCGGATGTCGACCTCCGGCGGACAGGCGGGGCCTTCGGTGTGGGCCAACTTGGCGTCGGAATCGCGTACCGAGTTCATGGCCAGGATCGGGCACTCGGTCATGCCGTAGCCCGAGACGATCCCGGCGCCGCCGAGCTCGGCCTTCACGTCGAAGTGGAGCTGCGGCGGTTTCGGGGCGCCGCCGCCCGGGAAGCAGCGCACGCCGGGAAAGAGCGGCTCGGGGCCGCGCTCGCGCTGGGCCGCCAGGTAGGCCTGGTGGAACACGGTGCCCGCGGTCGCCTGGGTGACGCGGTGGCGCGCCAACGTGTCGATGCTCTGCACCGGGTCGAAGACGGGCACGACGATGTGGGAAGAGCCGCAGAGGAGGCCGGCGAAGAGCCAGCCGATGCCGCCGATGTGCGTGAAGGGAAACACCAAGGCGATGCGGTCGTCGGGGGCCAGGGCGAGCGCTGCCGCCATTCCGCGCGAGAAGGCCATCAGGGTGTGGTCCGTGTGGCGCGCCCCCTTGGGATCCGCCGTGGTGCCGGAGGAGTAGAAGAGCCAGCGGTCGGGCGCGTCTTCGGGACGGGTCGGGGCCGGGGCGGGCGGCAGTGCGGCCGGGTCGCCGTCCGGCAGGGTCGGGTCGCAGAGCGTGACACGCAGGTGCGGAAGCTCGTCGGCCAGGGCGCCGGCCATGGCCGCGTGATCGAAACCGCGCCACACCTTGGGCACCAGCAGGCGGGAAGCACCGCACTGGCGCACCACGAAGCCCACCTCCCGCTCGCGGTAGATGGGAAGGATCGGATTCTGGACCGCGCCCAGGCGCGCCAGGGCACCCACCAGGACGAGCGACTCGAGCCAGGTGGGAAGCTGCCACGACACCACGTCGCCGGCCGAGACCCCGTCTTCGTGCAGGCCCGCCGCGCAGCGGAGTGCCGCCTCCCGATAGGCCGCGAAGCTGAGCTCGCGGTCGCTCTCGTCGATGGCGAAGCGCGCGTCGGGGGTGGCCTCCGCGCGCCGCTCGATCAGGTCCCACAGGCCGCGCGCCTCGATCACGCCGGGTTCTCCCGCGCCCACTCGCGCAGCGCGAACTTCGTAACCTTGCCGGAAGCGTTCGTGGGCAGGGCATCCATCACGGCGACCCGCCGCGGCACCTTGTAGTTGGCCATGTTCTCGCGCGACCAGGCGATCACGCTCTCGGGCTCGATCGCCTCTCCCGGCGCCGGCACCACGAAGGCCATGCCCACTTCTCCCATCCGCTCGTCCGGGATGCCGATGACGGCCACCTGCGCGAAGCGCCCGCTGCCGAAGAGCGCGTTCTCGATCTCGGCGGGGTAGCAGTTGAAGCCGCCCACGATGAACATGTCCTTGATGCGGTCGGTGATGCGCAGGTAGCCGCGCTCGTTCATGACCGCCACGTCGCCGGTGTGGAGCCAGCCGTCGGCGTCGATGGTCTTGCGGGTCTCGGCTTCGTCGTCGAAGTAGCCGCGCATCACGTTGTAGCCGCGCACCAGCACCTCGCCCGGCTCGCCGCGGGGCACCTCCTTGCCGTCGGCGTCGACGCAGCGGACTTCGACGTCCGGCAGCGCGCGCCCCGAGGTGGTGGCGATGGTCTCGGGCTCGTCGTCGTAGCGGCACATGCTGACGATGCCGCAGCACTCGGTCAGCCCGTAGCCCGTGATGATGGTCTCGAAGCCCAGCTCGGTGCGCATGCGGCGGATCAGCTCCACCGGGGTGGGCGCGGCGCCGGTGACCGCCAGGCGCAGGTTCGAAAGGTCGTGCTCGGCGCGGTCCGGGTGGGCCAGGAACGACTGGTAGACCGTGGGGGGGCCGGGCAGCACGCTCACCCGCTCGCGGCTCACCCGCTCGAAGATCGCCTCCACGTCGAAGACGGGGTGGGGAAGGGCGGTGGCGCCCTGCATGAGGCACGCCAGCCAGCCGGCCTTGTAGCCGAAGGAGTGGAAGAAGGGGTTCACGATCAGGTAGCGGTCGCCCTGGCGCAGGCCCACGACTTCGCTCCAGCTGGCGAAGGCGCGCAGCGTCTGGCCGTGGCTGGCGATGACGCCTTTCGGGTTTCCGGTGGTGCCCGAGGTGAAGAGCAGGTCGGACATGTCTTCGGCGTCGACGGCCAGGGCCCGGGTGCGGACTTCCGATTCCGTCACCCGAGCGCCCCGGGCGACGAACTCCTCCCAGGCCAGCGCTCCGGCCTGGCCGCCATCGAAGTCCGCCATCAGCTCGAGGGCCGGCACGTCCTCGTCCGCCAGGGCCTCCACGTAGCGCGTGTCCAGGAACTCGCCCACGGTACAGAGGGCGCGGGCGCGGCTCTTGCGCAGGATGTACGCGGCTTCCGGCCCCTTCAGGCGCGTGTTGAGCGGCACGATGGCGCCGCCCGCGCAGTGGACGCCCAGCGCGGCCTGGATCCACTCGGCCCGATTCGGGGCCCACAGGGCCACCCGGTCGCCGCGCCCGAGGCCCGAGGCGATGAAGGCCCGCGCGGCCGCCAGCGCCCGCTGCTCGAGCTCGGCGAAGGACCAGCGGAGCTCGCCGTCTTCCACCGCCGAGGCCTCGCCGAAGCGCTCGGCCGAGGCGAAGAGCAGGCGCGGGAGCGTGGTTTCCATGGGGCTCTGGTGGCTCCTGGCGGCTCGCGGGCATGGGTGGCCGCCCTTGCATTCCTACATACGAACCGTATCGTATCGTAATGGGCCGAGGCTTCCAGGGCGTCGGGCGGGCGGCCCCTTTTCTCCATCCTTCCACGCGCCCGTCGGGCACGAGGCCCCATGAACACCCGCTTCAGCGACGAGGACGAACGCTTCCGGCGCGAGATCGCCGGCTGGCTGGCCGAGCACCTGGCCGGCGAGTTTGCGGTGGTGAAAGGGCGCGGCGGTCCGGGCGACGAGCATGCACTCTTCGACGAGCGCTACGCCTGGGAGCAGAAGCTGGGAGAGGCCGGCTGGATCGGCATCGGCTGGCCGCGCTCGGCTGGCGGGCGCGGGCTGCCGCTGTCGCAGCAGATGATCTTCTACGAGGAGTACGCCCGCGCGGGCGGCCCGGGCCGGCTGGGCCACATCGGCGAAGGGCTCCTGGCGCCGACCCTCATCCACTTCGGTACCGACGCCCAGCGCGAGCGCTTCCTGCCGGGCATTCGCGCGGGGCGCGAGCTCTGGTGCCAGGGCTACTCCGAGCCGAACGCGGGCTCGGA
>JAKSBN010000069.1 GCA_022361175.1 Pseudomonadota bacterium | reverse complement strand
GTCGCTCACCACGATGAAGCGGCCGTCGCCGGGCTTGCGCTCGTAGCGGTGGAGGTTGGGCAGCGTGACCACGGGGTTGGTCGTCTGGATCCACAGCGCCTTCACGTCGCCGCGCTGCACGGCGCGGAAGAGGTCCATGGTGTGGTAGCCGGGCTTCGGGTTGATGGTGCCCTCGGGCAGGCCCCAGATCTTCTCCGCCTTCTTCCGGTGCTCGGCGTTCGTGACGAGCATGTCCGCGGGCAGCCGGTTCGAGAGCGTTCCCACCTCGCGGGCCGTGCCGCAGGCCGAGGGCTGGCCCGTCAGAGAGCAGGGATTGGCGCCCGGGCGACCGATCTTCCCGGTGATCAGGTGGAGGTCCGTGATCAGGTTGTTCATCCAGGTGCCGCGGTAGTGCTGATTCACACCCATGCACCAGGTGCTGACGGTGCCTCGATCGCGCGCTCCGTAGATTTCTCCCAGCTGCCGGACCTGCGCCGCCGGCACGCCGGAAATCTCCGCCACCTTCTCGGGCGTGTAGTCGGCCACGAAGCGCTCGAGCTCCTCGAGCGAGCTGTCGCGGCCGCGATCCTTGAAGGTGTAGCGCTCGGCCTGCTCACCGAAGCAGCCGTAGCCGATCTCGTCCAGGTCTTCGACGCCGCGCTTGAACACCACGTTCTCGCGCACGAAGGCCGAGTCCACCTCGCCGCGGCGCAGGATCTCGTGGAGGATGCCGTTCGCCAGCGCCAGGTCGGAGCCCGGCCGGAACTCGACGTAGAGATCGGCGTAGTCGGAGGTGGGCGTGCGGCGCGTGGCCAAGTCGATGATGCGGGCGTCGGGCTTGCGGCGCTTGGTCTCGAGGATGCGGCTGAAGAGCACAGGGTGCATCTCCGCCATGTTGTTGCCCCACAGCACGAAGTCGTCGCCGGCCTCGAAGTCCTCGTAGCCGCCCATGGGCTCGTCGCTGCCGAACTGGGTCATGAAGCCCATCACCGCGCTGGCCATGCACAGGCGCGCGTTCGGGTCGAGGTTGTTGGAGCGCATGCCGCCCTTCACCCACTTGAGCGCGGCGTAGCCGTCGTGCACCGTCCACTGGCCCGAGCCGTACACACCCACGGCCTCGGGGCCGCCGGCGTCGAGCGCCGCCTGGAAGCGCTCGGCCACCAGGTCGAGGGCGGCATCCCACGAGATGCGCTCGAGGCTCCCGTCGGCCGCGCGCTTCAGGGGGTGGCGCAGCCGGTCCTCGCCGTACAGGAAGGCCGGCAGGTGGTAGCCCTTCACGCATAGGAGTCCCCGGTTGACGGCACTGGCGCGGTCTCCGCGCACGGCCTGGACGCGACCGTCGGCGACGCCCACCTCGACGCCGCAGCCGGTGCCGCAGAAGCGGCAGGGCGCCTTGCCCCAGCGCAGGTCCACGGGCTCGACGCCGGTCGTGCGCTCGGCGAGCTCCTGGGCCCGCGCCCGGTCGGCGGCGCCGAAGGCCACGACGCCGGCCAGCGCGCCCTGCATGAACTCTCGGCGGTCGATCTTGGTCATGGCTGGCTTCCGTTCGCCCAGGCGTGCTCGGGGCGCGCCAGGATCTCTTCGATCACGGCGTGGACGGCCGCGCGCTTGGCGGCCGGCGCGGCCTCGGCGATCTCCTCGGCCTCGGGAACGAGCTCCATATAGAAGCGCTCGGCCACCTCGTACATGCCGTGCCAGTGGGTGTAGTCGGGCGCCATCATGGCGGCGCCGTGGCGGGCCCGGCGGCCCTCGTGGTGCCACAGGTAGAACCACGTCCACTCGATCTTCTCGTCGAACTGCGTCGGCGTGAGCAGCTCCTGCGCGCGCAGCGCGCCCATGATCGCGAGCCCCGGCTTCGCGAACTTCTCGTTGTAGAGCACGATCAGGTCGTCGTACTGCTGGTAGAAGGCGCTCACGTAGTCGGGCGTGTGACAGTGGCCGCAGACCTGCTTCATGCGGCCGCGCTTCTGCTCCCAGGTGTCGGCGACGAGCTTCTCGCGCACCTCCGGGTCGGTCTCCTTCACCACCGCGTTGTTGACGTCCGTGTCCATCACCAGGCTCACCGGCGGCCGGTTCGTCCAGCTGATGCGCTCGCCCGGGTCGTGGGTGACCCTGCCGTCGTTGCGGGTGTGGCCCGACATATGGCAGGTCGCGCAGGTGGGCGCCTGGGTGTAGTCCTCGCCCAGCACCCAGTTCTCCCCGTCCAGGTTCATGTGCTCCTTCAGGTCGCGGTACGCGACCCCGTGCTTCGACTCCTCGTAGATCTCCTTCTGCGGGTGGTCCGGCCCCAGGTGGCACTTGCCGCAGTTCTCGGGCTGTCGCGCGCGCCGCGGCGAGAAGTCGTGGCGGCTGTGGCAGGCCGAGCACGAGCCCAGCGATCCGTCGAGGTTCAGGCGCCCGATGCCCGTATTCGGCCAGGTGGCCGGATCGAACAGCGGGCGGCCGTCCTGGTCCTTGCGGATGCGGCCCACCGCATCGAGGTTCGTGGGCTTGCCGTTTTCGTCGGGCGCCAGGTCGCGGTAGGTGATGGACGCGCCCTCGCTCGCCTGCAGCGACACGAGGCTGCCGTGGCACTGTTTGCAGCCCAGGTTCACGCTGGCGGCGCCGTTCACCTGGTCGACGGAGCGCCCCGGCGTCGGCGAATGGGGATTGAAGGGAACCCGCGCGCCCTCCACCGTCTCGGCCAAGAAGTTGTCGAGAGAGGCCAGGATGTTGCCGCCCTTGGCGTGGTGGCTGCGCTGGAACTCGGCCACCACGTCGCGGTGGCAGCCGCCGCAGTCGCGGGGCGTGACGACGGTGGCGATGACGGCGCCGTAGTGCAGGAAGGCATCGGCGTCCTGCTCGTCGGCCTGGTGGCAGTCGGCGCAGGCCACGCCGCGCTCGGCGTGGGTGCTGCCCCGCCAGTGGTCGACGATGCCCGGCTGCGACTGGGAGTGGCACTCCACGCAGGCCTCCGACGAGGCGGGTACCACCACGTGTGGCGACGCCAACCCGGCTTCGGCCCGGCGGCGCGCCACCTCCTTCCACTGCACGAAGAGCAGGGAGAGCAGAAAGACGCTGGCCAGCGCCGCGATGAGGATCTGCTTGCTACGCAAAGACATGGTGGGGCTCCATGGCATTCGTCAATGGGCGACGGCCGCCTCCCAGATGGTGAGACCGATGATCGTGAGTACGGCTGCAACGCCGACCCACACGCTGACCTCCGCGGTCCGGTTCGAGCGCCGGATGCGCGCATCGATGAGAGGCCACACGAACATCAGGAAGACCGCGAGGCCCGTCGTGAAGACGGCCACGGTCTCGGGGAAGAGCTTCAGCCAGCGGAAGGCCGCGTAGAAGTACCACTCGGGCTTGATGATCTCCGGCGTCACCAGCGGCTGGGCCCGCGGCCCCACTTCGGCCGGAAACACGATGGCCAGGGTCGTCAGCAGGATCATCAGGGCCAGGCCGATGGCGCCCTCGGTCAGCAGGTGATCGGGGTAGAAGTTGAAGTGCTTGGTCGGACGCTGGCGGTCTTCCTCGAACTCGAACTCCGTCACGCCCACCAGCCGGATGAGTGCGATGTGCACAGCCAGGAGGCCCACCATGGCCACGGGCAGCACCGCCGCGTGCAGGACGAAGAAGCGCGACAGCGTGCGCTCGTTGTACTGCTCGCCGGCCAGGAGCATGTTCTTCAAGAACCCACCGATGATCGGCACCGAATCGGTGATGTTCGCGCCGACCGTGGCGCCCCAGAAGGAGAGCTGCTCGTAGACCAGGCTGTAACCGGTGAAGCCGAGCGCCAGGGTGCAGAGCAGCAGGCACATGCCCACGATCCAGTTGAGCTCGCGCGGCTTGCGGTAGGCGCCGGTGAAGAAGACCCGCATCTGGTGCAGGACCACCGCCGCGATCATGAAGGTGGCGCCCCACTTGTGCAGGCTCCGCAGGTACCAGCCGTAGGCCGCCTCCTCGCTGATGAACCGCACCGACTCGTAGGCGGAGACCGCCGAGGGTTGGTAGTAGACGGCCAGCAGGATGCCGGTGGCGATCTGGACCACGAACAGATAGGCCGGGGTTCCGCCCAGACAGAACCACCAGCGCCGCAGGTGGTTCGGAACGGGCTCGTTGGTGAGTTCGCGGAGGTCGTCACCCGAGATCGGGACGCGTTCTTCGAGCCAGCGCGTCAGTGCGCTCAAACGTCGAACTCCCCGGGAAAGGCGGCCCCCAAGCAGGGGTCGTGGCCCGGTCCGGGGCAGCGCTTCACGTCGGCGAGCACGCACCCGCGCGGCCCGCGCAGCTCGGACACCTGGGCGACCTGGGTCGGAAGCGCCTCCAGCGGCACCTCCATGAAGAGGAGCCCGCTCTCGACGCGCAGCGCGTAGCGGGCCAGCGATTGCCCGGCGTCGCCCGGCGGTCCGCCGATGCCGACGCCTTCCGGCGAGAAGACCCCGTTGTGACAGGGACAGAAGTAGCGCTGGTTCTGCGGCTCCCAGTGCACCTGGCAGCCCAGGTGGGGGCACGTGCTGGAGAGCGCCTGAAAATCGTCCGCGGTGCCCGCGCTGCCGCGGCGCGTGACGTTCACCGTGTGTCCGGTGGGAGTCTTGTAGACGAGCGTTTCACCGGGCTTCACCCGTGCGACGCGCGCGACGTACTGCCACGCCAGCGCGCGCGGCTCGGACGGAAACAGGTAGCGGACGAAGTAGATCAGCAGCGTGCCGTAGCTCGCGGCCAACGCCGCCAACGCGGCGAGACCCGGGATGCGTCCGAGCCAACCGCGACGCGTGACTTCGCCGTTGCCTTCGGCCCCGGCAACCGCTTCCGCGTCTTCGCCCCGGTCCTCGCTCATGAGTCCCTCCGTCGAAGGAGCGCGAATCGAGTCTATGAGCCACCGCGTCGAGGTGTAAAGCGCGGAACGCCGGGGCGAACGAGAAAACGAATCGACACACGGGTGCGTAAACCAAAAGTGCACAGTCGCCGGTGCACTGTGACATTTCGGTACTCGCTTTCGTGAACCGCAGCGGCGAGCATTCGTCGACTGCGATCGCGTCGTGGTTCAGAAGACGCGCGGGTGCGCCGCCCTTCGCTCGCCCCTTCTTGCGGTCGCGAGCGTGTGTCCGAAACCCAACTGTGCCTTTCGCCATGCCCGCCAGTCGCTGCGGGTCAGCCCCAGTTGACGCCAACCGATCGGTTGGTACGCTCCCAACCGATTGGTTGGTGTCGCGCCCACTG
>JAKSBN010000496.1 GCA_022361175.1 Pseudomonadota bacterium | reverse complement strand
GGTTCCGCCGCGGGGGCCGGGCGGAGCCGAACCCAGGCCGCACCGCCCGCGACGAGGGCGGCGGTGCCCCACGCCAAGTGGACGAGGCTTCCGCCGAGGAACACCGTGGCGTGACACAGGAGCGTCCAGGCCGCGAAGCCGAAGAGCAGCGCGTCGGCCGCGCGCCGGCCCGGCGACGCGCGCGCCTGCGGCTCCGGGGAAGGAGTCACGCGCGCCTCAGCCGCGACGGTACGTGGTCTCGAGCTTCGAGCGCGTGGCGTGGCGTTCGAGGGCGAGCTCGATCAGGCGATCGATCAGTGCCGGATAGGGGAGACCGGACGCCTCCCACAGGCGCGGATACATGGAGACCTCGGTAAATCCGGGCAGGCTGTTCAGCTCGTTGATGCGGACGTCCCCGGTCTCGCGATCCACGAGGAAGTCCACGCGGGCCATGCCCTGGCCGTCGAGCACGCGATACGCCTCGAGCGCCAGCGTCCGCAGGCGCTCGCTTTCCTCGGGAGACAGGGGGGCGGGCACCAGGAGCTCGGTCTCCTCGTCGGCGTACTTGGCTTCGTAGTCGTAGAACTCGTGGTCGTGGGGCACGATCTCGCCCGGAACCGAGGCTTCCGGCTCGTCGTTGCCGAGGACGGCCACCTCGATCTCGCGGGCATCCACGCCCTGCTCCACGAGCACCTTGGTGTCGTAGCGGACGGCGTCCAAGAGCGCCGCGCGGAGCGTCGCGCGATCGCTCGCCCGCGCGATGCCCACCGACGAGCCCGAGTTGGCGGGCTTCACGAACGCCGGCAGGCCGATCTGCGTGAGGGCGCGATCGAGCGCCGCGTCGATGCGCTCCGGCATGAGCTCGGGCGCGCGGTAGGTCACCCACGGAACCACGGGCAGGCCCGCGGCCTGCAGCAGGCGCTTGGCCACGTCCTTGTCCATCTGCGCGGCCGAGCTGAGAACGCCCGCTCCCACGTAGGGCACGTCGGCGAGCTCGAGCAGGCCCTGGATGCCCCCGTCCTCGCCACCGCGGCCGTGGATGATGGGGAAGATCACGTCCAGCTGAGTCAGGATCCCGTCGCCGCCGTCGGCGGGCACCAGGGCCCCCCCGCCGGGTACGGCGGGCAGCAACACCTCTCGGCCCGAGACGGCGCTCTCGGGCGGTAGGGCTCGGCTGGACAAGTGCCAGCGGCCCTCGGGGTCGACCGCGAGCAACTGGACGTCGTAGCGCGCCGGATCCAGCGCACCCAGGATCGAGGTCGCCGACGCGATCGAGACCTCGTGCTCGACCGAGCGCCCCCCGAACAACAGCCCGACTCTCAGCTTGGGCATATCCCCCCCTCGCGAAGCATATCCTTCCAGCGGTCTTCGCGGGAGGGCACCCCGTGCGCCTCCGCACCTCCTTGACCGCCCCGAGGCCCGTCCGTACCCTCCGGCGCGTGTCCTCCATCTCCGCGCCGCTCAAAGCGAAAGAAGACGCACTGGTCGAGCGACTCCGAAGCGCCGGCCGGGTGCTGGTGGCCTTCTCGGGCGGCGTCGACTCCAGCTATCTGGCCTGGGCCAGTCACAATGCCCTCGGGGACGGCAGCCTGGCCGTCACGGCGCTGTCGCCCTCCTATCCCGACCATCACCGGGCCATGGCGGAGCAGATCGCGGCGGACTTCTCCCTGGCCCACCGCTTCGTCGAAACGGACGAAATGGAGAGCGCGGACTACCGCGCCAACCGGGCCGACCGCTGTTACCACTGCAAGACCGCCCTGTTCGATCGCCTGGGCCGGTTGGCCCGCGAGCTCGGCTTCGACGCGGTGGCCTACGGCATCAACACCGACGACACCGGGGACTTCCGGCCGGGACACCGGGCGGCCGACGAGCGGGGCGTGCTGTCGCCCTTCCTGGACGTGGCGTTGTCGAAGGCCGAGATCCGCGAGCTGTCCCGCGCGGTCGGCCTGCCCACGGCCGATCTTCCGGCTTCGGCTTGCCTGGCCTCCCGGCTGCCGTACGGCACCGAGGTCACGCCCGAACGCCTCTCCCAGGTAGAGCAGGGCGAGCTGCGCCTGCGGGAGCTCGGCTTTGCGCAGGTTCGCCTGCGCCACCACGGCGAGCTTGCGCGCGTCGAGGTGGAGCCGTCCGAGCTGCCGCGCGCGCTGGATCCCGGCATGGCCAAGGCCATGACCGAGGCCCTCAAGCCGCTGGGCTTCCGCTTCGTCACGCTGGATCTCGAGGGCTACCGCACCGGGTCCCTGAACGAGGTTCTCTTCATCCATCGAGAGCCCGAGACGAGAGGCTGATGCGTTCCGTGCTCGACTGCGCGGGGTCGCCCCGAGACATGGGGCTCGACCAGGGTGAGGCCTGGCGTGGGGCCATCCGCGACCGGCTGGCGCGCACGGGGATTGCGTCGCGTCGCCCGCGCCTGGCGACGCTGGCCCCGTGGACCTCCGGCCGCGTGCTGGGGGCGGGTTTCGGTCGGCAGTTGATTCGCCACTACTCCCACTTGGCGGAGCGCATGGACGCGGTGGCGCGGGGTGCGGACGTCTCGCTGGAGGCGCTGGTGGAGCTCTTCACTTTGGCTTCGCGTCGCGGGCCGAGCGCCGACGTGTTCTCGCGGCCGGCGCTGGGTGTCTTCACCGGCCGCGATGCGAATCCGTTGCAGCTGGCTCGCACGCTGCCCGGACTCGTCGGATCCGGATCGTCCTGGCGGCTGCGGCGCAGCCGGCCCGAGGTGGGCTTCGCGTCGCTCGAGCTCACGCTGCCGTGGCTCGTGACGGCGGCGGCGGGGCTGAACGAGAAGGGCCTGGGGGCGGTGGTCGTGCCGCGAATGGAGCCGCCGGGGTCTCCGGGCGCCGACATCCCCACCGCCTCCCTGTTGGTGCAGGAGTGCCTCCAGCGCTTCGAGGCCCTGGATGCGGCGCTCGACTGGTGCCTCAAGCGGCCCGTCACGGGCAACGGCCTGGTGCTGCTGGCCGACGAGCACGGCGAGAGCGCGGCCGTGGAGGTCGCGGGGACGCGGCGGCGGGTACTGCGGCCGCAGGACGGCTTGATCGTGTCCGGCGCCGAGGCCCAGGCGCGGGACCGCGTGCGGAAGGCCTGGAACGAGACGCAGGACAGCGACGCGGAGGCCCTCGACGCCGTGCTGCACTCCCAGCGCGAGTTCGGGCTGCCCATCGACGGCGTGTTGGTGCTCGACCCGAAGAGCCGCTCGCTGGCGGTCTCCTCCAGCCACTTCGATCAGGTCAGCGAAACCCTGTAGCGAGCTAGCGCCGGCGCTTGCCCCGACGCGAACCGCCACCGCGGCCCCCGCCGCGGCCGCCTCCGCCCCGGCCTCGGCGCGGCTCCGGCTTCGGTTCGGCCGCCGGCTGCGGCCCGGGATCGGATTCCCGAATCGTGGTCTCCGGCTTGTGCTCGCGCAGGTAGGCGGCACAGACGGCGGCCAGGTCCCGGCGGCCTTCCTCGTTGGACACCATTTGTTCCACGACGGGGATGAAGCGATCGACCTTGTCGGCGCGCTCGCGCGCCGGCATGGCCCGCATCTCCTGCTCGACCTTCACTTCCAGCCGCTCGCGCAGGCGTACGGCGATGTCGGCGTCGGACGGAATCGGGCGCTCCAGCACCTCGATCTTGGTCACGTTCTGCAGATGGCGGAAGTCGCCGATGTCGAGCCCGGAGACCAGCGAGATGGCGACGCCGGCCTTGCCCGCGCGGCCGGTCCGGCCGGTGCGGTGCACGTAGACCTCGGGCGAGCCGGGCGCCGCGTAGCTGATCACGTGGGTGAGGTCGCTGATGTCGATGCCGCGGGCCGCCACGTCGGTCGCCACCAGGAAACGCAGCTCGCCGGCCTTGATGCCGGCGATGGAGGTCTCCCGCGCGGCCTGGGTGAGATCGCCCGAGATCTGGTCCGCGTCGAACCCTTTGCGCTGCAGGTAGGAGCAGACGTAGCGCACGTCGTCCTTGGTGTTGCAGAAGATGATGGCGCTCTCGGGATCTTCGTACTCGATGATGCGGGCGAGCGTGGCGTCCTTCTCCTGGGCCGTCGTCAGATAGAAGAAGTGCTCGATCTCCTGAGGAGCCACCTGACCCTCGGAGAGCGTGACGAACTCCGGATCGGTCAGGAAGAAGCGCGACAGCGATCGCACCTTTTCGGGAATCGTCGCCGAGAAGAGGCAGGACTGTCGCTCCTGCGGCAGGTAGCTGTGGATCTCGCGCATGTCGGGCCAGAACCCCAGCGAGAGCATCTCGTCGGCTTCGTCGAAGACGATCACCTTCAGGTCGTCCAGCACCAGCCGACCCGCCCCCATGTGATCGAGAATCCGGCCCGGGGTGCCCACCACCACGTGGGCCCCTTCCTTTAGACCGTCGATCTGGGGTCCATAGCCGACGCCGCCATAGATGGGGAGGCAGCGCACACCTCGGTGTTTCCCCAGGGCGGTCACCTCGGCCGCCACCTGGCCCGCCAGCTCGCGCGTGGGCGCCAGGACCAGGGCCTGGGTCACCGCGCGGTCGGTCTCCACGCGCTCGACGATGGGGATGCCGAAGGCGCCGGTCTTGCCGCTGCCGGTGCGGGCCTGGACGATCAGGTCGCCGCCGGCCCGCATGAGGGGCACGACCTTGGCCTGGACGGGCATGGGAGACGACCAGCCCAGGTCGCGGATCCCGTCCGCGAGGTCCTGGGGGAGGTCTTCGAAAAGTGCTGAGGAGTCGGCAGTCATGGGACGCGCGGAGCCTATCTGGCGCGTTCTGGAACCGCAACACGGTGTCGAAATCCGGGGCGCACAGGCCTTGCGGTGACCGGAGCACGCCGGCCGGGCCCCGGGGCCGCGCCGCGAACCGAGTGCAACGGCGCCGGCGCCCCCTCGCCGGGACACCGCCGGCCTGGGCCCCACCTGCTAGATTCCCGCGCCATGAGCCGAGTCACCCGAGAGGAGATCGAACACATCGCAGCGTTGGCCCGCCTGGCGCTGGCGCCCGAGGAGATCGATCGCGTGACGGAGGATCTGGACCAGGTTCTCGAGTACGTCGCGACCCTCGACGGGCTCGACACCGAGGGCATCGCGCCCACGGCCCACGCGATTCCCCTGGCCACGCCTCTGCGCGACGACGTGGCCGCGACTCCGCTCGATCCGGAGGCCGCCGTGGCCAACGCGCCGGGTCGCGCGGGCACGGCGTTCACCGTTCCCAAGGTGATCGCCGGGGAAGAGGAGGGCTGAAGCTTGGCCGACCCCTGTGCGAGCCTGGTCGAGCAGCGCCGCGCCCTGGATTCCGGGGCGTCCTCGCGGGATTTGGTGGCCGCCGCGCTGGCCCGGGCAGACGCGCTGGAGCCGCGGCTGCGATCGCTCGTGGATGCCCGCCGCGAGGCCGCGCTGGTCGAGGCGGATGCCTCGGACGAGCGACGTCGCCGGGGAGAGTCGCTCTCGCCGCTGGATGGCCTGCCGCTCGCGCTCAAGGACAACCTGGTCGCCCGCGGCGAGCCGACGACGTGCTGCTCGAAGATCCTGAGCGGCTTCGTCTCCCCCTACGATTCGACGGTGGTGTCCCGGCTGCGGAGTGCGGGCGCCGTGATCGTGGCTCGCACGAACATGGACGAGTTCGCCATGGGCTCCTCCACCGAGAACTCGGTGCAGGGCCCGACCCGCAATCCCTGGGACCTGGAGCGCGTTGCCGGCGGCTCGTCGGGCGGGTCGGCGGCCGCGGTCTCCGCCGGCATCGTCCCCGGCGCGCTCGGCAGCGACACGGGAGGTTCGATTCGGCAACCGTCCGCCCTCTGCGGCGTCGTCGGGCTGAAGCCCACCTACGGCCGCGTGTCGCGCTTCGGGCTGGTGGCGTTCGCGTCGTCGCTGGACCAGATCGGACCGCTGACGCGGACGGCCGAGGACGCGGCCGTGCTGCTGCAGGCGATTGCCGGCCACGACCCGGCGGACTCCACGTCCATCGCGGCGCCCGTTCCGGACTACCGAGACGCCCTCACCGGCGACGTGTCGGGTCTGACGCTGGGGCTTCCGGCGGAGTACATGGATGCCGAGGGCGCCGATCCCCAGGTACTGGAACGCGTAGAGTCGGCGGTGCGCGAGTTCGAGTCGGCGGGCGCCAAGGTGCGGCCGGTCTCGCTGCCCCACATGCGCTACGGGGTCGCCGCCTACTACCTGATCTGCACCGCAGAGGCGTCGAGCAACCTGGCCCGCTACGACGGAGCCCGCTACGGCTTCCGGGCCGAGGGCGCGACGGGTCTGGGCGAGATGTATCGGCGCACTCGGTCGGAGGGCTTCGGCGACGAGGTGAAGCGCCGGATCCTGCTCGGCACGTACGTGCTCTCGAGCGGCTACTACGAGGCCTGGTACGCGCGCGCGCTGCGGGTGCGCGGCCGCATCGCGCGCGAGCTCGCGGCCGCCTTCGGGCGGGTCGACCTCTTGCTCTCCCCCACCGCCCCCACTCCGGCCTTCGGGTTGGGCGAGCTCGCCAGCGACCCGCTCTCGATGTACCTGGCCGACGTCCTGACGGTGCCGGCCAGCCTGGCGGGGCTGCCGGCCGTGAGCGTGCCCTGCGGCACGGCGCAACCGCCGGGCGCCTCGGGCGGGCCCGAGCTGCCCGTGGGGCTGCAGATCGCCGGGCC
>JAKSBN010000235.1 GCA_022361175.1 Pseudomonadota bacterium | reverse complement strand
ATCGCGTGCTGCTCTGGGCGAGCTTCGCTGTGTGCATGGGAGTCGGGGCCGTCGGTGTTCTCGTCGCGGGATTCACCGTGGATCAAAGCGCCGTCGGTTGGCAGCACCGTCTCCTGGCCGTCGCGGCGCTCAACCTTGCCGCCAACTACTGCCTTTGGTTCTCGTTCTTTCCGCCGGCGTTCTACCGCCGCTGGATCGCCCGCGATGCTGCTGCGGAGGTCGCATGAGCCCGCCCGCGACGCTGTTCGACCGGATCGCCGACGAGCTCGAGAGGGGCACCTCGCTCAGCCAACTCGCCGCCCGGGGCACGTTGCGGATCGCGCTGAAAGAAGCGGGGATCGATCCCCGGCGGGTCACCGCGGCGCAGCTCGACGTGGTGTTGGCGAAGGTCATGCCGCGGGAGCTGGAGTCGCGTGGGGTCGACGACCCTTCCCGTGTGTGTGGGGCCCTGCGTCGCGCTCTCGCCGCCATGCCCTCGGAGGCAGACCCCGCCGACACCCCGGAAGCCGTCTTCGCGCGGCTGGGCGGCTCCTAACCCACACCCACGCCCGCCAGGCCTCCTGACTTGGTACGGGCTGGCTCAGTACCAGTTGACAAAATCTTAGAAAATAATTTATTCTCCATTAGTGCGCGCTGGACAGTCCAGCACCTCCCCGAATTCGCCGCGACCGAAGGAGTGGGCACCTTGGTCGATTCCAACGCATGGCTCGAGCGTCGCGGAACGGTCGGAAGACCGTTCGTTCCGGACCAGATCAAGGTGGGCGACGAGGCGGGCGAGCCCCTTCCCCCAGGAGAGGTCGGTCTCGTCTACCTGAAAGTTCGCCCGGGACGCCGGTTCTCGTACTTCAAGGACGACGAGAAGACGCGGTCGACCTACCGCGGCAACTACTTCACGCTGGGCGACATGGGTTATCAGGATCAGGACGGCTATCTGTTCCTCACCGATCGGAGCGCAGACCTCATCATCTCCGGCGGCGTCAACATCTACCCAGCGGAAGTCGATGGCGTCCTTCTCGAGCACCCCGCGGTCGCGGATGCGGGGACGATTGGGATCCCCGACCCGGAGTGGGGCGAACGAGTCCTCGCGGTCGTCGAGCTCTCACCCGACCACACGCCGTCCGAGGCGCTTGCCGAGAAGTTGATCGAGCACTGTCGCATTCGGCTCGCCCACTACAAGTGCCCCCGCGAAGTCGAATTCGTCGACACACTCCCGCGCTTGGACAACGGGAAGGTCTACAAGCGGGTGCTTCGCGATCGCTACCGGGCTTCGGCCGCGAAGTCCGCGGGGGACGCGACCTCGAAGAGCACCCCGTCGTGACCGAATCCCGAAGACCACGAGCGATCCAGACCGCAGGCGCGGCGGACCGCCCGCTGCCTTCGCGTGTCGTCTCGACGTTTCGAAAACACGAAGAGCCGGAGTGACGTTCAATCCAGGTAGGGACCGGAGTCGGGGGCTGGCCCTCCGAGGTGGCAGCGGCCGCGAGGCGCGCGGAAGACACGGGCTTCGACCAGCTGAGCTGTGGCGAACTCAGCCACGACTCGATCGTCACGATGACCGTGGCGGCCGTCGCCACGCGCGCCATCGGTCTGCAGACCGCCGTCACCATCGCGTTTCCCCGCAGCCCCATGGTGCTCGCGATGCAGGCCTGGGATCTGCAGCAGCTGTCGCGCGGACGCTTTACGATCGGCCTGGGGAGCCAGGTCAAGGGCCACAACGAGCGGCGCTTCGGTGGCACTTGGGCACCTCCGGCGGCGCGCATGCGCGAATACGTGCAGATGATGCACGCGATCTGGGACTCGTGGCAGGACGGCGCGCGCGCCGACTTCGAGGGAGAGCACTACCGCTACACGTTGATGACGCCCGCGTTCAACCCCGGCCCCATCGAGCTGCCCCGCCCCAGGGTCGGGGTCGCGATCGTCGGCCCGGCCATGGCCCGAATCGCGGGTCAGGTGGCCGACGTGATCCTGCCGCACGGAGGGATCATGTCCGATCGCTACATGCGCGAGGTCCTGCTGCCCGCCGTACGCCGGGGGCTCCTGGACCACGAGCGCGACTGGTCCGACGTCGAGATCGCGGCCAGCGGCTACCTGGTGATGGGCGACGACGAATCCGAGATCGAACAGAAGCTGCTGGCGATGAGGCGGCCGCTCTCCTTCTACGGATCCACGCGGACGTACCACAAGGTGCTCGCGCTGCACGGACTCGAAGAGCTAGGCCAGAAGCTGCACGCCCTCTCCCTGCGTGGGAAGTGGGACGAGATGCGCGAGACGGTGACCCTCGACCACCTGCGAGAGCTGACGCAGACCTGCACCTACGACGGCTACCCCGAGTTCCTGGCCGAGCACCGCGAGTACGCCAGCCGCACGGGCCTCGCGATGCCCATGTCCACGCCGGAGCAGCGCGAGCGCTTTGCGGACGTACTGAAGCGCGTACAAGCGGCTCAGACGAGCGGGGTCCCGCGCGGGCTCGAGATCGCCTGACGAGAGGGGCGAACATGGCCAGCGTCACCGCCGGGATCGTCCAGACCTCGTAGCGGCTGTCGGAGCGCGCGGGCGAGAGAAACCGGGACGTATCGCCCACGACGTACCGGGGTTCCGTTGCACGGGACGCGGTAAGCTGCGGAAGTCGGGATGCGACGTTTCTCGCATCCGTGAACGCGTGGAGTCGCCACGGAGGCCGTCCTCGAACTTGCCGACGACCGCTGCCAGAGGCCCCGACTCGCCCGCGCTGCAGTGCTGGGTTCGTTCGATCTGGGCGTATGAAGCGCCGCAGGCGGACCCCGCGTACGAGTGGGTGATGCCGACGTCGGGCGGACAGCTGCTCATCAACCTCTTCGAGCCCGAGCTGCGGCACTGGGAGTCGCCGGGGCGTCTCGGCCGAACCGTCGGCCCGGTCGGCCTGCAGGGCGCGCTCACCCGGCCCGTGCTGATCGACACCGCACAGAAGCGCGCCGTGTGTGGCGTGGCCTTTCGAAGCGGGGGCCTGACCGCCTTCCACGGCGTCTCGGCCGTCCAGTTCACCGATTCGATCGTGGACGCCGCGGACGTCTGGGGGGACAGTGCGAGGCAGCTCTTGTCAACGCTGAGCGAGCTCGACGATCTCGCTCGACGCCTCGATGCGATCGAGGGGTTCCTGCTCGAGCGGCTGTGCGTGCGCTCCGAGGAGGATCCACTGCTTCGCGACGCCGCAGATCGCTTGCAGGCCGGAGAGGGCGTGGCCACCGTGCGAGCGGCAGCGGGGTTGTCGCAACGGGCGCTGCACGAGCTCTTCGAACGCCGGGTCGGCCTGCGACCGAAGCTCTTCGCGCGCATCGAGCGGTTCGTGGCGGCTCTCGATGCGGCGCCCAACCGGGCGTCGTGGGCAGAGCTCGCGATCGAGGCGGGCTTCGCGGATCAAGCCCACCTGAGTCGCGAGTTCGCATCGCTCACCGGAGCTCCTCCGACGCGACACCGGCCGGTCGAGCGGGAGCCCCGCCACGCGCAGGCGCCGGAAGAAACGTTCAAGAAGGACGGCCGTCGTTGAGCGAGAATCGCGCGCATGCCGACACACACCGACCTCTATCCGCGCCTCATCGTCGATGAACCCCACGCCGCGCTCGAGTTCTACGAACGGGCGCTCGGTGCGGAGATCATCGAGAAGTTCACCGACCACGAGGATCGCGTCGTCCACGCCGCGTTCTCCGTGGGCGACGCCATCGTCTCGCTGGCCGAGAGCGTTCCTCAGTGGGGACTGTTGTCTCCGAAGGCTCTCGGAGGTTCGCCGTGCCTGATGCATCTGAGCGTCGCGGATCCGGACCGCACCGCGGCGGAGATGACGAAGGCCGGGGCGCAGGTCCTCATCGAGATCGACGACCGGCCCTGGGGCAAGCGAGAAGGCCGTGTTGCCGACCCGTACGGCCACCTCTGGATCCTGAGCAAGCCCATCGAAGAGCTCAGCGACGCGGAGATCCGTCAGCGCCTCGGCGCGAAGGCGGGCTAGCCCGAGGCGAGGCACCCGCTCGCGCAGTCTGCGTCGGGCGCCGTCGGGCATCTCCCCGCGAAGGCATGCACAACCTAGACGCCCACTTGGCGCCGCGATCCCGCGGGACCGGACGCGAGGAGCGAACCCGCCAGCTTGCTGTAGACTCGACTCCGGCGGCCTGGTCTCCTGTCGCTTCGCAAACGCGATCGGTCGTCCCGCACGCCTGACTCGGCGAGTGATCGAGTGGGCGACGGGTAGTTGTTTCCGGCGTTGTCCGCCCTACGACAAACACGTGGCAGCCCTCACTGCCAAGACGCTTCGAAACCGCGGCTCCTACTCCGTCACTGGCGCCGACGCCGAATACGATCGCACCGTCCATTGGAGCTCCATTCCCTGCATCAAACAGCTGAAGCTGCT
>JAKSBN010000218.1 GCA_022361175.1 Pseudomonadota bacterium | reverse complement strand
CTCGCGGCCGCATCCGGGGCGGCCGCCGAGGAGGCGACCGTCCGGGTCCTCCTGGCCCAGGGCCCGGGGCCCGTGGAGATCGACACCGCAGACGGCCACCTCGCGCGGCTGACGGCAGCGGCCGGCGCCGTCCGCCGCGTGGAGGGCGAGACCGCGCCCTGGATTCGCTTCCCGGCCGGCCCCGGCCTGGCCGTTCGGTCGGGTGGGGGTTTTTCGGCGCGCGCGCTGGGGGGCGACGCCGTCGTCTGGCCGACCGAGGGGGGCTTGGCGCTGGTGGAAGAGGTTCCGCTGGAGGCCTACGTGGCGGGCACCCTGGCCGGCGAGTTGGGGCCCAGCTGGGCCCCCGCCGTGCTGGAGGCGCAGGCGGTGGCCGTCCGCAGCTACGTCCTCCACCAGAGCGAGCGACGGGGAGAGCGGCCCTGGGACGTCGTGGCCGACACCGAGAGCCAGGTCTACGCGGGGCCCGAGGCGGAATTCCCCGCGGCCCGGACCGCCGCGGAGCGGACCCGGGGGCAGGTGCTGGTCTGGCAGGACCGACCGATCCTGGCCGCCTACCACTCGGCGTCGGGCGGCCGGACCGCCTCCGCCGAAGAGGTCTGGGGCCAACCGCTGGCCTATCTCGTCACCCAGCCGGTGGCCGAGGAGCACGATTCGCCGGATACCTACTGGCGCGTCGAGCTCTTGGCCACGACACTGGGCCGCGCCCTGGAACGGAGGGGACACCCCATCGGGGAAGTTCGCCGGGCCGTCGTGCGCGAGCGCAGCGACAGCGGGCGCGCCCTGCGGGTGGCCTTCGAGGGCAGTGAGGGAACCGCGGAGATGACGGGTCGTGAGTTGCGCAGCGCGCTGGGCGAGACGGTTCTGCGCAGCACGCTCTTCGAGTTGCGGCGCGGTGACGCGGGCGCCTTCGTGTTCGTGGGTTCGGGCTACGGCCACGGGGTGGGCATGAGCCAGTGGGGCGCCCGAGGCCTGGCGCGCGGGGGGGCGGACTACCGCGAGATCCTGGCGCACTTCTACCCCGGGACGGCGCTCGCGCCCATCGCCCCGGCGCCGCCGGTGGCGGCGAGAGGAGAAACGGAATGAACGCGTGGCCGGCGATGGTGATGCTGCAAGGAGCCGAAGGCGGCGGCATCTCGATCCTGATCCCGATGGCCTTGATCCTGGGGATCTTCTACTTCCTGCTGATCCGGCCGCAACAGAAGGCCCAGCGCGAGCACGAGCAGATGCAGACGGGCGTCGACAAGGGCGACGAAATCGTGACGACGGGCGGGCTTCACGGCAAGGTCATGGGCACGACCGACGACGTGTTGACGGTGGAGATCGCCGCCATGAAGGGCGGCGAGCGGGTGCGGGTCAAGGTCAATCGCAACCGCGTGGACACGGTCAAGAAGGCCAAGGGAGGCGCTGAATCGTGAGCCTGCGCTGGCGGCTGGGACTCGTGGGGGCGGTGGTCCTCTACTTCGCTTACCTGAGCGCGGCGAACTTCGTGCCGAAGGAGCAGCGGGTGGAAAGCCCGTTCTGGCCCGACGACGGCCTGCGCCTGGGCCTGGATCTCCAGGGCGGCTTCCACTGGGTGCTGGAGGTCGACCTGAACGTGGCCCTGGAGCGCGAGCTCACCTACTTCCGGGGGCAGATCGAGGAGAACCTGAAGGACGAGGGCGTCACGGCCATCGAAGCCCGGGTGGAGAACGAGCGCCTCACCGTGCTGGTGCCGCGAGCGGCGGATCTCGACAAGCTGCGGGAGGCCGCGGACCGCCCGGAGCTGGAAGTGGTGGAGGAGGGTGAGCGCGAGCTGACACTCGCCCTGGAAACCGACTGGGACGACGAGGTTCGGACCCGCACCATGCAACAGGTGCTGGAGGTCCTGCGGCTCCGCATCGACGACCCGGGGAAGGGCATTCCCGACTCGGTGGTGACGCGCCAGGGCCGCGACCGGGTGCTGGTGCAGGTGCCCGGAGGCCAGATCGACCGCGAGCGGCTGCGACTCCTGGTGATCCAGACCGGCCACTTGGAGTTCAAGATCGTCCAGGACCAGGCGGAGACCCGCGAACTGCTGTTGGCCCGCCACGGGGGCGTCGTGCCTCCCGAGCACGCCGTCGTGTTCGAAAAGGACCGCGAGACCGGACGCGAGCTGCGGGCCTACCTGGTGAGGGAAACCGCGGACATCACCGGCTCCTACCTGGCCGATGCGCGGGTGGGCTTCGACCGCCAGCAGCGGCCCATCGTGAACTTCGAGTTCACGCCGGAGGGCGGCGAGATCTTCGCGGAACTCACCTCGGCGAACATCGGCGCGCCCCTGGCCATCATCCTGGACGACAACGTCTACAGCGCGCCGTCGATCCGTTCCCGCATCGGCAGCCGGGGCGAGATCTCGGGGCGCTTCACCTCCCAGGAGGCGGCGGACCTGGCGGTCGTGCTGCGCGCCGGCGCGCTACCCGTCCCCGCCACCATCGCCGAAGAGCGCACGGTGGGGCCGGCGCTGGGCCAGGACTCCATCGACCGCGGGAGCATGGCCTCGATCGTCGGGCTGGTGCTCGTGGTGGCCTTCGCCGTCGGCTACTACCGGCTCTCCGGCGGCTACGCGGCGGTTGCCTTGGCCTGCAACCTGGTGCTCCTGATCGGCCTCATGTCGTTGGCCCAGGCCACCTTGACGTTGCCGGGCATCGCGGGGCTGGTGCTCACCGTGGGCATGGCCATCGACGCCAACGTGATCATCTTCGAGCGCATTCGGGAGGAGCTTCGCAGCGGCAAGGTCGTGCGCGCGGCCATCTCGACGGGGTTCCAGAAGGCCACGTCCGCGGTGCTGGACGCCAACATCACCACGCTCATCACGGCCGTCGTGTTGTACGAGTTCGGCTCGGGGCCCATCAAGGGCTTTGCGGTGACGCTCTCGGTGGGGATCATCACCAGCGTCTTCGCGGCGCTCGTGATCACCCGGCTGCTCTTCCACCTCCATCCCGGCCAACGCGCCGTGCAACAGCTGTCCATCTAGGAGATCGGCGTGCCGTTCGAGATCATTCGTCCCGGAACTCAGATCGACTTCATCGGTCGCCGCGGCTTTGCCGTGCTGGTCTCGTTGGCCCTGATCGCGGCCTCCGCCATCGCGGTCGGCGTGCGCGGCGTCCGCTGGGGCATCGACTTCGTGGGGGGCAACGAAGTCCAGGTCCGCTTCCTCGAGAGCGCGGAGAACGCCGAGGGGCAGATCCGAGATCTGCTGGGGCCGCTACCCGGGGTCAGCGACCTCTCGGTCATCCCCTACGGCGACGACCCCAACGAGTACCTGATTCGCTTTCGGGGCGGCTTGGACGTGGCGGTGGAGGAGGGCGCGGATGAAGCGACCCCCACCGACATGGTCGTGCTGATGCAGAGGACGCTGGCAGGGGGCATCGGGGCCGTCGACATCCAGCGCAGCGAGTACGTGGGCCCGCGCGTAGGGGCGGAGCTGCGGCGCAACGGCGCCCAGTCGCTGGCGTGGGCGTGCCTTTTCATTCTCGCCTACGTGGCGATGCGCTTCAGCCTGCGTTTCGCACCGGGTGCGGTGGTGGCGCTGGTCCACGACGTGCTGCTGACGGCGGGCATTCTGGTGTTGGTGGGCAACGAGTTCGACCTGAAGGTGCTGGCCGCGCTGCTGGCCACGCTGGGCTACAGCCTGAACGACACCATCATCATCTACGACCGCATCCGCGAGAATCTCGAGATCCACACCAAGGCCGACATGCCGGAAGTGCTCAACCTGAGCGTCAACCAGACGCTGTCGCGCACCGTGTTGACCTCGGGCACGACGCTGGCGGCGCTGCTGTCGTTGCTGGTGCTGGGCGGGGAGGTGATCCGGCCCTTCGCGTTCACCATGACGGTGGGCGTGCTGGTGGGAACCTACTCGTCGGCCTTCATCGCTTCGCCCGTGCTGCTGTGGCTGGAGAGCACGCTCGGCGCGACCAAGGACGCCAACAAGAAGACCGTCCGCGTGTAGCCCCTCGCGAGGCTCCGCGATCCCAAGACCGAGGGAGAGAGTTCCGAGCGAGAGTTCGAGCGCGCGCCGACCGGCTCAGCGCGGCGCGCTGGCCGGACGTTGTGGCAGCGCGCCGCCGCCACCGCTGGCGGTGGCACGCGGCTTGGCGTCTTCGACGGGCTTGACCGGGACCTTCTCCTTGGTCTTGCTCATGTCGATGGCGCCGTTGATGACCGCGCCTTCGGCCACCACCAGGCGCGGCGAGCGGATGTCGCCTTCGACGATGCCGGTGCCCTGGATCTCGATGCGCTCCGTCGCATTGACGTTGCCGGCGACCCGGCCGATGACGACGACGCGCTTGGCGCTGATCTCGGCCTCGACCTGGCCGGTTTCGCCGATGGTGAGCTGATGGCTCGGCAGGTCGACCCGCCCCTCGACCTTGCCGTCGATGGACAGATCCTCTTCACCCGACAGGTCGCCCTTGATCGAGATGGACTTCCCAATGTTCGCCACGCTCTTTCCTCCACCGGCAAGCGCCTGCTGGGGCGGGGCCGCCTCGGTATGCGGAGAATGTGACGAGCCGTCACTACTCCGCCCCGAGCGATCGCCCTGCGAGACCGCTTGCGTCGATTCGCTCTTGGCCTTGGAATCGCCTTTAGAGTCGCTGCTTTTCCCGAAGAGAGCCACGTCACCCCTCTGCCGTGACACTGTGAGACCCCGCGGAGCTTACCGCAGTGCGCTCGCATCTTCGATGACGATGTTCCGGCTGCGCAGGATCGTGCCCTGGGCCCGGTCCAGATCCACCACACTCACGCGGTACTCGCGCAACGCCCCGATCTTCTGGCTCTCGGCGTCCACCAGATCGCGTTCGCGCTCGAGCACGTCGAACGGCGTGGACTCGCCGTGCTCGAGCCGGATGCGCTCGGCGCGCAGCTGTTCCTCCGCGGCCAGGCGCCGGCGTTCGGCCGCATCGATCCCGCGCTGCGCCGACAGCAGATCGCGCGCGGCGTCGCGCACCTCGAGAATGATCGTCTGCTCAATGCGCCGGGTCTGGGTCTTGGCCCGCCGCAGCTCCAGCTCGGCCTTGCGCGCGTTGGCGCGCGCGGTCGTGTTCGGGAAGGGAATCGACACGACGCCCCGGACCGAGAACTGGCTCGGGCCGTCCTCCGAGAAGTAGTCGTCGTAGGTGGAGCCGTAGTCGTCCTCGATCTGGAGCGGCTGCGGGGGTGGCAGAGGAGTGACCGTTCCCGGAAAGGCCGTGTTGATCTGATCGATCAAGGAACGCGTGCCCGCGCTGAAGTCCGTCCGGTCCGGGTTCTCCTCGCCGGCGAGCCCCTGGTAGCCGTAGCCGACGTCCACGTTGAACTTCGGGAGGCGCTGGTTCTTGCGAAAGCGGAGTTGCACCTTCTGGTTGTCCACCGCGTACTTGGCCGCCGCCAGCTCCGGCCGCAGCTGAAACGCCTTCTCCACGGCCAGCTCTACGTTGATGTCGTAGGGGACGTACTCGTCCGGCGCGTCGGTGGGATCGATCTCGAGTCGGGATCCCGCGGTGAGATAGGGGCCGAGCACCTGGTCGATCAGTCGGTCCTGCGCCCCGCGGTAGTCGTTCTCGGCCACGATCAGATTGACTTCGCGCTCGGCGACGCCGGCCTCGGCCTCCGTCACCTCGACCCGCGACACGACCCCCACTTCGTACTGGGTCTGCGTCTGCTCGAGCAGGGCCTGGGCAGCCTCCAGGCTCTTCTGGGCCACGCGCAGCTGCTCCTTGGTGGCGGCCAGGCTCCAGTAGGACTCCTCGATGTTCCGCACCACGTCCATCAGCGACGAGCGGAAGTCCTGCCGCGAGCGGTCGTAGAGAATGCCGGTGCTCTTGACGGCGGTCCACGTCTGGTTCCACACGAGGTCTCGCAGCAGCGGGACGGACGCGTTCAGCAGCAGACCGGAGCGGAGTTCAGGCGAGAGCGAGGAGATGGAGGACGTGGTGGTTTGCCGCGACCCGGTGAACGTGATGCCGTAGCTCGCGCCCACCCACGGCAGGAGGCCGCGGAGACCGCCTTCTCCGTCCGTCTTGCGGTCGACGAGTGCGCTGTTCTGCTGCAGCGAACTGGCGATCGGAGTCTCGGTGCTCTCGTACCCCAGCTCGCCGAAGAGCTCCGGGTCGTAGGCGCCCCACGCCGCGGTGGCGTCTTCGCCGGCGATGAACGGGGCGTGGCGCTGGATCTCCACGTCGAGATTGTTCTCCAGCCCCATGGCGATGGCGTCGTCCAGCGAGAGCTGGAGCTGGCCGTGGAGCGTCGGGGTGGTGCCCGTCTCCGTCGTCGCCGCCGGCGGCTCGGGGGCGGGCGTCAGCACGGGCGGCTCGGCCGGTGTCACCGCGGGCGCCGGCGTCAGCACCGGAGGCTCGGGCTGCGGTTCCTCGTCGCTGCCCTCGAGCGACTCGGCCGCCGCGAGCCCCGGAAGCACGAGACACGTGAACAAGACGGTCAGGTTCTGCGCAATGCGCTGCGTTCGCATTCGAAATCCCCCCGCTTTCCAACCCAGAGGTCCGAAATCTAGCCTGCTCGCCCCGCGGGCGCCTCCGGCCTATGCTCCGGGCCATGACGGTGGCTGCCCTGGTGCTCGCGGCCGGGCGCGGCGAGCGCCTGGGCCAAGCTCTTCCCAAGGCCTACGTGCCCCTGGCCGGGCGCGCGCTGATCCTGCACTCGATCGAGAAATTGGCCTCGGTTCCCGAGTTGGAGGCGATCGTCCCGGTGATCGGCGCTTCCGATCGGTCGCGCTTCGACGCGCTGGGCCTCGGAGCGCAGCCGAAGCTCCAGCCCCCCGTCGTGGGCGGTGCCGAGCGCCAGGATTCGGTCGGGGCGGGGCTGGCCGCGCTGCCCCCGGACGTCCAGTGGGTCGCGGTCCACGACGCCGCGCGCTGTTTGGTCGCGCCGGAGGCGGTCTCCCGGGTGATCGCCGCGGCGAAGGCACACGGTGCGGCGCTGCTGGCCGCGCCCGTGCGGGACACGATCAAGCGCGCGCGGGAGGGGCGGGTCGTCGAGACCCCGCCGCGGGAGGAATGTCTGGCGGCGCAGACACCCCAGGTGTTTCGGGTCGACCTGCTGCGCGAGGCCCTGGCGAAGGCCGCGGCCGAGGGCTTCACGGGCACGGACGACGCCCAGTTGGTGGAGCGTCTGGGGGTGGCGGTCCACGTTGTCCTCGGCGACGCCTCCAACTGGAAGATCACGCTCCCCCAGGACCTGGCGGCCGCCGAGGCCTGGTTGCGGGAGAACGGCGAGGAGGGCGACGGGATTGGGTGAGCGGGCGTTGCCGCGGATTGGACACGGGGTCGACTTTCACCAGTTGGCCGAGGGCCGCCCGCTGGTCCTGGGCGGGGTCGAGATCCCCTGGCACCGGGGGCTGGTCGGCCACTCCGATGGCGATGCGCTGCTGCACGCCGTGGCCGACGCGATCCTGGGAGCGCTCGGTCTGGGAGACCTGGGCGTCCACTTCCCCTCCTCCGATCCCTCGCTCAAGGGCATCGCTAGTGCCGAACTCGTCAGCAGAGTGGTCGCGGACATGAGCGCGGCGGGGTACCGAGTGGGTAACCTGGACGCGACCGTGGTCGCGGAGGCTCCGCGTCTGGCCCCCCATCAGTCCGCCATGCGGGCTCGGGTGGCCGAGCTCTTGGACGCCGAGCGCGAGCGGGTGAATCTCAAGCTGACCAGCACCGACGGCCTGGGTGCGCTCGGCCGCGGAGAGGGCATCTCGGCTACGGCCGTGGTGCTGTTGGAGCCCCAGCCAGCGTGAGCGACATCGTCTTCTACGACACGCGCACCCGGAGCAAGCAGCCTTTCGCGCCGCTGGAGCCGGACTGCGTGCGCATGTACACGTGCGGTCCCACGGTGTACGGGCCCCAGCACATCGGCAACCTGCGCTCCCAGCTCTTCCCGGACCTGCTGCGGCGGTTCCTGGAGCGCGAGGGCTTCGCGGTGCGCCACGTCGTGAACATCACCGACGTGGGCCACTTGACCGACGACGCCGACGACGGCGACGACAAGATGGAGATGGCGGCGGCCCGCGCGGGCCGCAGCGCCGAGGAGATCGCCGCGCACTGGACGGAGCACTGGCGGCAGAACCGCGAAGCGGTGAACTGCCGGCCGCCCGACGTGCTCTGCAAAGCCACGGAGCACATCCCGGAGCAGATCGAGCTGGCCCGCACGCTCGAGAAGGGCGGCCACACCTATCGCCTTCCGGACGGGATCTACTTCGACGTGTCCACCTTTCCCCGCTACGCCGAGCTGGCGCATCTCGACTTGGAGGGGCAGGCGGGCGGGCACCGGATCGACGAGGTGGCGGGCAAACGCCATCCGGCGGACTTCGCGCTCTGGAAGTTCGCGGCCGAGGGCGTGAAGCGGCAGCAGGAGTGGGATTCGCCGTGGGGGCGCGGCTTTCCGGGCTGGCACCTGGAGTGCACGGCCATGAGCTCCCGCTACCTGGGCGAGACCTTCGACATCCACACGGGCGGCATCGATCTCGCGACCGTGCACCACACGAACGAGGTGGCCCAGGCGGAGTGCGCCACCGGAGTGCATCCGTGGGTGCAGTTCTGGATGCACAACGAGTTCCTGGACTTCCAGGGCGTGAAGATGTCCAAGTCGCTCGGCAACGTGCTCACCCTGGACGACCTGGTGGCCGGCGGTCTTCCGCCGCTGGCCTTCCGGTACTTCTTTCTGCAGGCGCACTACCGGCAGCAGCAGACCTTCACCGACGAGGCGATCCAGGCGGCGGCCACCGGGCATCGGCGCCTGTGCGCAGCGGCCGCGCCGCTGCGGGACGCGAAAGGCGTGCCCGACCCGGAGCGAGTGGCACCCTATCGGGACCGGTTTCGCGCGGCGCTCTGCGACGACCTGAACGCGCCTCGGGCCCTGGCCGTGGCGTGGGAGGTCGTGCGCGCCGAAGAGCTCACTCCGGCCGATCGGTACGCGTTGATCGAGGACTTCGACACGGTACTGGGGCTCGACCTGCTGGCCGAGCCCGAGGCGACCCCGGTGGAGACGGATCCCCGCATCGACGCCCTGGTGGCGGCACGGGAGGAGGCGCGGGCACGCAAGGATTTCGCCGAAGCGGACCGCCTGCGCGACCAGCTGGCGGCCGAGGGGATCGCGGTGGAGGACACCCCGAACGGCCCGCGTTGGAGGCGGACGTGAACGAGCGGCGCGACGGACGCTTTCAGCTCGTGTCCGAGTTCAAGCCGGACGGCGACCAGCCGCGCGCCATCCAGGAGCTTCTGGCCGGGGTCGAGAGAGGCGACGCCCATCAGACCTTGTTGGGCGTGACCGGAAGCGGCAAGACCTTCACGGTGGCGTGCGTGGTGGAGAAGCTCAACCGGCCGACCCTGGTCATGTCGCCCAACAAGACGCTGGCCGCCCAGCTCTACGCGGAGTTTCGCGAGCTTTTCCCGAACAACGCGGTCGAGTACTTCGTGTCGTACTACGACTACTACCAGCCCGAGGCGTACATCCCGAGTACGGACACCTACATCGAGAAGGACGCCTCGATCAACGACGAGATCGACAAGCTGCGCCATTCGGCCACGCATTCGCTGTTGACCCGCCGCGACGTGCTGGTGGTGGCCAGCGTGTCCTGCATCTACGGCTTGGGCGCGCCCGAGAACTACGGGGCGATGCACGCCTACGTGGAGGCGGGGCAGGAGCTCTCCCGCGACGATCTCCTGCGGCGGCTGGTCGACATGCTGTACGAGCGCAACGACCACGACTTCCACCGCGGCACGTTCCGGGTTCGGGGCGACGTGGTCGAGGTGTTCCCCCAGTACGAGGCGGACCGCGCGCTGCGCATCGAGTTCTTCGGCGACGAGGTGGAGGCGCTGGCCGAGATCGACCCCCTGCGAGGCAAGGTGCTGACGCGCCCCCGGCGCGCCATGATCTACCCCGCCAGCCACTACGTCGCCACGGCGGCCCGGCTGGAGAAGGCCGTGACGGGGATCCGCGAGGAGCTGCGCGAGCGGCTGCAGGAGCTGCGGCGGGACCAGAAGCTGCTGGAAGCCCAGCGCCTGGAGCAGCGCACCCGCTACGACCTGGAGATGCTCCAGGAGATGGGCTTCTGCCACGGCGTGGAGAACTACTCGCGCTGGCTGGACGGCCGGGATGCCGGCGAGACCCCCTACACCCTCTACGACTACCTGCCCGACGACACGCTGGTGGTGATGGACGAGAGCCACGTGTCGGTGCCCCAGGTGGGGGGCATGTACCGGGGCGACCGCGCCCGCAAAGAGACGCTGGTGGATTTCGGTTGGCGGCTGCCGTCCGCGCTCGACAATCGCCCGCTGCGCTTCGACGAGTGGGAACGGCGGGTGCGGCAGGCCATCTACGTCTCGGCGACCCCCGGCGACTACGAGTTGGATCAGAGCGGCGGCGTGGTGGTGGAGCAGATCATCCGGCCGACGGGTCTGGTGGATCCCGAGGTGGAGATCCGGCCGGCCAGCGGTCAGGTGGACGACCTGCTGGAGGAGGTGCGCAAGTGCGCCGCGGCCAATGAGCGGGTGCTGGTGACCACGCTGACCAAGCGCATGGCGGAGGAACTCACCGAGTACTACGCCGAGCTGGGCGTGCGGGTGCGGTATCTCCACTCCGACATCAAGACGATCGAGCGCATGGAGATCATCCGCGAGCTGCGCGAGGGCGTGTTCGACGTGCTGGTGGGGATCAACCTGCTGCGCGAGGGGCTCGACATCCCCGAGGCCTCGCTGGTCGCGATCCTGGACGCGGACAAGGAGGGCTTTCTGCGTTCGACGCGCTCGCTGATCCAGACGATCGGACGCGCGGCGCGCAACGCCGGCGGCCGGGTCCTGCTCTACGCCGACGCGCAGACCGACTCGATCCGCCAGACGGTGGAGGAGACCGAGCGTCGCCGCGAACGCCAGGACGCCTACAACACCGAGCACGGCATCACCCCCAAGACCGTGCAGAAGCGCATCTCCAGCCTGCGCGATTCGATCTGGGAGGCGGACTACGTGACCGTGCCCAAGGTGCGCGAGCGCTCGGAGCCCGAGGTGCCCGCCCACGAACTGCCGGGCTGGATCGACGGCCTGCGCAAGGAGATGCGCGCGGCGGCCGAACAGCTCGAGTTCGAGCGGGCCGCCGAGATCCGCGACCGCATTCAGGCGCTCGAGGAGGAGCGCCTGCGGGCCACGTGAGCATGGGCACCGCCGAGCGCCTGCTGGAGCGAGTCGAGTCGCTGCCGACCGCGCCGGGCGTCTATCTGTTCAAGAGCCGGCGCCGGGCGGTGCTCTACGTGGGCAAGGCCCAGAACCTCCGCCAGCGGGTGCGCCAGTACGTGGCCGGCGGCGACGGACGCATCCGCATCCCCGCGCTCCTGGACCGGGCCACCGACGTCGACGTGGTGGTGACGCCGACGGTGAAGGACGCGCTGCTGCTCGAAAACGAGCTGATCAAGCAGCACAAGCCGGTCTTCAACGTCCGGCTGCGGGACGACAAGCAGTACCTGGCGCTGCGGCTCGATCCCCGCGACAAGTGGCCGCGATTGACCATGGTGCGACGCTTCCGGCGGGACGGCGCGCAGTACTTCGGGCCCTACGACTCGAACGTTGCCATGCGCGAGGCGCTGTCGAACCTGCGCCGCATCTTCCCCTTGCGCTCCTGCAGCGACGGCGTGTTTCGGGACTATGCGCGCCGAGGGCGGCCCTGCATCGAGTTCGAGATGAAGCGCTGCGCCGGCCCGTGCTGCGGCCGCATCGAGCCGGAGCCCTACGCGGAGCTGGTGGCGGGCACGGCGCTCTTCCTGCGCGGACGGTCGGAAGAGCTGGTGACGCAGCTGCGGGCTCGGATGCAGGCCGCTTCCAACGAGCTGCGCTTCGAGGAGGCCGCCAAGCTGCGGGACCGCATCGGCGCCGTGGAGCGCACGGTGCAGCGCCAGCAGATCGTCACCGAGCGGCGCGACAACCGCGACGTCTTCGGGCTGGCCCGCAACGGCGGCGAGATCGACGTGCACGTGCTGCACGTGCGCGAGGGTCGGGTGGTCGGTGCCGAGGGGTACGGCTTCTCGGACGTCCGGATCGACGACGGCGAGGTCATGGAGTCGTTCCTGGGGCAGTACTACGCCGCCGAGCAGGAGCGGCCGGTGCCGGGTGAGGTGCTGGCTTCGGCGGAGCTCGAGGAAGCCGAGACCTTGGCCCACTGGCTGGGCGAGCGCGGGGACCGCAAGGTCGCGCTGCGAACGCCGCGGCGCGGGGCCCCGCGCGAGCTGGTGCAGATCGCGGTGGAGAACGCCCGGGTGGCCCTCGAGCGACGGCTGCTGGATCGAGAGAGCATCGACGGAGCGTTGGCCGAGGTACAGGAGCGCTGCCATCTCCGCCGGCTGCCGCGCCGGATCGAGTGTTACGACATCTCGAACCTGCAGGGGACGCTGGCCGTGGGCAGCCGCGTGGTCTTCGAGGACGGCCGTCCGGTGAAGCGCGACTACCGCCGCTACCGAATCCGCGAAGCGGCGGCCGGCGACGATCTGGCGTGCCTGCGGGAGGTGATCGCGCGGCGCCTGGCGCGGGTCGAGGCGGAGCCCCTGCCGGATCTCCTGATGGTGGACGGCGGCAAGGGGCAGCTGTCGGCGGCTTCGGCGGCGCTGGCGGACGCGGGGCTCGAGGTGGACCGGCTGGGGCTGGCCAAGGAGCGCGACGAAGAGTCGCCGGGGCCGCGGGTGCGGCGCGGGGGCGGACTCAAGGCCGAGCGCATCTTCCTGCCCGAGCGCGTGAACCCGGTGCGGCTCCCGGCCAGTGCGCGCGGGCTGTTGCTGCTGCAGCGGGTGCGGGACGAGTCGCACCGCTTCGCCATCGAGTTCCAGCGCGACCTGCGGCAGCGGGTCGGCTTCACGTCGATTCTCGAGGAGCTTCCGGGGATCGGCCCCACCAAGCGGCGCGCGCTGTTGCGCGAGCTGGGCTCGCTGCGCGCGGTGCGCGAGGCCTCGGCCGAGCGCCTGACCCAGGTCTCGGGCGTGTCTGGGCGCGATGCCCAGGTGATCCACGGCTTCTTCGCGGCGCTGCGGGCTCCAGCGGAAGGGGCGGTGCCGGAGTCGGAGAGCGAGGAGCCGGAGGCGTCGGAGATACGCGAGCCCTGATGGCTCGCGCGGGGTCTGGCGCGAGCTGAGTGCCGGGGCCGGGGGAGCCTCTCGTCGGCTCCGGGGGCCGTGGCGTTCGTGGTTGGCGTTCGTTGTGGCTGCGATCGGGGTTCGCCTGGAGTGCGCCGCCCTGGCGGTTCTCAGGATTACCGGCCCCCTGCGCGCCGAAGAGGCGTCCCCCGGCCTCGGGCGCGCG
>JAKSBN010000290.1 GCA_022361175.1 Pseudomonadota bacterium | reverse complement strand
AGTGAAGGGATGACCCGTCGGAAAGAGGACTGGGTTGGGGCCGACGGTGGGAAGGTTCGGGAACGCCGCTGCGCCCAGGCCCGCGAGGGAGAACGGCTGCCCGGCCAGTGCGCTGAAGCCGACGGCGTTCGGGTCGCCGTCGACGCTGGGCTGATAACCCAGCTCCGCGGGACCGCGACAGCCAGCAACACTCGCACGGTAGCAGCCCGAGGGATCGGACACGCAGGAGACGGGTGCGGTTCCGGGCTTCTGGTTTCAGGAATCGGCGTCGAGGGCGAGGTCTTCCAGGCGTTCGCAGTCGAGCAGGGTGATGAATCCGCGGTCGACGGCCACGAGCTCTTCCTGCACCCAGGCGCGGAGCTGCTTGTTGACGCTCTCGCGGCTGGTGCCCACCAGCTCGCCCAGCTCTTGCTGGGGCAGTCGGAGATCGATGCGCGTTCCCTCCGGTGTCGACGTCCCGTAGCTCTTCGCCAGCGCCAGCAGGCGCTTGGCGAGCCGCGCCGGCAGACCCGCGAAGACCATGTCTTCGGTGAGCGTCGACAGGCGCCGCACCCGCGCCGCCAGGATCTGGGCGAGCCGGATCGCCACCTTCGGGTGTCGCTCCAGAAACGGGAAGAAGTCGCGGCGGTGGAGCACCAGCAGCTCGCTGGGCTCGATGGCCACGAAGCTGGCCGAGCGCGGCTGGCGATCGAGCAGCGCGATCTCCCCGTTCACCTCGCCCGGGTCGCACAGGAGGAACACGATCTCTTTGCCGTCCGCGCCCGCCGCCGTGACTTTCAGCAGTCCCGACAGCACCCCGTAGAGCTGATCGCCCGGGTCGCCCTTGCGATACACCGTCTCGCGCGCCTCCACCCGGCGGGTGGTCGTGACGTCCACCAAGAGGTCCAGCTCGCGCTCGCTCAGGGACGAGAAGATCGAGACGTTGGCCAGTAGCTGGCGGCGTTGGAGGCGGCGGGACTCGGCCATGGTGGCTCCGGTGCGAGGCGGCAGACGAGAGCCTAGCAGGCCGCGCCCGTCTCCCGGCCGCCGCTCCGGACTTGCGCGAGCGGGCTTGCCCGGGCTCCTCAACCGACCGGGGTTCGGCCGGAAATCCGATCTAGAACGGCCAGTTGCACGATGCGCGCGATTATTTCGGGAGCCTGTGAAGCGCTTCATAGGGCGCGTCCCAGAGAGCCGTCACGCTCTTCCCCGAACCGAGCGGACCGCCGCTCAACGCGAAGGGAGAAGACACCGTGATGACTCCGACATCCGACGAGCCCCGCTCGCGGGCAGTCGGCCCGCCGGCCCCGACCCCGACCGACGTTCCGCAGACCCCCGCCCGCGTCCGTGACCGCGAGCTGGTGGCCCGCGTCCTGGCCGGCCTGCCCGGCGCCTTCGAGGAGCTGCACGACCGCTACGAGGGCCGCGTGCAAGCGTTCGCGCTGTCGCGCCTCGGCGATCCGGCGGAAGCCGAAGACGTCGTCCAGGACGTGTTTCTCGAGGTGTTTCGCTGCCTGGATCGCTTCGAGGGCCGCTCGACGCTGCTGACCTGGATCTTCGGGATCGCGCATCACCAGATCTGCAACCGCCACCGCCGGCGGACGCCGCTCCTGGTGTCGATGGACGAGCCCTGGACCCAACGGCTGGCCCATACCCAGGCCCCGACCGACGCGACGGTGGACGCCGCGCGGGTCCTGGATCGCTGCGAGGCGGTGCTCTCCCGTGAGCTCAGCTCCGGCCAGCGCGAGATTTTCGCGCGGCGCTACCGAGACAACGAGTCCCTGGGATCGATCGCGAAGCAGCTGGGGAAGTCGACGCAGGCGGTCAAGATCAGTTTGTTTCGGGCCCGCCGCACCCTGGCCGAGCGCACGCAGGGCCTGCGCGAGGCGCTGTCGGCCTAGGCGCGCGACCCCAGGGCAGCCGCCCCCCTGGCAGCTCTGGGGCGCGCGCCTAGTTCCGGCCGGGTGCGTCTCCGCGGGGGTCGCGCTCGGCCGGCGTGGCCGCCCGCTCCGGTTCCGGGGAGGCGGGCGGAGTGCTCGTGTCGGATCGCCCCCGGATCTCCGCCCCCGCGTCGTCGGTGCAGTCTTCGCCCTCCGCCTCTTCACAAGGGCTCTCGGCCGGTGGGCGGCTGTCTTCGGGGACGGCCTCGCGTTCCACCTGGTCCGGCAGGGCCAAGAAAAGCAGCAGCGGTGCCGCCAACAAGGCCGTCGCCACCTGCAACGGCCACCCACGGCCGCGGATCGCTTCGCCTTCACCGCGCTCCTGCGCCAGGAGCGTCTGGATCTCCGCGTAGATTTCCTGCCCGCTCTCGGCGAAGCCGTCCGGGTGGAGGCGTTGGAGCTCGTCCCGGGTGAGGCCCCCGCCGAGCTCGCGCCGGTGCTCCGCCCGCAGTGCCCGCAGGCGCCGGGTGCTGGCGGCGACCTCGCCCAGGTCGTGGATGGCCAGCGCCCGATCTCCGTCGCGCGCACGGGCCTCGACCCGGCTGCAGTGGATGGAGAGCAGCGTCTGCGCGTCCAGGGAGCTCGAAGCGGCCTCCATCTCCAGCGCACGCGGGGTTAGGAAAGCATGAGCCGTCGTGTGCGTGCTGGTGACGACGAACGAGCCGTCCTGCAGCTCGGTTCGAAGTTCGAGATCCGCACTTGCGTCGACGCGCTCGGCGGCCCACGGCCAGGGGCGATGGCGCTCGCAATACACCAGCGCCACCACCGTGCCGGCGTGCCCCAGGGCGACGCGCTCGAACTCGTGGCGGCCTCCGGATTCGGCGAGATCGCCCTCGAGCCGAAAGCCGAGCGCGATCAGCTCGGCCAGGCGCGGCGCCTCGGTGGGCTCGGGGCTCTGCGGGCCGAGGGCCGTCGCGCTTACCGGCGACTCCGCCAATAGGTGTCGACGGGTGTAGTCGAGCAGTGCGCGGGCCACGCGCCGCGCCGTCGGGTCGGGCTCCAGGCGCTGGGCCAGCACCAGAACCAGCAGGCAACCCAGCAGAAAGCTGAACGAGAGGGCGAGATCGGCCACGCTGCACCTTGCGGAGGGCTCGCCTTCGTGTCGGCGCTGGGGCGCGGCGGCCTTAGCAGGGCGCTGAAAATCCCGTCGCCGCGCTTCGGAAAGGGCTCCGGACGGCAAGGGCCGGCCTAGGGGACCGCACCAGCGCGGCGGCCATCCAGTTGGGCGAGGGCAGTGGGCCGCCGCCGAAGCCGGCATCGGCCGCGACCCTCCGGCCGTCCAGGCACTCGCGATGGAGGCCGTGGGCCGCGCCCGATCAAAGAGCCGCGAATCGATGTCGATCGCGATCTCTGCCCGAAGGGGAATCCCCGCGGGCATTCTCAAGTGGCTGCCACGCAGCGCCGATGACGACCAACGCACGGACCCGGATCCGGCGAAACAGGAGGGGTGTCCCATCGATTCCCGCAAGCGACGACTCGGAGTAATCGTGTGTGTCGGCCTGGTGGTGGGCACCTTCGGGTGCGTTGGCAGCGCCTGGAAGAAGGCGCTGCGCGAGGACTCGCGCGCCGCCTATCACCGGTTCCTGCGCGCTCATCCGGATTCCAAGTACACGCAGCAGGCGGAGGAACGCCTGGCGTACCACCGCATTCTGCAAAGCCCTTCCCTGGCCGCCTATCAGAAGTTCCAGCGGGACTTCCCCGGCAGCTCGCTGCTGACCGGCCTGCGACCGGCCGTGGAAGAGCAGGCCTTCTTCGTGGCGCGGGCTCGGGGCACGGCGGAGGGCTACCAGGCCTTTCTGGCCGAGTTCGGCGATGGCGAGCTGGCGGAGCGGGCGCGCGGCAACGCGGCCTATCTGGCCGCGAACGGTTTCTCGGGTCAGGTGAACGCGCTGGTGCGCTTCGCCCAGACCCACCCGAACAGCGACTACGCGGTCGAGGCGCGCCGCAGCGCCGAGACGGCGGCGCGACGCAACCAGACGCGCATCCCGGTCGTGGCGCTCACGGTCGAGGTGGCGCGCGGCACTCCCGACGCGGACCGGCTGATGCGCACGTTCACGGAGCGGGCCGCCAAGCGCTATCGCGCGGCCGGT
>JAKSBN010000206.1 GCA_022361175.1 Pseudomonadota bacterium | reverse complement strand
GGCTCGACGAGCCCGACGCCAGCTCGTGACCGCGCGCCGCCGCGCTGGCGGTGTCCAGGCCGAAGTTCTCGTCAGTCTGGCACTCATCACGGCGACGGCGACCGCAGTGCTGGCCGGTGTGCTGCTGCGCACCCAGGCGGCACAGCTCGAACAGGCGAGCGGCCTGATCGGGCGCTCGCTCCTGGCGGAGACCCGTGCGCCGACGTTTCTCGTGGCGCCTGAATCGCCTGGCACGCGCTGGTGGATCGTCGACTCCCGAGGCTTGGCGCGGCATCGGAGCGGCCAAGAGGATCCGCTTCCGGATGCGTTGCGCGAGCTCGTCGGGGAAGCGCGAGAACGGTCCGCGCCCGTGATTCGCACGGGGATGCCGTGGCAACCGGTGCGTTTCGCCACGCCCCTGGATTCCGGAGGGCGCGTGGCGGTCGCGGAGATCGGGGCGGCGACTTCGGGGCTCTTCCTGCTGTTCTTGGTGGTGGCGGACGCCCTCGTCTTTACCGCCTTCGGGCTGTCGCTCTTGCAGCGAAGAGTGGTTCAACCCCTGTCGCGTCTGGCAGCGGCCGCGCGCGGCCTCGCCCTCGATGGCCCTGGCACCCGCGTGCACGTGGAGGGAGTCGGGGAGGCCACCGATGTCGCGAATGCGTTCAACGAAATGAGCGACGCTCTGGAGCGACGCACCGGGGCGCTCGAGAAGGCGGTCTCTGACCTACGCGAGGCGAACGATCGGTTGCAGCAGGCGCGCCAGGGACTCGATCGTGCCGAGCGCCTAGCGGCCGTGGGGCGACTGGCTGCGGGCGTCGCCCACGAGGTGGGCAACCCCATGGGAGCGCTGTTGGCCTTTCTCGATCTCGCGCGTCGCGACAGCTCCATCGCGCCCGAGACGGCGACCCATCTTCGCAAGGCGTCCGAGCAGGGGGCGCGTGTGCGCCAGATCCTGCGCCAACTGCTGGACTTCTCGAGGCCGCCCCGGGCAGTTCACCAGGGACTGGAAGTGCGGCCTGTGGTGGACGAGGTCGTAGGGTTGATCCGTGCGCAGAAGCGCTACGCGGACGTAGAGATCGCGATCGAGGAAGCCGAGGGCATACCCGGCGCCTGGGGAGACGAGGCCATCCTCGCACAGATTCTGCTCAATCTCGTGCTGAACGCGGTGGATGCCGCGCTGGCCGGAGCCGCCCCCTCTCGTGTGCTGGTGTCGCTGGCGCCGGCCGTCCTGCACCGGCGTGCGGGAGACGCCCCCGAGACGGCCCTGGAGAGGCAGGAGCCGGATGGAGTCGCGTGCCGAGTCGCCGACACTGGCCTCGGGGTGTCGCCCGAGAACCACGAGCGGATCTTCGATCCCTTCTTCACCACGAAGCCCCCCGGCGAGGGAACCGGTCTCGGTCTCGCGAACGCCCAGCGTCTGGCAGAGGAGCTGGGGGGAAGCCTGGAGCTCCACCCTCCCGGCGAGCTCGGAGGAGCCGTGTTCGTGCTCCAGATCCCGACCCACCCCCCCGTGTCGGCGCGGGTGCGCGAACGGGGCGACGAAGGACCCGCATGATTCTGCGGGCCGCGCAGGTTCGTGCGTAGCCCGCAAGCCCGCCCCGCTTCTGCCGATTTTGAGATTCCTCAAGCGATTCAAGAGCTTGGCCGAGAAGAAGACACTGGCATGGGGCTTGCTCTCGAGTAGGTCAATGAGCTGTGGGTGGAGGAACGGCGCAATGCGCAGGAACCGGAAGAACGAGCGCAACTCGGGCGTCACGTTGATCGAGATGGTAGTCGTGCTCGCCGTCGTCGGAGTGCTCGTGGGAGGTGCCACCTTCGCCTTCAACAGCTGGTCCAACGCCCAGCGCGCAAGGGGAGGAGCGCGCGACGTCGCCGACCTGCTGCTGCGCGCGCGAGCCGACGCGATTCGCACCGGTACGAACCACATCGTCTTCATCAACGAGGACCACGCCGGAGACCCCCTCGCTTGGGCGGGCAGTACCTGGGCGGCGCTGGAGATCGCCGATCTGGACGGCGATGGCCGCGTCGACGTGGGCGAGCCGATCGACGGCGTGCCGCTCATGGCGAACCTGGCCTTCGGCCGCAGCGACACCGGCGCAGGCACCAATCTCGCCGACGAGGATCCCTTCAACGAAACGCCTTTGGAAGGAACGCTCACAGAGCTGAATTCTCCCGGCAACTTCCGCCATCCGACCGTCGCGAACGAGATCAACCCATGGGTGCTCTTCGCGGCCGATGGCACGCCTCGGGCCATGGAACCGAACGGCGGCGGCGCCAACGTCGGCACCGTCGGCACTGGGGACGGCGCCATCTACGTATCAGACGGCGAGCGGGACTACGTGGTGATCCTCGCGCCGCTCGGCGGCATTCGTGTGCTGTCGTGGCGGAGCGGCGACGGATGGAGGTAGTCGTGACTCGAAAACGACTCGGACGGCGGAAGGTTCGCCGACACGGATTCAGCCTGATCGAGGTGATGGCGGCCCTGGGCATCCTTGCCTTTGGGCTCCTCACGCTGGCGATCATGCAGATCTACGCCCTGCGTGATGGAGCGAAGGGACGCCACTTCGCGACTGCTGCCATGATTGCTCGGACCCAGATCGAGGAAGTCCAGCGCGCTCCGTTCTCCACGGTCGCCGCGACTGGATGGGCGGGTACGCCGGCTTGGATTACGAACGCCGGCCTCGTGATGGGCG
>JAKSBN010000005.1 GCA_022361175.1 Pseudomonadota bacterium | reverse complement strand
GGAAATTCGCGCTCGCGCTCGGACTGCGCGAACGCGGCGCCCGGCGCGGCCACGAGGCCTGCCAACATCAGTGTCAAGAGCGCGAAGAAACGGGTGGGCATCCTGGATCTCCTTGTCCGCTGCGGGTCGACCAGAGGGCAGAGCCCGGCGCACCGCGGCAGCGTGCCCTCCCTCCGCTGCGCCCGCGAGGGGCCGGGCCGCGAATTCCGAAAGTGGTCCGGATTCACGCCGTGACGAGGGGAAGAGCCCTCGTCACCTGATAGAATGGCCGCTGCATGGTCTACACGTTCGGGCCGTTCGAACTCGACGAGGACCGGTTCGAGCTCACGCGGAGCGGCGAGGTCGTGCCGCTCGAGCGCAAGGTCCTGTTGACGCTCCGGTGCCTGCTGCGCGAGAGGCACCGCGTCGTCGCGCGCGACGAGCTGCTGCGCGAAGTCTGGCCCGACGTCTCGGTGTCCGACAGCTCGCTGCAGCGGGCCATCAGCCGACTGCACCGAGTGCTCGGCGACGAGCCCGGCGCCGCAGGCGGCCCCATGCTGAAGACGGTCTACGGCCAGGGCTATCGCTTCGTCGCCGACGTGCGCGTCCGCACCGACGCCGAGACGCCGGTGGAAGGCTTGGTTCACCAGCTGCGGGCGCCGGTGGCCGACTTCACGGGTCGCCAGGACGAGCTGGCGCTGCTGGAGGAACGGATCGGCCGGGGCGGCGTGACCATCTCGGGCTTCTACGGGCTCGGGGGGATCGGCAAGACCGAGCTGGCTCTCCAGCTGGGCCATCGCCTGCGTGCCCAGTTCCCGGACGCTCAGATCCTGCTGGATCTGCGGGGGACCGACCCCGACCCCGTGTCGGCGCGGGACGCGATGCTGCACGTGATCCAGAGCTTCCATCCCGACATCCAGCAACCGGACTCGGACGCGCGCGTGGCCGGCCTCTACCGCGCCGTGCTCGACGGCAAGCGCGTGCTGCTCGTGCTGGACAACGCGCGGGACGAGCGACAGGTGCTCCCACTGCTGCCGCCGCCGGGCTCCACCCTGGTCGTCACGTCGCGCAAGCGCTTCGTGCTGCCCGGCATGGAGATCATGACGCTCGACACCCTGCCCCGCCCCATGTCGCGCGAGCTGCTGCTGCGCATCGCACCGCGCATCGGCGAACACGCGGAAGCCATCGCGGCCCGCTGCGGCGACCTGCCGTTGGCGCTGCGCCTGGCGGGGAGCGCCCTCGGACGCTCGGGCCACCTCGACCCGGCCGAGTTCGCCGCGCGTCTGGCGCGGCGTTCCGACCGCCTGGACCGCTTCGAAGAGGTGCGCGCGAGCATCGAGCTCAGCTTCGAGCAGCTGGAGCGGAGGCTTGCCGAGAGGCTTTGCCAACTCACCGTGTTGGGGGCGGGCTTCGATCGCCGCGCCGCGGCGGCCGTCTGGGGCGAGGCGGACGCATCCCAGGCCCTCGACGACCTGGACCATCTGCTCTCCTACAGCCTGATCGAGTGGAGCGAGCGCGACGGAGCCGGGCGCTACTCGCTGCACGACCTGGTGCGGCTCTTCGCGGGCGAACGGCTCCGCGACCCGGAGCCCGCGCGCGCGCGCCATGCCCGGCACTTCCTGGCCAGCCTGCGCGAGATCGGTGCGACCTATCTCGAGGGCGCCGAACACGTGCAGAAGGCCTTGGCCGCTTTCGACCTGGAGGCCGACGACATCGCAGCCGGCTTCCGCTGGTCAGCGGACCGCGCGCGGGACAGCGAAGACGCGGCGCGGATCTGCGTGGCCTATCCCAACGCGGCTTTCGACGTCATCGCTCTGCGGCTCTCGGCGGTGGAGCGCATCTTCTGGTACCGAAGCCAGCTGGCCAGCGCCCGCTCCCTCGGAGACCGCCGGCTCGAGAGTGCCGCCCTCGGCTTCCTGGGCAATGCCTACCGGGAACTCGACGAGCCGCGCACCGCCCTCGAGCTCTACCAGGAGCGGCTCGCGCTCAGCCGCGAGCGGGGCGACATCGGCAGCGAGACGGCCTCGCTCGGCCAGATCGGCATCGCCTACTTCGCCTGCGGCGAGCCGCATCTCGCCATCGAGCACTACGACCAGTGCCTCGCTCTCGCCCAGAAGATCGCCGCCACGGGCGCCCGCAGCTACGCCTCCGAAGAGCTGGTGGCCGCGTACACGCGCGAAACCGGCGATCGCCGCGGCGCCTGGATCGGGATCGACAACCTCGGCAGTGCTTACCTCGCCCTCGGAGAGCCGCTTCGGGCCATCAAGCTCTATGAGTCCTGGTTGGCGCTGGCGCGCGATTTCGGCGATCGCCGCGGCGAGCAGGTGGCGCTCACGAAGGTGGGCAACACCTTCCGCAGCCTGGGCGAACCGGAGCGCGCCCGCCCCTACTACGAAAGCTGGCTGGAGATCGCCCGCGAGCTCGGAGATCGGCTGGGAGAGGGCTATGCGCTCAGCTACCTGAGCGGCCTGCACCTCGATCTCGGCGAGCCCGAGACCGCGATCCGCCTCGCCGAGGCGCACCGCGCCATCGCGGTCGAGATCCGCGATCGTCGCGGAGAGTGGCTGGCGATGGGAAGCCTCGGCAATGCGTACGCCGCCTTGGGCGAGCACCATCGCGCCACGGGGTTGTTCGAGCAGTGGCTCCGCTTCACCCGCGAGACCGGCGATCGCCTGGGCGAATGCTCGGCGCTCCACCGCCTGGCCGATGCGCAGCTGGCCCTGGGAGCGCGGACGCGAGCGATCGAGCTCTACACGGCCTGGCGCGGGCTCGCCCGCGAGATCGGGGACCGGGGAGCGGAGACCGAGGCCTGCTGGCGCCTGGGTCTCGCTCTGGAAACGGACGGGCGACTGCCCGAAGCCGTCGATCTGTTGGCGGTGAGGGTCGCCTACGAGCGCGAGGTGGGACACAGCCACGCGAAGGCCCATGCGGAATACGTCGCCGGCCTCCGGGAGCGCATCGCTCGCCGTGGATAGCCCACGCCGTGGCGCGAACCTGGTGCGAGGACGCCGAGAGCGGACCGCGCGTCGTGGATCGTTTCTCTGTGCTCGAGGACGGGACCATGGCCGGCGTTCTCTTGGTCGGCGCGATCGTGCTCGCCGGACTCGCCGCGCGAACGGCCAGTGCCGCACCCTCGATCGCCCTCCTGATCGCCGTCGTCGGCATCGTCTTCGCTGTGGGGTTCCTGCTCGTGTGCGGCTATCGCCACGATTGGTCCCTCGATCTCCCGAGCCGGACGCTCGTGGAATCGCGTCGTTTCCTGGCCTGGCGGCAGACCCGCGTTCATTCCCTGTCGGACTTCGACGGGATCTGCGTCGCGCGCACCGGGGGTGTCGTGAACGGGCTGCCCGTCGTCGTCTACCGCGCGCGGCTGCAGGCGGCGTCTGCCGACTCGGAGGATCTCGAGCTCTGGCACAGCCAGAACGGAGCCGACGTGAGACGACTGGCCTACGCCGTTGGGGAGGCCTGCGGCTATCCGTGGGTGGAAGGCGACGAGGAGAGGCAAGGCCCTCACTAGCGCCCCGCAGCGCCCTCAAGTGACTGGAGCTCGCCCCCTCGCCTTCTCCGTGTCGCGCATCGTCATCAGCGAGACGCCGACCCCGTACGTGACGAACTCCCCCCGCGGCGTGATCTCCACGTAGGCCGTGGGGCTCGTCTCCGAAGGGTCGTTCGAGAGCCCTTCGTGCAGCGCTGCCGTGAGCTCGCCGGGGACGTCGGCGGGGTCGAGAACGCGTGCCACCGCTCGAAAGGTGATCGTGGCGGAGGGAATCCGCAGCCACGGGAGGAAGGGAATCCGCTTGGCGATCGGCACCGTCATGGAGACGGCGGAGTTCTGCGCGATGTGGCGGACTTTCCACTCCGTCGCCGAGGTGCCGAAGTAGAGCCGGCGCTGCCGGACCTTGTAGACGATCCCCACCGTTCGAGCCTCGTTTCGGGCCGTCACCATCCCCAGTACGCCGAACATCTGGCGCTCCAGCTCCGCCCACACCTGATCCGTCGTCAAGGCGATCCCTCCTGGGCGCGCGTCGGACAGTTCGCGGCGGAGCATAGGTCACCGCGAAACGGGTCGAACGAAACGAACTCGATCGAGGTGCGCTCGGAACGACGAGCAGGGCCGCGCTCACGCAGCCGTGGAGGAGAAGCGCGCGCGCCCCGTTCCCCTTTTGAACGTGTGGGACTCCCCCCGACCGCTCAAGCCGATGCGGCCCTCGCCGATCAGCGGAGGATGAGCGCACCGCAGCCGCCTATCGTCGACTTCAAGCCCTTCGTACCCGCCTGGGACTACGAGGCCGCCAAGGAGCTCTACCGCCGCATCGGCTTCCGCGTGAACTGGGACAGCCCCGAGGTGTGCGAGATCGACACGGGGGCGGGCTTCCGCTTCCTGCTCCTGCCGGGGGGCGTACCCGAGCTGGCCGCCAACACGATGCTCTCGCTGTGGGTCGCAGACGTGGACGCCTGGTACGAGCGGCTCTCGGGACTGCGCCTCGACGAGGAGTTCCCGGGAACCTCGGTGTCGCCTCCCCAGCTGGAGCCCTGGGGCTGGCGCATCTGCTACCTGCGCTGTCCCGACCATCTGCTGTGGCACATCGGCCAGCCCGTCCGGCCGGGCCTCGCCGAGGAGCAGCGCGCCCTCCACAGCCGCTGAGCCGAGCTCGCGCGCGCGGCGTGACGCAGCCCACACGACTCCCGCGGGCGCCGGCGCCTTCCCGGCTTGGCCGCGTTGGAGCCGGGCTCGGGGAAAGCCCCCTCCAGCCACCCCTCGGACCCGCCGATGAAAGCCGAAACGACCCTCCGGAGACACCCGTGGCCAAGACCCTCACCTTGGGAAATCTCGGCGAAGACGCAGCCCGGCTGGACGTCGAAGCGTTTGCGGCCCGACACGGCGCCGGCTTTCTGCTGCAGACGACGGCGCGACGGCTGAAGCCGCCCGACGCCTCCTACACCGAGGTGCTGTTGGAAGACGACCCGGACCCGAACGGCGCGACCGCCGACCTCTCGATCCTCGTCCACTCTCTCTGTGGCACCGGCGACGCCCACCTCGTCACCATGGGCCGGGGCGGCAACAACGACATCGTGGTCAGGGACCCCAGCGTCTCCCGCTTCCACGCCTTCGCGAAGCACGGGGACGACGGCGGTTTCCTGCTGCAGGATGCGGGCTCCACGAACGGAACCACCGTGGACGGAGTATCGGTCGCCGCTCGCGGGGCCGGCGCGCCGACGCTGTTGACGCCCGGCGCCACTGTGCGCATGGGCCAGGTCGAGTTCACCTACACCGACGCCGCCGGGCTCCGCACCTTCGCGGCCGGCGCGGCGCGCTGAGCACACACGTTCTCAGCGGCCCTCAAAGGTCGGTTCCCGTTTCGCCACGAAAGCCTTCACGGCCTCCCGGTGATCCCGGGTGAGGCCGGTGTGGACGTGGTGCGTGGCCTCGAGATCGAGGCACTCCATCACCTCGCCGCCCACGGCCCGATTGAGGTTCTCCTTCATGTAGCGGTAGGCCACGGTCGGTCCAGAGGCCAACCGTCGCGCCAGCTCCAGCGTCTGCTCCTCCAGGCCCTCCGCCGGGACGACCCGATTCACCAGCCCCAGCTGCTCGGCCTGCTTCGCGTCGATGCGCTCCGAGAGGTAGTAGAGCTCCCGGGCGCGCGCCGATCCGATGAGCTGCGTCATGAAGAACGTGCCGCCGTAGTCGCCACTGAAGCCCACGCGGGCGAAGGCCGTCGTGAGAATCGCCTTCTCGGAGGCGATACGCAGATCGCACGCCAGGGCCAGCGAGAGTCCCGCCCCGGCAGCCGCGCCGGGCAGGGATCCGATCACGGGCTTGGGCATGGTGTAGATCCGGCCGGCGGTATTCCGCTGTGAGAGCCGCTGCAGGTGAATCGCAGAATCGAGCGAGCCACGTCCAGCGCCGCCCCCGCCGCCGTTCTCGCCGGCCATCCCCTTGACGTCGCCTCCCGCGCAGAAGGCGCCGCCCCTGCCGGTCAACACGACCGCCCCCACGTCGCTCGAACGCTCGGCCTCGTCGAGAGCCCGCTCGAGCCCCTGCAACATGGGACCGGAGAGCGCGTTCCTGCGTTCCGGCCGGTTCATCTCGAGAATCGCCACGCGGTCTTCGACCCGCGCCAGCAGGTCCTCGGTTCCCGTGTCGATGCTGCGATCGCTCATGGCTGGCTCCTGTTCCGACCCCCCGCACGTCTGGGGCCCCGTGCATTGTAGATCGCCGCGGCCCGGCAAGTCGACTCGCCGCAACGGGCGCTACGCCGCGAGGCGTCGGAATACCTCGACTCCCAGCAGCACCAGGGTCAGCACGAAGCCCGCAACCGGCACCCAGCGCGGCGTCTGCAGGGCCACGGGCTCTGGATCGCGCGCGTGGATGCGCACCAGGGCCAGGTTGGCCAGGGCGAAGGTGACCAGCGTGATGCCCGACGTGCCCACGGCGAGGACCTCGAGCGGCAGGCCGACGGCCAGCGCGCCCGTCACGAGCACGACGAGCCCCGTCGCGACCAGGGGGGTGCGCCGGTTCGGGTGCACGTAGGCGAGCCGGCGCGGCAACCTGCCCAAATCGGCCAGGCCATACAACACGCGCGAGGACTTCACGATCTGGACCAGGGCTCCGTTGAGCATGGCGAGGAGCGCGATCCAACCAATCAGCGCGGCCGACCCGCCGCTGCGTTCGAAGACCAGCACCAGCGGCGCTTCCGATGCCGCGAGCTCCGCCGCGGGCACCGCCAGCACGGCAACGGTCGCGGTCAGAAGGTACAGCGTCGTGGTGGCCAGGAACGTCAACGCGATGGCCACGGGAAGCGTCCGTCGAACGTCCCGGACCTCCTCGGCCACGTTCACCATGTCCTCGAACCCCAGGAAGGCGAAGAAGCACAGCATGGCGGCCGACCCGACCCCCGACCACGCCGGCAGGTCGCGCGGCCACAACTCGGGCAGCCGCTCGGGAAGCGCGAGCCACGCCTCCGACGCGAAACCCACCACGAGCAGCAACCCACCCACCTCCAGGATCGTCATCAGCGAAGCCGCGAGCACGGACTCGCGGATGCCCCAGGCGGCGACGAGACCCACACCCGCGACCGCGCCGGCCATGACCCACAGCTTCGGAAACGCCACGAACTCGACCAGCGTGCCGGCGAAGGCGCGCGAAACGGTCGCGGCCGAAACGATGCCGGCGAGTGCGACCAGCAGACCCACGGCCTGGGACAGCCGCTCGCTCCGAAGCCCCTCCAACACGTAGACGGCCTCTCCGCCGGCGCGCGGAAAGCGCGCCGACAGCTCGGCGAAGGAGGCCGCCGAGAGCGCGGCAATCCCGGAGGCGACGGCGAACGCGATTGGCGCTTGGGTGCCGGCGTGCTCGGCGATCACGCCCATGAGCGCGTAGACACCCGCGCCGATGGTGGTGCCGAGCCCGTAGAGCACCAGACCGGGCAGCCCCAGCGTCCGGCGCAGGCGCGCCGGCTCTGCGAGGGTCACGAGGGCCGACCCGCTCGAGTCCTGTCCAGCCTGGTCTTCATCGCGGAGCCGAACCCCCTGCCGCATCTCGTCGGCGACTCACCGGAGGATACGAGATGGCTCGCGCGGTCCAAACCGACGGGCGAAACGCGCGGGACGGAGAAAGTGCGCCAATCCGCTTGCTACGAAGCCGCTGCCGTGGTTGGCTGGACCCATGCTACGCACCTGGATGCGGGCCGCGCTCGGGATCGCCTGGATCACCTGCCTGGCGAGCCCCGGCCCGACCTCCGCGACTCCCCGCTTCGGACCCGAACAGGAGCTCGCCGGCGGGATCCCCGCGCCGCAGAACGTGTGGACGGCCGACCTCGACCGAGACGGGCAGATCGACGTGGTCGCCGCCAATGCACTGGCGCTTCCCGATGAGGGACCGGCCTCGGTGACCCTCCACCGGAGCGGGGGACAGACGCCCGTTCCGAGCTTCGAGACCCTGCCGGGAACCCGGGCGCCCCTGATGATCGCCGCGGCCGTGGCCGCCGACCTGGACGGCGACGGCGACCTGGACGTGGTCGCGGCCGAGCAGTTCGCCCACCGGGTCCCGTGGTACGAGAACCAGGGGGGCAGCCCGGCGCGGCCACGGTCGTCCCGGTCGATCTCGACGGCGACTTCGACATCGACGTGCTGACGGGATCCGCCGACGGGCGCGTGGTCTGGTACCACAACGACGGCGCGACCCCGCCCAACTTCTCGGCCCAGGTCCTGGCTACCGACCTGGGTTGGGTCCTGGGGCTCCTGGCGGGCGACCTCGACTGCGACGGCGATTTGGACGTGGCGGCCACCGGCTACACGACCAACACCGCCTACGTGCTGGAACACCCCGGACGGGCCGGAGTCCCCTTCGTCCTCCGGGCCGTGGCCGGCGGGACGGGGCCCACCTCCGTGGCCCTCGCCGACCTGAACGCGGACGAGCATCCCGACGTCGTACTCGCGTGGCTGGACGACAACCGCATATCCTGGCTTCCCGCGGTGCCCACGGGCGACGCCTGCGCCCCCGAGTGCCGAGACGGACTCGACAACGACGGGGACGGCCTGGCGGACTTCCCCCTGGACGGATCCTGCCGGGGCCCGAACAGTCCGAGCGAGACGCGCCGACGCTGCGGAGCCGGCTTCGAGCTGGTGGCGGTCCTGCTCCCGTTGGCGCTCGCCCGCCGCCGCGGCCGTTCACACCGCTGCGAGCGGCGCTAGCGGGCCGCCAGCCGGAACAGGTAGACCTCGGCCACGTTCTCGTTGCGCGGGCGCGAACCGTACTTGGCTTCGTAGGCATCGGCGAAGCGTGCGAACTCGCCGGCGTCTTCCACGCGAACGGCGCTCAGGGGATAGATCTGCTCCTCGATCCGCACCCGAACGGCGGGGTCGACTTCGATGTGCTCGACCCAAGCCGCGCGGTTCGCCCCGGCGTGGATGTAGAGGAAGCCGTCCATGCCCGTGGCCCAGATGTTGACGGAGTACGGCTCTTCGGGATGGGTCTCGAGCTGGACGGTGCTGATCTCCCGGGCGAAGTCCCAATCGCTGGGCGCCGCCGCCGGGTTGCCCTCCAGCTCTCCGCCCGGGAAGACGAGCAAGGGGCCGCCTCCGCAGGAGACGAGGCCAAGGAAGACGACCGAGATCAAGAGGCGACGCGCGCGCGCAGCGACGCGGGAGTCCATGGCGACGTTCGACACGGGGATTCCTCCTGGAGTGAGGACTAGAGCCTATCCCGCGCGCCGGCGAAGCGAAACTCGGGATCTCGAGTCGCCTCGCGAGCGGGGAGGCCCGCGCCCTCCCCGCTCGCGCCGACCTAGCGCTCGAGCGTCTGTACGAGCGGCAGACCGTTCGGGCCCACCGGGATATACACGGTGGTGTGGTTCGGCGAGGCCGCCATCTCGAGCTGGGCACCGATGGCCTCGTGCTGCAGGTAGTTGGGCGTCAGCGTCGCGTTGATGATGCGCTGGGCCTCCGCGATGCCCTTGGCCTCTTCGATGCGGATCTCCGCATCCCGCATCGCGATCTCCTTCTGGGTCGCCTTCTCCTCCAGCAGCTGCAGCGAGGCCAGCTTCTTCTCGACCGCCTGCGCCACCACGGCCGGGTAGTCGATGTTGCCCACGACCAGACTCCGCACTTCGAAGGGCGTGTCGGAGAGCTGGGTGGCCAGCCCGGCCCGAACCTCATCCGCGATCTCGGCCCGAAGCGCCTTGATCTCGCGGCTGTCGTGGCTCTGCACGCTCCGGCGCACGAGGGTGCGGAAGGGCTCCTTCACGACGCGGTCGTACCACTGCCCCGCGCCCAGCTCGAGCACGACGGACTCGACGTTCCCGGGCTCGATGGCCAGCACCGCGTGCACCTGGAACGACACGTTGAGGTCGTCGCGCGCCAGGATCTTGAACGCCTCGGTGTAGGTCTGGGGCCGGACGTCGATGTTCACGATCTCGTTGCGGAGCAGCGAGACGCCGAAGTTGCCAGGCCCCGTCACGGTGCCTTGGGCGCCCCCCGTGCCGAACAGGCGGGGGCGCTCGTAGACGTAGCCCTCGTGGCCGGGCGGCGTGTAGGGATTGCTGCAGGCCACGCCGAGCAGCGCCGCCGACACGACGGCAAAGCGGCGAAAAAGGGGCGAGTTCATGGTGATTCTCCTCAGTTCTGCTTTGGCGAAGCCAGGTTGCACGCACAGTGCCATGCGCAAGAAGACCCCTCAGAAGGCTGAATTCCCGCGGTCTCCGCCGATTCCGGCTCCTCGCCCCGGGCTGGCGAAAACCACCAGCTCTGGTGAAACCCACCAGGACGGCCGATAGAGCGGGAATGGTCTCGCTGGACGACATCGAGGACCCGGCGTCCGAGGCGCTGGAGCCGCCGCCGCCCGGAAGCCCCCTGCACGCGCTGGTGCGCGCCTTCGCACCGGGTGCCGAAGATCTGCAGGCCGGCGCCCAGATTCTGGGCGGGTCGGCCGTCATGCGGACGCTGATCGAACAGATCGTGCGGGTGGCGCACATCCCGCGGCCGCTCCTGATCGTGGGCGAGCGGGGCACCGGCAAGGAGCTGGTCGCCCGCGCGATCCACTTCGCCTCCGGCCGGCCCGCCGGGCGCATGGTCACCATCAACTGCGCCGCGATCGGCGATACGCTGCTCGAGAGCGAGCTCTTCGGCCACGAACGCGGCGCCTTCACCGGCGCCGAGCGGGCGCGGCGCGGACGCTTCGAGCAGGCCGATGGCGGCACGCTGTTTCTGGACGAGATCGGCAACATGCCGCTGCCGTTCCAGCAGAAGATCCTGCGCGTGGTGGAGTACGGCACCTTCACGCCGGTCGGGGGGTCCGCCGAGCGCAAGACTTCGGCGCGCATCGTCGCCGCCACCAACGCCGACCTGCGCGGCAAGATCCGCCGCGGCGAGTTCCTGGGCGACCTCTACGACCGCTTGGCCTTCGAGATCATCTCGGTGCCGCCGCTGCGCGAGCGGCCGGAGGACGTGGAGCTCTTGGCTCACCGTTTCCTGGAGCAGTTCGCGGCCGAGATCCCGGCGTTCCGCGGCAAGCGGCTGGCCGAGTCCGCCCTCGAGCAGCTGCGCCGCTACCCCTTCCCAGGCAACGTGCGCGAGCTCAAGAACCTGATCGAGCGCGCCGCCTACCGCGACACCACCAACGAGATCACGCCCGAGGACATCGGGCTGTTGCGCCACGAGGAGCCGGTATTGGCGGCAGGCGGCTTCACGGAGCAAGTCGCCCGCTTCAGCCGCCGCCTGCTCGAGCGCGCGCTCGCCGAGGCGGGTGGCAACCGCGCCGAGGCCGCGCGACGGCTGGGCCTCAGCTACGACCAGTTCCGCCACCACTACCGCAAGCACGGGTTGGGGAAGCGAGAGCCCGACTAGGCTTCGAGCGGAAGCGACACCTCCGTCGCGAGCGCTTCGGCCGGCACCTCCGCCGGATCGTTGCGGTAGACCTCGATGATCGGCCCCTGTGGCGGGTGGCCGCGCTCCTGAGCCCAGGCGTACAGCGCGTGGTGGGCGAGACCCAGCGTCTCGTACGGCCCTTCGTGGAGCAGCCAGGCGCAGAGCGCGCCCGGCAACCGCTCGACGCGCGCCCGCGCGAAGCCGCGGCCGTCCTCCGCCGCGGCCGCGAAGGCGCGCACCTCGATCCGGTCTTCGTCCTCGCTGAACTCGTTGACGCTCCCGATGGGCGGCTCTACGGGCAGCCCCGCTTGGGCGACGTCCTCCAAGAGCGCGGCGATCAGCTCGGTCGTGTCGGCGATCAGGCGAGCGGCGTCGGTCGTGCCCGAGAGCGTGGCCACCCGCCGCGCCGGTTCCTCACGGAGCTCTACCGACCAGGGAGCCAAGCTGCCGGCACCGGCGATGTGGCGCAGCGAGAGCAGGGCTCGTTCGCGCTCGGCGACTTCGCGCTGCACCCGCTGCGCCTCGCCGTCGAGCAGCGACTTCAGGTCGGCCGCCTCGGCCCGCAGCGCGTCGCGGATCACCGCCAAGGGCAGCCCCAGCGAGCGCAGCATGCCGATCATCACGGCATCGCGCGCCTGCTCACGACCGTAGTAGCGATAGCCCGACTGCGGATCGACGTAGGCGGGCTCCAGCAGGCCCAGCTCGCCGTAGTGGCGCAGCGCCTTCACGCTGAGCCGGCAGCTGCGGGCGAAGCGCCCGATCGGCATCCAGTTCGAATCGGCCATCGCCCGCAGTCTAGTGTTCTATCCCGGAAGTTCGGCGTCGAATGGGCTCGTCGTCCGCAGCTCTGGGACTGGCCACTAGCCCTGGGCGTACTCGCCGCTGGGCGGGATCAGCTGGACCACGTCCAGCAGGAGCCCCGTCGGGTCCTGCGCCATGAAGTGACGCTGCCCCCACGCCTCGTCCCGCAGCGTCTGCACGATCGGCACGCCCAGGCGCTCGGCGCGCTCGAACACCGGGTCCACCTGGTCGACCTCGATCGTCACGATCACGCCGCGCGCGGAGTCCCGGTGCCCTTCCGGGACGCTCGGATGATCGCGCTTCACGAACGCCAGCTGCAGCGAGGGATCTTCCGGGTCCTGCAACTGGACGTACCAGTCGTTCTCGAACACGGCCTTCAATCCCAACAGCCGGGTGTAGAAGTCGCGGGCGGCGGCGACGTCTTCGGTGCAAATGTCCGGGAAGAGACTTGCCATGGAGACCTCCAATCGTTGAGGTCCCCGAGTCTGAGGGCTCCCCCAGCAGGAGAGTCAAGGGCGGGCGCGAGCTCTCCCCGTAGGGGTGCGCGAAGGCCATCAATGTGTCGTACTCCCCACGCGGAAGGGGTTTAGAATGGCTTCGCGCATCTCGCGCCCGGAGCTCGGTGATGACGGCGGGACAGCTCTCTCTCGACCGACCCCAGGCGGGAAGCCTCCAGCTGCGCCTGGCGGGGAGCTGGCGCCTGCGCGATCCCCTGCCCTCCGCGGCAGAGGTCGAGCAGGCCTTCGCCAGCGCTGGGCTCCGCCAGATCTCGTTCGACACGAGCCAGGTGACGGACTGGGACAGTGGGCTGCTCCTCTTCCTGCGCCGCGTGCTCCGGGCCTCCGCGGCGCTGCACCTGGAGGCCGATCGCAGCGGGCTGCCCGAGGGCGTGCGCCGCCTGCTCGATCTGGCGGAGGCCGTGCCGGAGAGGCAGACGGGTGCGGAGGCTTCGGCGGAGCCGCTGCTGGCCTGGCTGGGGCGCCAGGCGCTCGACGCGTGGGAGCGCACTCGCGACTTCCTGGCCTTCCTGGGGGGCGCAACCGTGGCCTTGGGCCAGCTGGTGCGGGGGCGGGCGCGCTTTCCCACCGCCGAGTTCTTCCTGGTGGTCCAGGAGTGCGGCCCGCGCGCCTTCGGCATCGTCTCCATGGTGAGCTTGCTGGTGGGCCTGATTCTGGCCTTCATGGGCGCGATCCAACTGCGCAGCTTCGGCGCCGAGATCTACGTGGCCGACCTGGTCGCCATCGGCATGACGCGCGACATGGGGCCCATCATGGTGGGCATCATCATGGCGGGTCGAACGGGCGCCGCCTTCGCGGCCCAGCTCGGCACCATGACGGTGAACGAGGAGATCGACGCACTCGAGACCATGGGCATCAAGCCTCTGGAGTATCTGGTGCTGCCGCGCATGCTGGCGCTGATGGCCATGATGCCGCTCCTGACCATCTACGGCGATGCGCTCGGCATCTTGGGCGGCGGGTTGGTGGCCATCACCAGCCTCGACGTGAGCTTCGCCCAGTACGCGACCCGCACCTGGGAGGCGTTGGAGCTGCGGCACGTCTTTACGGGCCTCCTGAAGGGCTCGACCTACGGCGTGATCGTCGCGCTGGCCGGCTGCCTGATGGGCATGAAGTGCGGCCGGAGCGCGGAAGCCGTGGGGCAGGCGACCACCTCGGCCGTGGTGATGAGCATCGTCTTCATCGTCGTGGCCTGCGGCCTGTTGACGGTCGTGTACGACGTGCTGGGGGTGTAGCGGTGGCCCAAGCCGTTGCAACGGGCGCCACGCCCCACATCACGGTGCGCGACCTCACCATGGCCTACGGCTCCTTCGTGGTGCAGCACGACCTGGACTTCGTGATTCCGCGCGGCCAGATCTTCATCATCATGGGCGACAGCGGCTGCGGCAAGAGCACTCTCTTGCGCCACATGATCGGGCTCAAGCGCCCGGCCCGGGGCGAGATCCTGTACGGCGAGCAGAGCCTCTGGGGCGCAGACGCGGACGAGCGTGAGCGGATGATGCGGCGCTTCGGGGTGCTCTACCAGGGCGGGGCCCTCTGGAGCTCGCTGACCCTCGCCGAGAACGTGGCGCTTCCGCTCGAGCAGTACACCGACCTCGGGGCGGGAGAGGTTCGCGACCTGGTGTCGCTCAAGCTGGCCCTCGTGGGCCTGGCGGGTTTCGAAGACTTCCTGCCCTCGGAGATCAGCGGCGGGATGCGCAAGCGCGCGGGACTGGCGCGCGCCATGGCGCTCGACCCCGAGGTCCTCTTCTTCGACGAGCCGTCGGCGGGACTCGACCCCATCAGCTCGCGCCGGCTCGACGACCTGATCCTCGAGCTGCGCGACAGCCTCGGCGCCACCGTCGTCGTGGTCACGCACGAGCTCGCGAGCATCTTCGCCATCGGCGACGGCGCCGTCTTCCTGGATGCGGAAGAGCGCACCCAGACCGCCCTGGGGCCGCCCGTCAAGCTGCGCGAGGAATGCCCGGTGGCGAAGGTTCGAAGGTTCTTGAGGAGGGCCAAGGCATGAGTCGACAAGCGAATCCGGTCGCCGTGGGAGGCTTCGTCCTCGGCGCCATCGCCATCCTGGTGGGCAGCATCCTCGCCATCGGCGGCACGAATCTGCTCGCCGACACCGAGCGCTACTCCATCTTTTTCGAAGGCTCCGTCAACGGCCTGGGCGTGGGTTCGCCGGTGAAGCTGCAGGGCGTCCCGATCGGCGAGGTCGTCGAGATCCGCGCCATTGCCGACGTCGACCCCGAAGTCGTCACGCTCCGGACCGAGACCGTGATCGAAGTCGACCGCCGCCGCTTCGAGCGCCGCGGCGTGGAGGTTTCCGACAGCGGCGAGGCGTTGACGGAACAGGGAGTCCGCGCCCAGCTCAACATCGAGAGCCTGCTGACCGGGCAGCTCTACGTGGCGCTCGAGCTGCGACCCGACATCGAGCCCAAGCTCGCCGGCGTCGAGTCGAGGTACGACGAGATCCCCACCATGCCCACGGCTCTGGAAGAGCTCGAATCCGACCTGCGCGACCTGTTCGCCCGCCTGGGCCGGCTGCCGCTGGAAGAAATCGTCCAGAACCTGAACTCATCACTGGCCGGCGTCGGCCGGCTGGTGAACGACCCGGCGCTCGCGGCGTCCGTGAAGGAGCTCGAAGGCACCTTGCGCGAGGCGCGCCTGGCCATGACCGGCGCGCGCGCGCTGGTGCAGAAGGTCGAGACGAGCTGGGATCCGCTGTCGGGCTCGGCCACCGAGGCGCTGGACCAGACCCGTCAGGCGTTGGCCACCTTCGAGCGCGCGTTCGCGCCCGGCTCGACGTTCCAATACCAGCTGGCCACCACGCTGCAGGAGCTCTCGGAGGCGGCGCGCTCGGTACAGGCCCTGGCCGACACCCTGGAACGCCAACCCAACTCCCTGCTCTTCGGCAAGGCGGGGGTGGGCGAATGAAGGCCGGCCACGCGCTCGCCCTCGTGGCTGCGGCGAGCCTCGGGCTCGGCGCCTGCGCCAGTCCTCCGACCGCGGTTCGCGAGTACATCCTGCACCCCGTCGCCGCAGAGGGGAGCCCCTCGTCCTCCGTTGCGACGCCCGACGTCGCGGCGCCGCCGCCGGCACACGAGTCCGGTCCCATCGTGGCCGTGGGTCCCATCGTGATCCCGGCCTACCTGCGGCGCTCCACCATCGTGACCCGCGAGGCCGAGCAGCGCGTCGAAACCTCGGAGCGGCACCAGTGGGCCGAGGCGTTGGACGCCGGATTCGCGCGCGTGCTGGCCGAGAACCTCGCCGTGCAGATCCCCACGAACCGCGTGGCCGCCCTGCCCTGGCCCGTGCGCACGCCGCCGGAGTACGAAGTCAGCGTCAGTGTCCAGCGTTTCGAGCACGACGCCGAGGGCGTCTCCCTCGAGGCCCGCTGGGTCTTGTCGAGCACCGCTTCCGAGACGCCGTCGCACGGGCCGATCGCGACCCGGAGCGCGCGCATCCGCGAGACCGTACCCGACGACGGCTACCCGGCCATCGTGGACGCCATGAGCCGCAGCATCCGCGTCCTTGGCAACGACATCGCAGCGGAGATTCGCGCCCACCGCGTTGCAACGGCGCCGGAGACCCCCTGACGGGGCGGTGGCGATCGTGAGCGAGTCCCACTCGGATTCGAGCCGTGGCCCCGTTGCTGTGGGGCGCTACGAGTTCGGCGACTTCCGGATCGATCTGGCGCTGCGGCGTCTCTTCCGCGGCGACCAAGAGCGCCCGCTCTCGCCCAAGGCCTTCGACCTGCTCGAAGCCCTCGTCCGCAGCGTCGACCAAGTCGTTCCGAAAAGGACGTTGCTCGACGACATCTGGGCCGGCGTGCGCGTGGAGGAAAGCGTGCTGAAGGTACGGATCGCGGAGATCCGATCCGCCCTCGACGAGACCGCGGCAGCGCCCGCTCGCATCCACACGCACCAGCGCGTGGGCTATCGCTTCGCCGGCCCCGTGCAGTTCGTGCCGTCGGGAGGCTCGGGCGAGCCGGCGCCCGTCGTCGCCTTCTCGCAACGGCCCGCGCTGGCGATCCTGCCCTTCAACGACTTCAGCGCCAGTCCGGGCAACGACTACTTCGCGGACGGCATCGTCGAAGAGCTCACCACGCGCCTGGCCCGCTTCCGCTACTTCCCGGTCATCGCCCGCAACTCGACGTTCGTCTACAAGGGACAGGCCGTGGACGTGGCGCGGGCGTCGCGCGAGCTGGGGGCCCGCTACGTCGTCGAAGGGAGCGTCCAGCGGTCCGAGGACCAAGCGCGCGTCATCGTGCAGCTAATCGACGGGGAGACGGGCCACCACGTCTGGACGGATCGCTTCGAATCCGACCTCGCGAACCTGTTCGAACTGAACGACGAGATCACGGACCTGATCGCGGGCGCCATGCACAGCCAGCTCTACGCCGTGGAGGTCCGGCGCGCGACCCGACATTCGGCCCAGAACCTGGACGCGTGGTACTGCCTGCTGCGCGCCTGGTCGCTGCAGGAGTCGCTGGATCCCGGGGAGAACTCGGCGGCCAAGGTCCACTTCCTGCGAGCGCTGGAGTTCGATCCGGAGTGCGCCCAGGCCCACTCGGGCTTGGCCATGTCGCACTTCCGAGACGTCGTCCACGGCTGGAGTGCGAGCCCCGTCGACTCGCTGCGCGAGCTCCGCCACAACGCGGACCGCAGCTTGAAGTGCGACGCCCAAGATCCCTACAGCCATCTGGCCACGGGAGTCGCCCATTGGCTCGGAGGCCGACGCGACGACCTGCTCGAGTCGATCGAGTACGCCATCTGGCTGAACCCGAGCCTGGCCTGGGGCTACCTGTGGGGCGGAATCGCGTACGGGGTGGCCGGCGACCCGGAGCGCTCCTTGGAGATGGCCACCCGGGCCATCCGGCTGAGCCCGCTGGATCCGCTGCGGGGCATCTTCGACTACGCGGTGTCCATCGCCCACTTCGCCGCCGGGCGCTACGAAGAGGCGTACGACACCGCCAAGAAGGCCGCCGGCCTGATGCCGGACTGGGGCTGGACCCATTCGATGCTGGCCGCCTCCGCCGGCTGGCTCGGCCGACTCGACGAAGCCCGTACCGCCATCGAGGCCGCGAAGCGGCTGCTCCCGGGGCTCACGCCGCCGGATCTCGCGCGGCTCCTGCCCTTCGCCGCTCCCGACTTCCTCGAGCGGTCGGTCGAGGGCGCGCGGCGGGCCGGCTGGCGGGACTGAGCGGCTTCGACCGGCGGCCGTTCCGGCCCGGTCCCCCACGCTGTTACCGAACCATAACCGCGAGCACGGCCCATCCCCCGTACGCTGGCTTCGAGCCCGGGGACTCGACCCCGCGCGCATCGGGAGAATCGAAATGACAGATCCGTTCGGACGCAAGCAAGGCACGAAGCCCCGGAGAGCGGATACAGGCGCTTGGATCCTCGGCCTGGTGCTGCTGGTCGCGAGCGCGGGGCCCGCCGGCGCCCAGCTCGCCGAGATCCGCAACATCGTCAATCGGGTCGAGAACAAGGTGGACTCGGTGCAGACGCGGACGTCGCAGATCCGAACCACGGCGAACGACATCGCCTCGAACGTGGACGACCTGCCGAACCTGATCCAGGACCGGCTGGGCATCGCCCTCGACCCGGACATGAAGGACAAGGTCCTCGAGGTGTTCCTCGAGGCGCGCGAGATCATCGACCGCGTGCAGGCGCAGCAGGCCGACATCGCGGCCTTCGGCAACGGCTCGCCGGGGACCGCCTGCTTCGACTTCCGCAACGACTTGCAGGCGGTGCTGACCGTGCAGACCACCGTGGCCAACGCCGTCCTGGAGACCAGCGGCTCGGCCATCTGCCCCGATCTGGACGTACAGCTGGACGGAATCGCGCTGGCCAACCTCGTGGGCCAGATCCCGTGCGTCGCGCTCTACCCGCTCAGCATCTCCTTCGACGCGCTGCCGCTCGAATTCGTGGCCAAGATCCTGAATCGGCTGGAGTTCGAAGTGAGCACGGATCTCCTGCCCGACATCCTCGACCCCCGCGCCGAGTGCACCGAGGTCACGGCGCGGCAGGACGAATACCTGCGAGCGGCCCGCACCTTCCGCCACAGCCATCTGTTGTTGAAGATCGCCGCCGCCGCCATCTCCAAAGACAACCTGACCGGCTCGGTCGACCTCTCCGCCGTCACGGGGGAGATCGAGGATTCCCAGATCGGCCTGCATGGGTACGCTGAGCTGACCCTCTCGAAGCCCAAGATCCGCAACAAGATCGCGGCCTCGGTCGGGGGCTTCTCCGATCTGCTGAAGTCGATCGGCGACGCCGGTTCCAAGCGCGTGGAGACCTGCCGGCAGATCGTCGGACAGCGGAACCTGATGCTGGAGATCTGCACCGTGACCCGCTTCCGCTCGGAAGCCTGCCAGGCGCTCCTGTAGCCATTCGGAGGATCACCCCATGCCCATCACTTCTCGCCGTCTTTCGTGCACCGCCTTCGCCATCGCCTTGCTGGCGTTGCTGCCGGATCCGGGTCATGCGACGCCCATCGATCTCAACGACTTCCTGGCCGACCCCGAGGTGGCGGTGGCCCCCGACGGCACGTCAGCGGTGCTCTCCGAATCCGCCTTCGTGAGTCAGGTGCGCCTCAGCAACGACCCCTTCGCGGGCGACCCGGAGGTGATCGTCGCCGCCCCTTCCACCTTCCTGCGTTTCGAGTACGACTTCGTCGAGGGACCTGGCGACGACGACGAGTTCTTGGCGGTCCTGTTCGACGCTTCGGCTGCCGGTGGACCGGTCTTCGGCTGGGTGGAGGCGTTTGCCGTCTCGCAGACGGAGAGCGGGGTCGTCCTCTTCGACCTGACGCCGTTCGTCGGCCTGACCCTGGGTCTGGAGTTCCAGCTCGTCGACCTGGCCGGTGCAGATCTCGACCTGGACTCGACCGTCGCGATCTCCAACCTGGCCATCGTGCCGGAACCGTCCACGCTCGCTCAGCTCCTGCTGGCGCTCCTGGGCCTCGGCGGGCTTGGCCGCCGCCGTGCCCTGACGCGAACCGCGACGTGACTGCTCCCCCGGCAGAGCCGGGGGCATCGCAGAATGTGAGCCGCTCGAAGCGGCTGGACGGCCGCTCCGTGGCCTTGGGCCCCCTGAAGGGGGCGTTGCCCTATCCGAGGCTCAGCTGGTCTTGCTCGCCACGCTGCTGCTGACCGCCATGAGCGTGGACACGCTCTTCGGCGTCACGCGCGTGCGAATCTTCCCGGGTTCGATCCGAGTGCGGCACGGCCCCTTCGGAATCGGGCCGACGCGCGCCGCGGCCCTCCACGAGATCGAGCGCATCCGCGTGATGCCGCAGGTGCAGTACGGATCCCGTACGTACTGCCAGATCCGAATCGAGCGGAGGCCGCCGCGCCCGAGTCAGCGCGTCTGGGGACGTCACATCACGGCGGGCTCGCGGATTCCGAACCCGTCGCAGGCGGAGACGCTGGTCACGGCGATGCGAGACGCCCTGGGGCGCTGACCCGCCTCCTGTCTGCCGCTCGAGAACAACCCCGGACGTGCCGTCCGTCCTTCCCCGTTTGCGTTCCATAAAACGCACCAGACGTGTCCCGCTTTGCCACAGAGTTGGCGATCGGCCGCTCACACCCAATGCCGAACGTCCGATATCGGCGGGAGAGTCGCCCTTCCACCGGGGTCCCACCTTGCCTGACGAGAGCCACTTGGCCGACGTCCTGTGGATGGTCATCGCCGCGGCGCTGGTGATGATCATGCAAGGAGGCTTCTGCTTCCTGGAGAGCGGCCTGGTCCGCGCCAAGAACAGCATCAACGTCGGCATCAAGAACCTCGTCGACTACTGCGCGGCCGGTCTCATCTTCTGGATGGTCGGTTTCGCCTTCATGTTCGGGAGCAGCACCGCCGGCTGGATCGGCACCACGGATTTCTTCGTGGCGGAGAGTCCCGGCCCCTGGAAGTGGGCCTTCTTCCTGTTCCAAATGGCCTTCTGCGGGACCGCGGCCACCATCGTCTCCGGTGCGGTGGCCGAGCGCGTGCGTTTCTCGTCCTACCTCCTGGTGACCTGCATCGTGTCCGGTCTCATCTATCCCGTCTTCGGCCACTGGGCGTGGGGCGGC
>JAKSBN010000452.1 GCA_022361175.1 Pseudomonadota bacterium | reverse complement strand
CGGGCGGCACTTCGCCGTCGCCGTGCCCCCCCGTCTCGGAATTCGAAGCCTCGAAGACCGATGCGCGAGAGGGCGTGGGAGGGCCAGCACCTTCCGGATCCGCTGGCATCGAAGTCCGTCCAGCGACGAATCCGAGGGCGGCGCACACCGCGAGCACCCAGAGGTGACCTATTCGCATCATCCCACCTGCTGCGACACCGAGGCAGACCGAAGCCTGGAGCCGCTCGAGAGTTGCTTAAGGTCCCTACGAACTCCGCGCGGCTTCGGATGAACATCCGATGCTCTGGATCACTCTTCGATGTCGACGCGAGAGTGACAGCGAGTGCGAAATCGGGATCGTGCTACGGAATCAACTGCCCTGAAGTACACAGCGGACGCGTTGATGCGCTGCAGGTCGAGCGCGCTGAAGACGAGCGATCTGGACCGAGCGAAGCGGGGTTGAACTCGCGGTCCCTGCGCTTCGCGGGGGGAGCGCGACGCCGATCATGGCAGCGGATACGGAGGAAATGGAGCACCCAGGCGGCGAAACCGCGGAGGAATCGGATACTTGGGACTGTCGGGTATGATCAGGGGTGCCGCGCAATATTTCCCGGTCCTCACTCGTAGTTCCAAGAAGAGAAGACGCCCCACCCTGCGCCCAGAGAAGGAGCCCCGCCATGGGCACTGCCACCCGTTTCTGGAACTGGACGGCCGAGCGCTACTCGCGCCAGTCCATCGCCGATGAGGCGAGCTACCAGAAGAAGCTGGCCATCACGCAGCGATACCTGACTCCCGACATGCACGTGGTCGAGTTCGGCTGCGGTACCGGATCGACCGCGATCCTCCACGCCCCCAAGGTGAAGACCTATGCCGCCATCGACGTGGCGGAGAAGATGGTCGAGATCGGGCGAAGGAAGGCGGCCGAAGCCGGGCTTTCGAACCTCACGTTTACCGTCGGCACCCTGGAGCAGGCGGGCGCGCCCGACACGAGCTGCGACGCGATTCTCGGGCTGAACATCCTGCACTTGGTCCCCGATCTCGATCTCACGATCGCCACGGTCGCTCGCATGCTCAAGCCCGGCGGCCACTTCTTCAGCTCGACCATCTGCCTCAGGGACCTGCAGGGAAAACTGCGCCTACTCGGGCTCGCCACGCGGGTGCTCCCGTTGCTGCCAACGGTGAGCTCGTTCTCAGTGAGAGAGTTGGAGACCCGACTCGAACGCGCGGGATTCGCCATCGAGGAACGCTTCGAACAGCGGCCGGGAGTCGTGTTCCTCGTCGCGGTGAAGCGCTAGCACCGACCCGGTTGCCCTTGCTCTTCTCCAGGGTGCTGACGAAGCCGGTTTCCGTAGACCGGCCGCCGCTTGGAGCGTCGAGAAACCGGGTATTCCTGGGGGCCACGGCGGACGGCCGAAGCGCCCTGTTCTATTCGTGATCTTTGCTGCGTCGTAGGGACCCGCCCCCGCCCCACTCTTACTGTGCTTCTCGGAGTTTGTCATCATTTATTGAACCTGTTCATTTCACGAAGTACCGTGCGGCCTTCGACACCGAAGGAGCCCCGCATGCCTCAAGACTCGATCGATCGCGAATTCGCCGAGAAGTTCCTGACCGGCCACGGCTACCGCCACTTCATCGTCGACAACGGCTGGAGGCGAACCTCGCGCGCAACTACCGCGCCTTCAACGACGAACTGCGGGCGTCGGGCAAGCTGGATCGACTGCCGGACGATCTAAGCTATATGATCGTGCGTGGCTTTCAGATACACGATTTCCTGCACGTGCTCACGGGCTTCGACTCGAGCCCGGCGGGCGAGGTCGGGATGGCCGCGTTCCACTTCGCACAGCTCCGCTACCCGTACCACGCGATGCGCATGGCGGTGACGACGACGCACATGGCTTTTTTGAACCCGAGCGTCATCACGCTGGGCATGGATGCGATCGCGGCCGGCTGGAGCCTCGGCCGCGCGACCCGAAATCTCCACTTCGAACACTGGGAAGACGAGCTCGACGCGCCGATCGCGGCGCTGCGAGAACGGATGGGACTCGTCCTTCCGGCGCAAGCCGCGTAGTCGTGCCCCGGCCGGCCGCCACCCCCGAGCAGCGCGAGCGCCAGCGCCGGCGCATCCGTCAGGCGGCCTCGGAGATCTACGCCGAGAACGGCCCCCTCGGCGTCTCGGCACGCGCGATCGCGCAGCGGGCCGGTGTCTCCACCGGGACGCTCTACAGCTATTTCGCGAACCTCCCGGACCTGATGCGCTCGCTCTGGATGGAGCCCGTCACCGAGGCGGGCCGCGAGCTGGAAGCCGTCGCGAAGGCGCACCGCAGCCCCGTGAAGCGCATCCAGGCGCTCCTGACGGGGTATGTGGAGTTCGCGCGCGCGAATCCAGACGTCTTCCGCGGCGCGCTCCTGTTCGTCCGGCCGCCGTCGCTCCCCAAGCCCGAGGCGCTGCCGCTCCACGACCTCCCGTTCCACCGGCTCCTCTGCACGGCGATCCGCGAGGGTCAGCTGCGCGGCAAGATCCGACGCGGCAACGCCGAGGAGATGGCACAGCTGCTGTGGGCCGGGCTGCACGGCGCCCTGGCCCTGCCGATCAACATGGATGCCTACGAGATCGTCCCCCAGGAGAAGCTCACCGCCGCGATGATCCGCGCGCTGATGAGGTCGATCGAGGCCTGATCGGACGACGCCCCGCCGGCGCCCTTCGAACCTCACTTCGTCCAACCGAACCCCCTGCCAATGCGCTACTCGATGGCTCGAGGCCCAAGCGAGGACACCAGGGGGACGCCATGACGGAATTCGCCGAGCTCGAGTACGAAGAAAGAGGCCACGTGGGGGTGATCCGGCTGAACCGCCCCGAGGCGATGAACTCGCTCAACTACCGGCTCTACCTGGATCTCGAGGACTGCGTACGGCAGACCCGGGCTCGGGTCCTGGTCCTGACCGGCAACGGGAAGGCCTTCTGCGCGGGCGACGACGTGAAGCAGATCCTGGGAGGCGGCGTGGAGCCCCCGCGCGAGTCCCGAGAGCGGAGCCGCGCAACCGGGGGGCTGACGCCGGCGGCCGATGCGCTGCTCCATTCGGACGTCCCGATCATCGCCGCGGTGAACGGCGCGGCCGTGGGCTGGGGGATGGAGCTCGCCCTCATGGCCGATCTCCGCGTCGCCTCGGAACGGGCCCGCTTCGGCGAGCTCTTCGTGATTCGCGGGCTTTGCTGCGACGCGCCGGGCCTTGGCAGGCTGGCCCAGCTCGTGGGCCGCGAGCGGGCCGCCGAGCTGCTGCTGACCGGCGACGTGATCGATGCTGCGACCGCCCGGGAGATCGGCCTCGTCTCCCGCGTCGTCGGTCACGACGCGCTCCTCCCCACGGCGATGGAGATCGCCGAGAAGATCGCCGCCAATCCACCGCTCGCGGTGAAGGCGATCAAGCAAGGCCTTCGCCGCACGCTGGACCCCGACTGGCGCGACGTCGGGCGCTGGGCGATCGAACAGATCACGGCCCTGCGCCGCACCGAGGACTCGCAGGAGGGAGTGCGAGCGTTTCTCGAGAAACGAACCCCGGTCTACGTCGGCCGCTAGGGCGGCGTTTCAGCGCTGACTGGAAGCGAGACTACAGGCCGTACAACTGCACCACGTTGTCGCGCGTGATGCGCTGCCGAGCCTCGTCCGGGTAGCCCCGGAACATCTCTTTCAGCACGTCGGAAGAGCACGGCCAGGTCGAGTCAGTGTGTGGATAGTCCGAGCCCCACATCAGTCGATCTTCACCGATCATGTCGCGCGTGCGCAACGCGGGCTGATCGTCCTCGATGGTCGCGTAGAACTGGCGCTGCCATATCTCGTCCACCGGCTGGAACTTGGGGCCGCTGGGGTTCTTCCCGTACTCGCGTTGCCAACCCTGAGCCAACCGGTCGAGCCAGTGTGCGAGCCAGCCCGCGTTGAACTCCGCCACGACGAACTGAAGGTCCGGGAAGCGCGCACAGACGCCGCGGCAGATCAGCTCGATGAGGGTCTCGTGGATCAGGGACGCCGCGCCGGCATACGCGGCGAGTGAGTCGCGCTTCGCGGCCTCGCGCACGTGGCTCGGGACGTGGGAGAAGCAGCCCACATGGAAGGAGAGCGGGAGGTTCGCCTCCTGGGCCCGGGACCACAGCGGGTCGTACTCGGCATCGCAGTAGCGGCGGCCCTTGGGCGCGTTGCTCGGAAGGATGGCGCCGCGGTAGCCCAGCTCGACCACGCGCTCCAGTTCGACGACCGCCGCCTCCGGGTCTTGTACCGGGAGCGCCGCAAGCCCATACAGCCGCCCCCCGGAGGCCGAGCAATGGTCGTGGAGCCAATCGTTGTAGTTCTTCTGCAGCGCGGTCAAGAGCTCGGCGTTGCGGAAGCTGAACATCGAGAAGTAGCCGGGGTAGAGGAACTCCGCGTCCAGCCCATCGACGTCCTGGTCCTCGCCTCGCCTCGAGCCGTCGGTGAGTCCGGGCCGCATCGCCGCATAACCACCGGTCACGTAGGCCTGCACCTCAGGGTCTTCGATCGTCCCCACGCCCGGCTTGTGGCCCTCCTTGCGATGGATCGGTTCGGGCCGGTCCAGCCGGGTCGCGGCCAGGGCCATGAAACCCACGTTGACGCCCGGGTCCTTGCGGGCGGGAACGACGATGCGATCCCCCTCGCCGTCGGTGTGGATCACGCGGGGCGCCTCGTCTCCGAAGCGATCGGCGAGCCCCGCGAAGCCCCCCGGTCCTTCCACGACGTGTGAGTCGGCCGAGATCGGGCGCATGGTGATCCTCCCAGTTCGTATAAAATGAACGCGTTCATAATAATCTCGGCCAGGGAACCGCGTCAACCCCCATTCGAGCGCCAGACGGCCTGAAACGGCCTTGGCGCAGCCATGTCGCCCTCGCGGCGGACCACCGCCCGTTTTCTGGAGGCGTCAGGCTGTACCCATCTCGCCCCCACACCGACTCACTCCCGGCGAGTCGGTGCAGACGCCGTCCGATACCGACCCGAGCCGTGTCACGTAGACGATCGCCGGCGCCCCGAGTCGGTGCGGCGGAGAGAGGAGGGCCCCCATGGGCCTTGATCTGCGGACTCGAGATCGCTGGCAAACCATCGCGTGGGTGGGCCTGTTGACGCTCGTGGCCGTTCCGTCGCAAGCCGTGGACGTGGGACAGTGCCCGACCCCCAATCCGGGAGGTTTTCCCTTCTCGAAGAGATTCGTCGAAAGTCGCACGTCCTATCGCATCAACGCCGCGTCCTTCGACGAACTGCCCGACGTCAGCCGCGATGCCGGCGCCGTCGCGGTGATCATGGGCGCAGATGCCTGGAACGAGCAGACCACCGCGGCGGACTTCCGGTTCCTTGGCACGACCTCGCGTACCTCTCTCCCGCTTGCGATCGAGGAGTGCAAGGCTCGCGGCGTCGACGGCTCCCTCGTCACCGTGAGCACCGCCTGCCTGACCGGGGGCTACGCGAGAATGCTGGGGCGTTGCTGGCGAGCGAATGACGGGTGGTCGCAGTTCGAGATGATCATTCACACGCGGTGGCGGCCGACGCGGAACGACGCCTGCGAGCCCATCCCCTGGTCCGTGGGCCTGGCTCAATCGGGCAGGCTGGACCTGGCATCGGTCACCACGCACGAGTTCGGTCACGCGCTGGACATCGGCCACATCCCGAACGAGTACGCAGGGGTGATGAATGCGGTAGGCGTATACGGAACCAACCGCAGGCGTGACCTGTACCTGGCGGACATCGAGTGTGCGGAGGTGAACGCCGGAGCACGCGAGCTGCGGGCCCGCTATCGCCTGCACGTGCGGGGCGACCTGCGGAACGAGAGGACCTTCCTAGATGCCGGTGCGTCGACACCGCAGGCCGCCGTCGGTGTCTCGCGGGATCCGAACGGCGTCTGGCGCTGGGTTGCGGCCTTCAAGCTGTACGGGTTCGGCAGCTACTACTGGAATTGGGGCCTTGGGAGTCAGAACGAGGTCTTCGTGCTGAACGAGCCGAGTGGCTTGGGCCTGACGGTGGGCACGACCCACGAAGCGCCCGAGTGGGCGCGGCTGTTCTGGCCGCGGCGGGACGAGTACATCCGACACGACTGGAGGAGCAGGCACGCGGTCATGTACAGGTTCTCCGACGACGGCTTCGCAACGTACGGACCGACCGGTCTGGTCGCGTATTGCAACGACATGTCTGGCTGGATGCAGTGCGCCCGGACACGCTTCGGCTACGACGTCTCCTTCGTCCACACCGCCAAGGCCGTTTCCATGACCTGGGACGACGCCAATCAGCGCACCGTCTTCGCGTGGGTTCACCAAGACCGCGACTTCGCTCCCAATTCGCAGAACCGCCAAGTGCGGGTCGCGTTCGGCTACATCGGCCACATTCAGGGCGGCTGGATGCTGCCCGCCGCGGACGAGTTCGGGGTTCGCTCGAGCGTGAGCCCCGGCGTGGCCTGCTCCGCGGGCCGCGCCGGCGGCTACGACTGCATCCTCGCCTACGTCGACGATGCCGATCCTATGGCGTCCGTTCGCATCAAGCGCTTCCGCGGCCGCCCGGGCGCCGAGCGGGTCGAACTGGAGGCCGAACCGGGCTGGCGACGCCTGCTGGGCAACGTCGGCACCACATCGCGGATCGCCGCCTGGTACCACAGCAACAACTTCTACGTCGCCATCCGCCCCACGCGACGGGGGCAGCAGCTCGAGGTCTTCCGTTCGCCCGACGGCCGCAACTGGACCGTCGTGGTGGGATCGTGGACGGGGCCCTACATCACCACGGGCCCCACCGCAGCCAGCACCTGGACCCGCGGCAACAACGTGCTCATGTATCTACGCGAATAGGGACGGCCGGCGCTCGGCTTCCTTCCGGCAGGCGCGCTAGGCCGGCAGGATGATCGACTGGTACTCGGTGTACGGGCCGATGCCCTCCGGCCCCAGCTCGCGGCCGATACCCGATTGCTTGAAGCCCCCGAAAGGCGCGCGGAAGTCCAGGATCGCCGGAGAGTTCACCGAGACGCAGCCCGTGCGGACCCGGGCGGCCAGGCCCGCGGCGCGCTCCACATCCGGCGTCCAGACCGAGCCGCACAGCCCGTAAGGCGAGTCGTTGGCGATGGCGACCGCCTCCTCGTCGCTCGCATAGGGAATCACCGACAAGACCGGTCCGAAGATCTCCTCGCGCGCGATCTTCATGCCGTTGTCCACGTCGGCGAACACCGTCGGCTCGATGTACCAGCCGCGCTCGAACGCCTTGGCCCGCGCACCGCCGCACACCGCCCGCGCTCCCTGGTCGATGCCGGAGTCGAGGTAGCCTTCGATGCGATCCCGCTGTCGCCGACTGACCACGGGCCCGACGGCCGTCTCCGGGTCGAGCGGGTCGCCGAGCCGCATGGCGCCGACGGCCGCAGCCAGGGCGTCCACGACTTCGGCGTAGCGGCTCTGCGGCGCGAGGATGCGGGTCTGCGCCCCGCAGGCCTGGCCGTTGTTGAGAAGTGCTGCGCCCAGCAGCGGCTGCATGGCGCTCTCGAGCTCCACGTCGTCGAGCAGGATCGCCGCCGACTTGCCGCCGAGCTCGAGGGTGCAGCGCTTGATCTGCTCGCCGCACAGGGCACCGATGCGGCCGCCGGTGGCGCTGCTGCCGGTGAAGCTCACCTTGTCGACGTCGGGGTGCCGAACCAGGTACTCGCTGCTCTCCGGCCCGGCCGCCACGACGTTGACGACGCCGGGAGGCAGCTCGACTTCGGCGAGCGCGTCGGCCAGGAGGTAGGCGTCGAGCGCCGTCTCGGGCGAGGCCTTCAGTACCACCGCACAGCCCGCCGCGAGCGCAGGGCCGAGCTTCATGGCGGCGATGAAGAGCGGAACGTTCCAGGGAATGATCGCGGCGCACACGCCGACCGGAGCGCGGCGGACCCGCACGCGCCCACCGAGCGCTCCGGCGCGCTCGTCGATCCACGTGTGCTGCCGAGCCAGTTCGGCATAGACGTCCAGCACCATGGTGGCCGAGAGCACCTGCGTGGCGAGCGATTGCTGGGCGGGGCACCCATTTTCGCGGGAGATCAGCTCGGCGATCCGGGGTCCGCGGGCCTGAAGTGACTTCGCGAGGCGGGCGATCGCATCGGCGCGCTCGTCGGGCGACCAATCCGGAAACGGCCCCGTGTCGAAGGCCCGACGCGCCGCGGCCACCGCGCGATCGACGTCTTCGGGCGCGGCGTCCGGCGCGAGGCCCAGCGTCTCCTCGGTCGCCGCGCTGGCGACCTCGATCGTCCGGGTGCTGGCAGCGGGAACCCACTCGCCCCCGATGAAGAAGTGACGGTGCTCGACGAACTCGAAGGGTTGGGACACAGGGCATCTCCTGGGCGCATCGGGTCAGCGGGCGCGCAACCTACGCTATCGAAGACGGCGTGCTCCGCGCATCCTCGGCGCACAGCAACTCGCCACCAAAACGCCGCCACGGAGGGTCGCACGCGGCGGCTCACGAGCCACGAGAGGTCGATGGTGACTGCAGTCCTGACCAATCGGTCGCCTTCGGGCCCTGCCGCGCAGCGATCGCGCGGTACGTGTCCCGGCCGCTACCGCGGCACGCCCCGGCCAAAGACGTTGATGGCGCGGTTGAAGGGCGCACGGCCCTCCGGATCGTATCCAGAGTCGACGGCGGCGGTCGCGTCCCACAGCACGGCAGCTTCTGGCTCCGGCAGGTGCGGCCGCAGCGCGTCCCGCGCCGTGGCGTCCAGAGCCTGCCAAGCGCGGCGCAGCTGCTCCAGGCACCAGACGCGGTAGCGCGAGGTCGGCACCCGCCGATAGCGACAGCCCTGGATCTCCTGGTCGTAGCGTCCGAGGCCGCGGGCGTAAGCTGCGGCATTCTCGCGCAGCTGCACGAGGTGCGTCGCGCAGACCTCGGCGAGAAGGCCCGACAGCGGCGCGTCGACCGCCGGCAGCAACGCCGGGGTGTGGCCCGCACGGTGGTTCCACATGCGCCCGACCCAGGCGTAGACCCCCGGGGCTCGGTTTCGCATCAGCTCCGACGGCGTCGGGTCCTGACCGAAGTGCCGCAGCATCGGCCCCATGAACCCGAAGTCAGCGATCGTCGCCGTGCCGCCGAGCACGAATCGGCGCTCCGCGAACACGGCCTCGAGTCGGGCGAACGCCTCCAGGGCGCTCCGTTCCACGTGCCGCCGCGTCGTCTCGTCGACGCCGTCGCCCCGCACGAAGCCGCGCAGCTGCCGCCGCGCGATCAGGAGCCGCTTGACGACGCGCGGAAGGGGGATGTGGCCGGTGAGCTCGTCCGCCAGCAAGCCGCTCGCGTGCTCCCGATCCTGGCGATAGCTCCACCGGTAGTGCATCGCGGGCCGCCAGAGCCACTCGTCCGCGTAGTCCTCGAGCAGCAGCGCGATGAACCGGAGAGCGGGGTCCTCGGGGTAGATCGACGGCCCCGCCTGCTGGGCGTCCAGCCACGCCAGGATCGGCGTCGAGTCCGACATCCAGCGTCCGTCCGCCAGCTGGACGACCGGCATCTGAACGGCACCCGCGCCCTCGCGAAGCCGCCGTTCGTTGCCGATCGTGGGCAAGAGCTCGTAGTCGAGCGACCGGAACCGCAGGTAGGTCTCGAGCTTGCCCGTGTAGTAGGAGATACGCGAGCCGAACACCCGGAGCATCCCGCTCATCCTCCTTCTTCGCCCCAGCCGAAGGCGCTCGACGTCATTTGCGGCGGATGACCACGGGCAGCCGCGTGTAGCCGTTCACGAAGGACGAGAAGGTGCGGCTCGGCTCTTCCTGCACCTCGATTCGCTCGAATCGCGACAGGATCTCCTCCCACAGGACGCGGAGCTGCAGCTCGGCCAGGCGGCTGCCCATGCAGAAGTGGATGCCGTAGCCGAAGGACAGATGCCGCGACGCATTGGGGCGCTCGATGTCGAGAACGTCCCCGTTCGCGAAGACGTCCTCGTCCCGGTTGGCGGACACGTACCACATCAGGAGCTGATCGTGCTTCCGGATCGGCCGACCGCGGAGCTCGCAGTCGCGCGTGGCCGTCCTTCGCATGTAGGAGAGCGGCGTCTGCCAGCGGATGACCTCGGACACCATGTTCCGCATGAGGCCCGGGTTCGCGACCAGCTTTTCGAACTGTTCCGGGAACCGGTGCGTGAGCGAGTAGACGCTGCCCGACATGGTGTTGCGCGTCGTGTCGTTGCCCCCCACGATGAGCAGCAGGACGTTGCCCAGGTGCTCGGCGGCGGACATGTCCCGCGTGGCCTCCCCGTGCGCGAGCATCGAGATGAGGTCGTCACCGGGCTTCCGACGGCGGTCGTCCCAGAGCTGGGAGAAGTACTGGAGACACTCGATCAGCTCCGCGCGCTTCTGCTCCCCCGACTCGACGACGCCGCCGGGCTCGGGAATCGCGAAGACGACGTCCGACCAGCGCGTCAGCTTGCGGCGGTCTTCGAGCGGGAAGTCGAAGAGCGTCGCCAGCATCAGCGTGGTCAGCTCGATCGACACCCGATCCACCCAGTCGAAGGTCTCGCCGGCGGGAAGGGCGTCGAGCACTTGAACGGTCCGCTCGCGGATGAGCGGCTCGAGCTTGGCCAGGTTGCGGGGGGCGACCGCAGGCCGGACCGTCTTGCGCTGTTCGGTCTGGGTGGGCGGATCCTGAGAGATGAACGGGGGGCGCGATCCCAGCTGCATCATGTTGGGCGCGTCGGAACCGACCCGGAATCCCAGCGTGATCCCCTCGGCCGACGAGAAGGTCTCCCAATCCGAGCTGACCGCCTTGATGTCGTCGTACTTGACGACGGACCAGTACCGCCCCGCGGTCTCGATCTCGTTCAGGTGGACGGGGTCTTCCCGGCGCAGGCGTTCGAAGTAGCCGTGCCAGCGGTTCTCGCGGAACAGGTGCGCGTTGAGCGGATTGATGTCCTCGAGCGCGAGCTCGTGCGCCGGGGCGACGCCCCGGCCCCTCGCCGCCTGCTCCTGCTCGGGGGTGCGGAATCCGGCCATGGACGCCTGGCTCTGCACGGTCGTGGTCTGGCTCACTGGGTTTCCTCCCGAATCCGCCCCGGGGCGAGTGCCATCAGGACGTCGACGATCTCGTCTCGCTGGGCGCGCCCGGGCTCCTCCGCCCACCACGCGATGACGCGAACCAGCAGGGCGGCGCGCGCCTGGGCCGCCGCACCCGGGTGGAGCGGAATCCCGCGCTCGCGAAACACGCGCGCGTACCGCTGCTCGAGCGCGCTCGCGATCCGGTCCT
>JAKSBN010000064.1 GCA_022361175.1 Pseudomonadota bacterium | reverse complement strand
CGCCGTTCCTGTTCTTTCTGGAGTTTGAGGATTTCGCCGTGGTCGGCTCCAGCCCGGAAATCCTGGTCAGGGTGCGCGACGGCGAGGTGACCGTCCGACCGATCGCCGGTACGCGGCCACGCGGTGCCACCAAGGCGGAGGATATCCGGCTCGGCGAGGAACTGCTCGCCGACCCCAAGGAGCGGGCCGAGCACCTGATGCTGGTGGATCTCGGCCGCAACGACGCCGGGCGGGTGGCGGAGACCGGGAGCGTTCACGTGAACGAGTACGCGATCGTGGAGCGCTACTCCCACGTCATGCACATCGTCTCCAACGTCGAAGCCCGCCTGCGCGCGGGGCTCGACTGGCTGGACACCCTGCGCGCGACGTTTCCCGCCGGCACGCTGTCGGGTGCGCCCAAGGTGCGCGCCATGCAGATCATCGACGAGCTGGAGAACGTGCGCCGCGGGCCCTACGGCGGTTGCGTCGGCTACGTGGACTACTCCGGCAACATGGACATGGCCATCACCATCCGCACTCTGGTGGCCCGGGGCGACCGGCTCACGCTGCAGTCCGGCGCCGGCATCGTGGCCGACTCGGTGCCGGAGCGGGAGTTCGAGGAGACCATGAACAAGGCCCGGGCCCTGATCGAAGCGATCGATCGCGCGCGAGAGGCCGAGGGCGACACGTGACCATTCTCGTGATCGACAACTACGACTCGTTCACGTACAACCTCGTGCAGTACCTGGGAGAGCTGGGGGCCCGGGTGGACGTGGTTCGAAACGACGTCGAGGACGTCGCTCGACTGCTGGCGCGTCGGCCCGACGGGCTCCTGATTTCGCCGGGGCCGGGCGTGCCCGAAGATGCGGGCGTTTCCATCGCGGCGGTCGAGGCGTTCGCCAATCGGGAGATTCCGGTGTTGGGCGTGTGTCTCGGGCATCAGGCGATCGGCACCGTCTACGGCGGTCGCATCGTCCGGGCCCGCTCCATCATGCACGGCAAGACGTCCCAGGTCTCCCACGAGGCGGTGGGCCTGTTGAGTGGTCTGCCCAGCCCGTTCGAGGCCACGCGCTACCACTCGTTGGTGATCGACCCGGCGTCGGTGCCGCCGGCGCTCGAGGTGACCGCGCGCAGCGAGGACGGTGAGATCATGGGCGTGCGTCATCGGGAACGCCCCGTCGAGGGCGTCCAGTTCCATCCGGAGTCGATCTTGACGGGCGTGGGCAAGTCGCTGCTCGCCAACTTCCTGGCGCGCTGTGACGGGGCGGCGGCGGCATGAGTCTGCAGGAAGCCATCGCGACGGCCGCCTCGGGAGCGCCGGTGCCGGAGCCGGTGCTGACCCGTGCCTTTTCCGAGATCGTGTCGGGAGAGGCCTCCGCGGTTCGGATCGCGGCGCTCTTGGTGGCGCTGCGGACGAAGGGCGAGACGGTGGGCGAGATCGTGGCGATCGCCCGGGTGCTGCGCGACCACTCCAGCAAGGCGCCGTTGCCAGATCCCAAGACCGTCGACACCTGTGGGACCGGCGGCGATGGCGCCGATACCTTCAACATCTCGACGGCGGCCGCGTTCGTGGTGGCGGGGGCCGGGACACCGGTGGCCAAGCACGGCAATCGGGCGGCCAGCAGCCAGACTGGCAGCTTCGACGTGCTCGAGAAGCTGGGCATCCGCATCGACCTGCCCATCGAGGTCTGTGGCCGCATCCTGGCCGAGGTGGGAATTGCGCCCTTCTTCGCTCGCACCGCCCACCCGGCCATGCGCCACGTGGCCCCGGTGCGCGGGGAACTGGGCATTCGGACGCTGATGAACGCGCTGGGGCCCTTGCTCAACCCGGTGGGCGTCAAGCGCCAGCTGATCGGGGTGTACTCGCGCTCCCTGGTCGAGCCGCTGGCGGCCGCGCTGGGGGCGCTGGGCGCGGAGCGCGCCCTGGTCGTGCACGGCTCCGACGGCTTGGACGAGCTCACCACCACCGGCCCCAGCCACGGTGCGCTGTGGCGCGATGGGATCGTCGAGTCGCTCGAGGTGGATCCCCAGGCGCTCGGCCTGACGTTGGCGCGGGCCGAAGAGCTGCGCGGGGGCGACCCGGCCCACAACGCCGAGCTGATCGAAGCCGTCCTGTCCGGCGCGTCGGGACCGCCTCGCGACATCGTGGCGCTGAATGCGGCCGGAGCGCTCTACGCGGCGGGGGCCGTCGAGAGCCTGGGTGACGGGCTCGCGCGCGCTTGCGAGAGCATCGATTCGGGCGCCGCCGCGGAGAAACTCGCGGCGCTGCGCCGGGCCACCCAGGCCGCGGGAGAGTCGGCGTGACGATTCTCGACGAGATCCTGGAGCACAAGCGCGGCGAGCTGGCGGAGGCCAAGCGGCGCGTTTCGCCCGCCGCGATGGCGGCTCGGGCGGAGGCCGCTACCCACGTGCCGCGAGGTTTCGCCGCCGCACTGGCGGCGGGCGCGGCCCCGGTGGTGATTGCCGAGCTCAAACGCCGGTCGCCCAGCAAGGGACTCATCCGCCAGGACTTCGATCCCGTGAAGCTGGCGAAGGCCTACGCGGACGGGGGCGCGGCGGCGCTCTCGGTACTCACCGACGAGCACTACTTCGGCGGTCGCCTCGAGTTCCTGGCCGCCGTGCGCAGTGCCGTGTCGCTGCCGCTCCTGCGCAAGGACTTCGTGGTGGAGGCCTATCAGATCGACGAGGCGCGCGCGGCGGGAGCCGACGCCGTGCTCTTGATCGCCGGGCCGCTCGGACCCGAGCAGCTGTCGGAGCTGCACGCCAAGGCGCGGGCCCGGGGGCTCGACGCCCTGATCGAGGTGCACGATGAGAGGCAACTCGAAATGGCGCTGGCCGCCGGCGCGCGACTGATCGGCGTGAACAACCGGGATTTGCGGTCGTTCGACGTCGATCTGGCGGCGACGGAGCGGATCGCGGCCCAGGTGCCGGACGAGGTTCTGCTCGTGAGCGAGAGCGGTATCTTCACGCCCGAGGACATCGCACGACTCGAGCGCGCGGGGGCTCGGGCGTTTCTCGTGGGCGAGTCCCTGATGCGAGAGGCCGACGTGGTGCGGGCTCTCGAACGACTACGGAGGACGCCGTGAGCGGCAGCGTTCGAATCAAGATCTGTGGCGTATCCCATGCCGACGACGCCCGCGCCGCCGTCGATGCCGGTGCGGAGCTGGTGGGGGTGAACTTCGTGCCGGAGTCTCCCCGCTGTGTCGACCTGCGGGTGGCCGAGAGCATCTGTTCGGCGTTGGGAAGCCAGGCCGAACGGGTGGCCGTGTTTCGCGACGCCAACTGGGACGAGATCGACCGGGTGCTGCGCCGAGTGGAGTTCGATCGCGTTCAGTTCCACGGCGACGAGTCCGAGGACGACCTGGAGGCGGTGGACCTGCCGACGATCAAGGCCGTCCGGGGTGCCGACAAGGAAGCGGCGGAGACCTACCCCAGCGCCATCCTGTTGTTGGACCATCCGACCCGCGGCGGAGGTCAGGGGCAGGTCTGGGACTGGAGTGAAGCGGCGGATCTGATCGCGCACGGCCACGACGTGATCCTGGCCGGGGGACTCGACCCGGAGAACGTGGGCGCCGCCCTGGGAGACCTGGGCGACTACCTGCCCTGGGGCGTCGACGTGGCGACGGGAGTCGAGGGAGACGACTACCGCAAGGACCGGGCGAAGATGAAGGCCTTCGTGGCCGCCGTCCGCCGCGCGGAGCGGGAGGAGGAATGAAGAGCGAGGCCGACGCCCGCGGCTTCTTCGGGGATTTCGGCGGGCGTTATGTGCCCGAGACCCTGGTGGCGGCTTGTGAACAGCTGGAAGAGGCGTATCCGCGCATCGCCGGGTCGGAGGAGTTTCGTCGCGAGCTCGACCACCTGCTCGCCACTTACGCGGGGCGGCCTACGCCGCTCACTCTGGCCGAGCGCACGACGGCCGATCTGGGCGGCGCACGCATCTACCTGAAGCGCGAGGATCTGGCCCACACGGGGGCCCACAAGATCAACAACGTGCTGGGGCAGGTGTTGTTGGCGCGGCACATGGGCAAGCCGCGAGTCATCGCCGAGACCGGCGCCGGACAGCACGGTGTGGCCACGGCGACGGCGTGTGCGCTCCTGGGACTGGCCTGCGAGGTCTACATGGGCGCCGAGGACGTGAAGCGCCAGGAGCTGAACGTCTTCCGGATGGAGCTGCTGGGCGCTCGGGTCCACGCCGTCGACGCCGGCTCGCGCACGCTCAAGGACGCCATCAACGAGGCCCTGCGCGACTGGGTGACGAACGTCGGCGACACCTTCTACTGCATCGGGTCCGTGATGGGGCCGCATCCGTACCCGACCATGGTGCGAGACTTCCAGCGCGTGATCGGCCTCGAGGCGCGTCGCCAGATCCTGGAGGCCGAAGGGCGGCTGCCGGACGCCCTCGTGGCGTGCGTGGGCGGCGGCTCGAACGCCATGGGGCTCTTCCATCCTTTTCTGGACGCGGAGAACGTGCGACTCGTGGGCGTCGAGCCGGGGGGCGAGGGCGTGGACAGCGGGCGTCATGGCGCCACGCTTTCGGCGGGGGTGCCCGGGCTGCTTCACGGCCAACGCACCTTCGTCCTCTCCGACGACGACGGGCAGATCTTTCCGGCGCACTCGATTTCCGCCGGCCTCGACTATCCGGGGGTGGGTCCCGAGCACGCCCACCTGAAGGCGACGGGCCGGGCCGAGTACGTGGTGGCGGACGACGCGGAAGCGCTGGATGCCTTCCAATACCTGTCGCGGATGGAGGGAATCATTCCCGCGCTGGAGACGGCCCACGCCATCGCCCACGTGCGTCGCCTCGCCCCCGAGCTCGGACGCGACGCGCTGCTGCTGGTGAATCTCTCCGGTCGCGGGGACAAGGACGTCTCCCAAGTGCGCGAGATCCTGGCCGGGCGGCGGGCCGGGGCCCACTGATGAGCCGCTTGGAGTCCTGCTTCGAGACGCTCCGCGGTCGGGGGGAGCGGGCGCTGATCCCCTTCCTGACCGTGGGCGACCCGGACGTCCAGACCACGGCGGCGCTGGTCCGCGCCATGGCCGAGGCGGGCGCCGACGCCGTCGAGCTGGGCGTTCCCTTCTCGGACCCCATCGCGGAGGGACCCACGATTCAGCGGGCCAGTGAACGGGCTCTGCGCACCGGCGTCACGCTGCGCCGTGTGCTGGAGTTGACCGCGGAGCTGCGACAGGAGCTGGACCTTCCGCTCGTGTTGATGGGATACGCCAATCCGATCTTCGCCATGGGCGCCGCCGCTTTCGCCGAGAGCGCCGCCGCCGTCGGGGTGGACGGCATCATCGTCCCCGACCTGCCTCCGGAGGAGGGCCGCGAGATCTACGGGGCCTGCCGCGACCGGGGCGTCGATCCGGTGCTGCTGGCGGCGCCGACGACGACGCCCAAACGCTTGGAACGGCTCGGCCGGGAAACGCGCGGCTTTCTCTACTACGTCTCGCTCACCGGGGTGACCGGCGCGCGGGGAGAGGTGGCCGGCGACGTGGAGGCCAAGGTGAGGCGGGTCAAGTCCGCGACGGACAAGCCGGTGTGCGTCGGCTTCGGGATTTCCAAGCCCGAGCACGCCCAGCACGTGGGAACGTTCGCCGACGGAGTCATCGTCGGCAGCGCCGTCGTGGACCGGATCGAAGCCGCGCGGGATCGCGACGAGGCGGTGGACGCGGTCTCGGCCTACATCACCGAAATGAAAGCGCCGCTTCGCGGCTAGCCTCCACGCGGCGCCACTAGCCCTCGGAGATCTCTCGCAGCAGCGAGGGTTTGAGCGGAAGCACCTCGCGCACGGCGTGGGCCGCCAGGTGACCCCCGAGAACCGCACGGCCGGCTGCCGCCACTTCCTCGGGCAGCTCGTCCAGCGCCGCCAGGGTTTCCAGGAAGACGGCGGCGAGCTCTTGGTCGCGCGTCGGCGCGTCCGTCGCCAGGGCGCTCCGGATGCGCTCTGCCATGGGGGCGCCGGGGCCGTCGCCCAGCGCTGCCGCGGCCCGGGGCAGCACCTCCTCCAGCGAAGTGCGTTCGGCCTCCGCCAAGTCCGACTTCCACTGCACGCGATCGCGCAGGTTCTGCAGCACGTCGGCGATCGCGTAGGCCTGGCCTCGGGCGTAGGACGACGAGACCTCGGGCAGCACGGTGTCTCGCAGCGTTTCCACCAGCCCGTCCAGCAGCCGTTCGACGGGGATTCTCATCGGCTCGCCTCCAGGACCGCTTCCGGCAGCCAGCCCCGCTGCACCGCCAGCAAGGCGCACAGGAACGGCAGCTGGTGGTCGAAGATGGCCATGCGGGGGTCGTTGGTGCGGGCGTCCACGTAGGCGCGGAGGCCCGTGTACTGGATCGCGCACATCTTCACCACGGCTAGGACCGACCACCAGTGGAGGTCGTCGGGGTCCACCCGGCTCTTCGTCCGGCGCTCGTACTCGGCCACGAAGTCCTCGGCCGGGACCAGCGAGGCCGCCCACGGTGAGCCGCCTCGCCACATGGGCGATATGCACCAGGCCAGGTCCTCCAACGGGTCTCCCAGATGGACCATCTCCCAGTCGAGCACACCCGCAAGCCGAGCTCGGCCGTCGCGGTCCTCGACCAGCCAGTTGCCGAGCCGGTAGTCGCCGTGGACCAGGCAGGTCTCGCTGCGCCGCGGAAGCCGGCGTCCCAACCACTGCAGTGCCTCCGCCAGCACGGGCGAGACGGGCAGGGCGGCGCGTTCGATCCGGTCCCGCCAGTGGCTCCACTCCCGCTGGGCGGCTCCCACCCCTTCCGCGGGCTGGCCCAAGAACTCCAAACCCGCGCCGCGCCAGTCGAAGCGGCGGAGTGCGGACAGGGCGGTGATCACGTCGGGTGTGAGGCTCTCGCGCGCGGCCTCGTCGAGGGGCGGCCCGCCGTCGCGCTGCGGCGCCGGCAGCGGGACGCTCCCGGGCATGCGCTCCATCACGTAGAGGGGGCGGACCAAGTCGCCGGGGTCGCTTGCGAACCAGGGGGTTCGAGGGGAGGGGAAGGGATCGTCGGAGAGGGCGTGCAGGACGCGGAACTCGGGCTCCAGGTCGTAGGGCTCCAAGAGGCCCGCTGCGGGTTCGCGCTTGGCGACGAACGAGCGGCGTTCGGCCGTCGGCAGCTCGACGTCGAAGAAGAACGTCTCCTGGGAGAAGCCCTCCGTCCCCTGCTCCAGGGACACCACGCGGAGGCCCTTGGCTTCGGGCCACTGGCTCTCCAGGAAACGGGCGAGGGCTTCCTTCACGCGGACGGCTCCCCGGAGTCCGAGAACTCCGCATAGAGGGAGCACACCTGCTTCCACGTCTCCGTCTCGGACCCGGAGTTGTCGATCACGAAGTCCGCGCGCGCCCGCTTCTCCTCGATGTCCAGTTGGGCCTCCAGGCGCCGCTCGACGTCGGCCCGGTCTCCGCCGTCGCGAGCCACCGCCCGCGCGAGCTGCACCGGTCGCGGGGCGTAGGCGACCACGACCGCCTCGGCGCCGTAGCGGTCCCGCGCCGACTGGCCTTCCGGAGTGACCTCGAAGAGCAGTTGGATCTCCAGGACCACCAGGGGCGCGCCGTCCGCACGCGCCGCCTGCAGCCGGCGCGCGATCTCGACCCCGACCTTGGGGTGGACGATCGCGTTCAGCTGTTGGCGGGCTTCGGGGTCGCGGAAGACGCGATCGGCCAAAGCCGCCCGGTCGAGGGCTCCCTCCGCATCGAGGACGGAGTCCCCGAACGCCGCCCGGATCTCGTCCAGCACCGGGGACCCGGGCGCCTGGAGCTCGTGCACGACGGCGTCGGCATCGATCAGCCGGGCCCCCAGCTTCTCGAACATGCGGCCGACGGTGCTCTTGCCAGAGCCGATGCCTCCGGTCAGGACGACGATGCGGGTCATGGGCGTGGAGCATCGCAGGCCGGCGAGGGTCGCTCAAGCGCGAAATCGGGACCGGTGCCTACGGGTCGTCCTCTTCCGCCGCCACCACGCAGTTCTTGCCCTCCGCCTTGGCCCGATAGAGGGCGCGGTCGGCGGCCTGGAAGAACTCCTTGCGGTTGCCCCGGTACTGGGCCACTCCGGTCGAAATCGAGATGCGGGTCGGACGCATGGAGTCTTCCAGGATGTGTGAGACTTCGTTCACCGCCGTGCGGATCTTCTCCGCCAGGTTCACGGCTCCGGCGAGATCCGTACCCGTGGCGACCACCACGAACTCCTCGCCGCCGTAGCGCGCCAGGAGATCGCTGTCGCGAATCGAGTGCTCCATGATGCGCGCGATGCGCACCAGGAGCTCGTCGCCGGCCGCGTGACCCAGGCGATCGTTCAGGCGCTTGAAGTCGTCGATGTCCATGAGCAGCAGGGACAACGGCTCGTGGGTGCGGCTGCAGCGTTTGATCTCGCGGGTCAGGTGGTCCTGGAAGAAGCGGTGGTTGTGGAGCTTCGTCAGACCGTCCGTGATGGAGAGCTGCTCGAGCACCTCGTTGGCCTGGTGGAGCTGGTCGTTCTGTTCCGAGAGCTGCTGGTTCGCGGCCTCGATCTCGCGCTGGTTGCGGGCGAGCTTGCGCACCATGTCGTTGAAGGTGCGGGTGAGCAGGGCGATCTCGTCATTGCTCTTGGGATCGGGAATCACGTAGTCCGACTGGCCCAGGGACACCCGCCGCGCTCCCTCGGAGAGCGCCTCGATCGGGTGCACGATGGCCGTGGTGATCTTGTAGGCGAGAAAGCTGAAGAAGAGGATGATGCACAGGTCGGAGACGAAGATCCGCGTGACGACCGACAGCACCGGCTCGAAGGCCACCTCGAACGGCTCCTCGATCACGACCACCCAGTCGAACAGCGCCAGCGGCACGGCGCTCCCCAGCACGTGGGTGCCCATGGTGCTGGTGTACTCCTGGACGCTGGCGGGGCTCCCGTCCAACAGCCGGTCCAGTGGCACGCGCGGAGTCTGGCCGTCCCCCGGCGGACCGGCGACCACGCGCCCGTGGCGGTCGACCACGAAGAGTTCGCCCGGCGCCTCGTACTTGGTCTCGAGCAGGAGTCCGTCGAGCGCGCCCCGGTGCAGCGAAGCGATCAGGAAGCCCAGCGGCGTGCCCAGATCGCTGAAGACCGTGACGACCAGCGCCGGGTGCGCCACTCCGCCGCGATCGACGTGGATCTGTCGCACGACGTCCAGGTCGGGCGACTCTCCTTCGGGCCACGGCGAGAGCGTCGCGGGCGGACCCGCGCCCGCGTGGGCCACCGGGGCCCCTTCCGCGTCGACCGTCGTCAAGGCGTCGAAGTAGGGGGAGCGCTCGATCAGGTGTTGGAGCAGCGGCGGCAGGGTCTCGGCAGGATCGGGGGTGGCCCGGCGCGGGCGGCGTCCCGGGGTTCGGCGCGCGGGCGGACGGCGCAGCGCCTCCCGAATGCGGCTGTCGACGCTCCAGACGGTGGCGGCCTGGCCGGCCATCTCCACCCAGTCCTGCAGGCCCTGGCTCGACCGCGCCAACAGCGGGGGGAAGCTCTCGTCGATCTGCCCGCGGAGGTAGGTGTGGGTGGATTGAATGGAGATCCAGCTGACCACCAGCGCGGTCAGGAACGTGGACAGGAACACGAAGAAAATGATCTTCGTGGACAGGCTGTTGAGCGGTTGTTTCCGCAGCTGGAGATGGGGCTCGGACATGAGCGGTGGAAACTCCGATTCGCGTCTCTATCGTCCGTTGGGCGATGGGTCTTGAACCCGGCGATATGGAATAAACGCGAGGAGTTTCAGTAGCTTAGGGGTACTTTGAAGACTCACTGAAGCCCCGAGGGGTCCGCAATCTCGGCGCAGATTCGATAACCCCTTGCCACTGCTGTCGAATCGGCCGATTAGAACTTGGCAGCCGCCGCGGGCGTCCGATATATTGCTCGAGACTTTTCGAGGGGTTAGCGGCCTTGTCGCCGTTCGCGAGCGCGGTTGCCGGCACCTCGATGTCCCCCCGAAGAGCAACCGAACGGCGCGGGCACCTGGGGTCGGGACCAGAGTCTTCCCTGTCGGCCGCTCCGACGCGGGCGAGTGTGCGAGTGGAGAGCATGACCGAGCGCGATGCCAAAGAGCGCGAGCCGAGTTCAGCGGACCTGACGTCCGAGCTGGCGGCTCTGCGCGAGGCCATCGACGCGGTCGACGCCGCGATTCTCGAGCGCTTGAACGAGCGCGCGCGACTGGTCCAACAGGTCGGCGAACGCAAGCGACCGCATCGGTCGCCCGTCTACGTGGCGAGCCGCGAACGGGATCTGGTGGCGGCGCTGGAAGCGCGCAACCGCGGTCCGTTTCCGAACGAGGGACTGGCTCCGGTGTTTCGCGAGATCATCTCGGCCACTCGCTCGCTCGAGGAAGTCATGCGGGTGGCCTACCTGGGGCCGGAAGGCACCTTCAGCCACGAGGCGGCTCTGAAGCAGTTCGGGGCGCTGGTGGAGCTCGTGCCTTCGACGACCATCCGGGAGGTGGTGACGGCCACTGAGCGGGGCCAGGTGGACTTCGGTGTGGTTCCCGTCGAGAACACCATCGAGGGAGCCGTGACCCAGACCTTCGACGCGCTGGTCGAGAGCCAGGTCACCCTCTGTGGCGAGCTCCTCCTGGCGGTGCGCCAGAATCTGCTGGCGCAGGGCGTCGGGCTGGACGGCCTGGTGCGCGTGGCGTCGCACCCGCAGCCCCTGGCGCAGTGCCGCGGGTGGCTGGAGCGGCACCTGCCCGGCATCGAAGTGGTCGAGACCCCCAGCACCGGGGCGGCCGCCCAACTCGCGGCCGACGACCCGACCTGTGCCGCCATCGGCAGCGAAGTGGCCGCCGAGGTCTACGGGTTGTGCGTGGTGGAGTGCGGCGTCGAGGACCAGCGCGAGAACACGACGCGGTTCGGCGTGATCGGTCGCGAGGTCCCGGAGGCATCGGGCGACGATCTCACCTCGGCCGTGTTCACGGTGCGCAAGGACCAGAGCGGTGCCCTGCACCAGCTGCTCGAGCCCTTCGCCCGCTACGGGGTGAACCTGAGCTCGATCCAGTCGCGCCCGATGAAGGGCAAGCCCTGGGAGTACTTGTTCTTCGTCGACATGGAAGGCCACGCCAGCGACGCGATCGTGGGGAAGGCGCTGGAGGAGGCCGCGTCCGTGGCCCACTCGGCCAAGGTGCTGGGCTCCTACCCCCGAGCCGCGGGGAACCCGCGATGAGCCTGCGCGATCGCGTCAATCCGCACATTCGGGATCTGGCCCCCTACGAGCCCGGCAAGCCCATCGAGGAGCTCGAGCGCGAGCTCGGGATCGAAGGCTCGATCAAGCTCGCGTCCAACGAGAACCCGCTGGGGCCCTCCCCGCGCGCCGCGGCGGCGCTCGAGCGGGCAGTCGGCGAGCTGAACCGCTACCCCGACGGCGCCAGCTTCGTGCTGCGGCGCAGCCTCTCGCAGCGCCTGGAGGTGCGCCCCGAGCAGCTGGTGTTCGGCTGTGGGGCCGACGAAGTGCTGGAGCTGCTCGCCAAGACCCTGCTGTCGCCGGGCGACGAGGTGGTGCACGCGTGGCCCTCGTTTGCCATGTACCCGATCGTCGCAAAGGGCATGGGCGCCCGGTCGATCCAGGTGCCGTTGGACGGCGCGCTCTGTCACGACCTGCCGGCCATGGCGGAAGCGATCGGGTCGCGCACGAAGCTGGTGCTGTTGTGCAACCCGAACAATCCGACCGGAACGAGCTTCGGTGCGGAAGCCTTCGAGGAGTTCTTGGCGGCGGTGCCGGACGGCGTGGTGGTCGCCGTCGACGAGGCGTACATGGAGTACGCCCGCCGCCGGGACTGGCCCGACGCGTTGGCCGCCTGCCAGCGACGCCCGGGCACCATCGTGCTGCGCACGTTCTCCAAGATCTACGGGCTGGCGGGACTGCGCATCGGGTACGGCGTGGCCGATCCGGAACTGGCGGAGTACCTGCAGCGGGCGCGGCACCCGTTCAACGTGAACCGCCTGGCGGAGGTGGCGGCCGTGGCCGCGCTCGAGGACGACGAGCACGTGGCCCGTACCCGCGCTTTGAACGCCGAGGGGGCGGACTACCTGGGTCGCGAGCTGGCCGCCCTCGGCGTGGAGACCTGGCCCACCGACGCCAATTTCCTACTGGCTCGGACCGGGCCCGCCGTCTACCAGCGGCTGCTGCAGGAGGGCGTGATCGTGCGTCCGCTCCACGGCTTCGGCCTGGAGGACTGCATTCGCGTGACGATCGGGCTGCCCGAGGAGAACGAGCGCTTCGTGAAGGCGCTGCGCGGGATTCGGGAGGCGCGGGCATGAGCGCTCCCTGGCGAAAGCTGGCCGTGTTGGGGCTCGGGCTCCTGGGGGGCTCGGTGGCCGCGGCTGCGCGCGAGCGGCGCGTGGCCGAGCGGGTGGTGGGCGCCGGGCGGCGGCGAGACGTGCTGCTGCGCGCCCGCGAGGCGGGCATCGTGGATGCGGTCGAGGACGCGCCGGACGCCGTGCGGGGCGCGGATCTGATCGTGCTGGGAACGCCGCCGGCGGCCATGGCGCCGCTGCTGGCGCGCGTGGCCCCGGGAATCGAGTCGGGCGCGCTGGTGACGGACGTGGGCAGCGTGAAGCGAGAGCTGGCCGAGACGCTGCCGGGGCACCTGCCGGACGGCGTCGTCTACGTCGGAGCTCATCCCATGGCCGGCAGCCACCTCCGCGGCGTCGAGAACGCGCGCGCGGATCTGCTGGAGGGGGCCTGCTGCGTGGTCACGCCCACCGACGGCGTCGACCCGGCGGCCGTGGCTCGGGTAGCGAGCTTCTTCGAGGCCCTGGGGTCCCGCGTGGTCTACCGGGACCCGGCGGAACACGACGCCGAGGTGGGCTGGGTGAGCCACGTGCCCCACGCCCTGGCCTTCGGCTACGCGGCGGCTCTGTCCCGGGCGCCCGAGAAGGCAGGGGAGCTGGCGGGATCGGGGTTTCGCGATTTCACGCGGATCGCCCGCAGCGAGCCCGACCTGTGGGCCGACATCCTGTCCGGCAACGGCAAGGCCGTCGCGGGCAGCTTGCGGGAGGTGTCGGACGAGCTGGCGCGTTTGGCCCGCGCCATCGAATCCGGAGACACCGAGGCGATCGAGGTGTTGCTTTCACGCGCGCGCACCGCGCTGGCGGCCCTGTCCGGGGCCGGTGGCGGGGGGGCCGCGGGAGACGTCCGATCCGGGGGCGACAACCCGGAAATTCAGGCGGACCGAGAGGCGGTCTGCCACTCAGGAGAATCAACAAAAACCCATGTCTGAAACCCAGAATGCCAACCCCAGCGAAGGCTCGTTCGCCGAGCTCTTCGCCCAAACCACCCAGGCGATCAAGGAAGGCGAGGTCGTTCGAGGCAAAGTGCTCTCGATCGACGACGACCACGTGCAGGTCGACATCGGCTTCAAGTCCGAAGGACTCGTGCCCGCCTGGGAGTTCATGCACGACGACGGAACGCTCTTCATCAAGGTCGGCGATATGGTCGACGTGCTGATCGAGCAGTCCGAGGACGAGGACGGACGGATCGTTCTCTCGAAGGAGAAGGCCGACCGACTCAAGGTGTGGGACGACATCAGTGTCGCCTACGAGAATGACCGCCCGGTCGACGGGACCATCATCAGCCGCGTCAAGGGCGGGCTGTCGGTGGACATCGGCGTAAAGGCGTTCCTACCCGGGTCGCAGGTGGACCTGCGACCCGTCCGGAACCTCGAGGCGCTGGTCGGCGACCGCATGCAGTTCAAGATCATCAAGTTCAACAAGCGCCGGGGCAACATCGTGCTGTCGCGGCGGGCGCTGCTCGAGACCGAACGCAAGAAGCTGCGCGAGGAGACGCTAGAGACGCTGGCGGCCGGCCAGATCGTCGACGGCGTGATCAAGAACATCACCGACTACGGTGCCTTCATCGATCTGGGCGGCATCGACGGCCTGCTCCACGTGACCGACATGTCCTGGGGCCGGATCAACCATCCGTCGGAGCTGTTCAACGTCGGTGACGAGATCAAGGTCAAGGTGCTCAAGTTCGATCCCGAGACCGGGCGGGTGTCGCTGGGACTCAAGCAGATCCAGCCCGACCCGTGGGTCGACGCCGCCATGCGCTATCCGATCGGCGTCCGCGTGAACGGCAAGGTGGTCTCGCTGACGGACTACGGCGCCTTCATTGAGCTCGAGGCCGGCATCGAGGGTCTCGTGCACGTCTCCGAGATGTCCTGGACCAAGCGCGTGAAGCACCCCTCCAAGGTCGTCTCCGTGGGGGACGAGGTGGAGGCCGTGGTCCTCGACGTGGACGAGCGCGACCGCAAGATCTCGCTGGGGATGAAGCAGATCGAGGAGAATCCCT
>JAKSBN010000214.1 GCA_022361175.1 Pseudomonadota bacterium | reverse complement strand
GCACGAGGCCGCTGGCCAGGTTGTCCTGGGTGTCCAGGTGCTCGTAGCGGTAGAAGGGCTCGAAGCTCATCTTGGTCTCCGGCACCAGCGACAGCACGTCGAAGGCGACCTCGCCGTAGCCACCGACCGACCGGTTCGCGACGCTGCTGCCGACGGCCGCCGACAGCTGCTTCGTGGACTGCAGGTGCGCCTGGGCCCAGAGGGCGCGCAGCGACAGGCCGTGGCCCTTGTACTCGCTGTGCACCTCCCAGATGGTGATGGGCGTGTCCGGGATGTCGTCCTGGTTCTGGCCCGACTGGCCGGTGTAGACGGAGCCGCCCACGGTGAGCCCGTCCATCACGAGCACGTCCGCGCGGGCAACCACGGCGAAGTGGTCCGACAGCGCCTCGCTGCCCTTCTGGCGACCGCCCCGCAGCCCGTTGTCGCTGAAGCCGGAGGCGTCGAAGCCGTTCACCACGTAGATGCGGTAGTTGACGCGGTCGGCGAAGCTGCCGAAGATGCCGGCCCCGTTCTCGCGCCAGGTCGACGGAATGATGCGGCGCTCGACTTCGGGGCGCTCGGCGCCGAAGAAGAAGGTGGGCTCGTGGATCTCGTTCACGAAGCCCATGGGCACCAGCAGCAGCCCCGCCCGGATGTTGAACGATTCGTGCAGCAGGAAGTCGAGAGTCAGGAACTCGGTGGAGACGCTGCCGCCGCCGCCCGTGCCGGCGTGCTCGAACTCGAGCTCCGAGTTGAACACGAGCCAGTCGTTGAACTTGTAGCCGAAGTACATGACGGCTCGCAGGGCGTCGAAGTTGTTCTGCCTGCCCGTCTCGTCGGCCACCTCGCCGCGCAGCCGCACCTCGCCGTAGCCGCCGATCGAGAGGCCGCGCTCCCTCTGGTAGACCTTGGAGGCCGCGGGCCCGAGACCGTAGAGACTGATGAGCTCCCTGTCTTCGGGCACCACGACGGCCTTGCGCAGAAAGTCGAGCTCCTCCGCGAAGAGCTTCCGGTCTTCTTCCCGCTGCTTCTCCAGCTCGCTGACCCGCTCTTCCAGGCTCTTGTTCTGCGCCAGAGCGGGAGTCGCCATTGCCAGAGCCACCAGAGCCGCCGCTACGCGACCCCACTTCACCACGATCGACATGTTCGTTCCTCCGAACGTCGCTTGTGGGCTCTGGGTTCGGGACCGCGGGCCTCGAAAGGGACTTTGAATCGCAACCAGGGATTCACGCGGAAACTTCCCGCGCGACTCGGGGGGCCGGCGCGGCCTGGGCCGCGTCCCCCTGTCGTTGGAGAGGCAGTTGCAGCACGCGTTTGCAGCGCGGGCACTTGAGCTCGACGTAGTCCCCCACCACCCGCGCAACCAGGCGACCGCACGCACAGCGACAGTCGCCGTCGCACGCGCCCGGGACGCGACTTGTGGAGGGGGAAGACATGGCGCCGATCGAGAGCCTCTGTGCCGCCGAGCTTCGAGTTCCGAAAATGAAAATCGAATTCAGTTGCGGCGCCGAGGGGTGATATCGAAATCGGTTTTCATTTTCAAGCTTGCTCCAAACAGGGTTCCCAAGGTCTGGAGCACCCACCCTTGCGACCCCCCTGGGGGGGCAACGCTCAGCTCGCGTCGAGCTTGTACTTGCGGATCAGGCGGTAGAGGGTCGTCCGGTCGATGCCGAGCTGGCGAGCCGCCTCCATCCGGCGCCCTCCGGCGTCGCGCAGGGCCTGGCGCACCTTCTCCACGGTGGCCCGCTCCAGGTAGGCATGCAGGCCTTCCGGCTCGTCTGCGGCGCTGGCGGGCTCGACTCCGGACGGGCTCACTAGCAGGTCGTCCAAGGTCAGTTCACTGCCCCGGGCCAGCACCACGCCGCGCTCGATGGCGTTCTGGAGCTCGCGCACGTTCCCCGGCCAGGTGTGGTGGCGGAGATACTCGTCCACGTCGGGGCCGAAGCCCCGGATCTCGCGACCGAGCTCGTGGTTCCACGCCGCCAAGAAGTGATGGGCCAGCGGCAGGACGTCTTCGGGCCGCTCGCGCAGCGGCGCCAACTGGACCGGGATCACGGCGAGTCGGAAGTACAGATCCTCCCGAAAGCGCCCCGCCTCCACCTCGCTCGGCAGGTCGCGGTTGGTGGCGGCCACGACCCGGACGTCCACTTCGCGCGGTGTGTCGCCGCCCACGCGCCGCAGGCTCTTGTCCTGGAGCACGCGCAGGAGTTTGGCCTGGAAGTCCGGGCTCACCTCGCCGATCTCGTCCAGGAAGAGCGTGCCGCCGTCTGCCTGCTCGAAGAGCCCGGCGCGGGCCCGGTCGGCCCCGGTGAAGGCGCCGCGCTCGTGTCCGAAGAGCTCCGACTCGAGCACGCCCTCGGCGAAGGCTTTGCAGTTGACGGCCACGAAGGGCGCGCCCACCCGATCGCTCTCGAAGTGGAGCGCGCGCGCCACCAGCTCCTTGCCCGTGCCGCTCTCGCCGGTGATGAGGACGGTGGCCGGACTCCGCGCCGCGCGCCGCACCAGATCGAGCACCTCGCGCATGGCGGCGCTCTCGGCCACGACCTGGTCGACGGCGTAGCGGCTGCGGAGCTCGGCGCGGAGGTAGCGGTTCTCCCGCGTCATGCGCGTCAGCTCGAGGGCCCGCCGCACCAAGGCCTTGAGCTCGTCGTTGTCGCAGGGCTTTTGCACGTAGTCGAAGGCGCCCTGGCGCAGCGCCGCGATGGCCGAGCTCACGCTGCCGTGGGCGGTGATCAGGATGACGGGGAGCTCGGGCTCGATGTGGCGCGCCCGCTCCATCACCGTCAGGCCGTCCAGCTTCGGCATGCGCAGGTCCGTGACGATCAGGTCGAAGGGCTCCCGGGCGTGGGCCTCCAGTGCCGCCTCGGCGTCCGTGTAGGCCTCGACGGTGTAGCCCTCCCGCGCCAGCACCATCCGCAGCACCTCCACCAGCCGCGGCTCGTCGTCGATCAGGAGCAGGCGCGCCTTCACGAGTCGCTCCCGCTCGGAAGGTCGAGGGCGAAGCAGGCGCCACTCCCGTCGGGCCCGGCGCCGGCACCCGGCACCAAGGCCAAGGTGCCGTCGTGGGCCTCGGCGATCCGCTCCGCCATGGCGAGGCCGAGGCCCGTGCCCGTGGCCTTGGTGGTGAAGAACGGCTCGAAGACGTGGGCAGCGTCCTCGGGCGAGACTCCGGGCCCCGAGTCCGCCACCTCCAAGCGCCACCCCGGGGCCTCGAAGCGCGTCCGGAGCACGATGCGGCCCTCGCCTTCCAGCGCCTGCGCGGCGTTCAGGATCAGCCCGAAGATGAGCTGGGCCAACAAGTCCGGGTCGGCCGTCAGTTCGGGGGTGGCCCCGTCGGCTTCCCTTTCCACCGTGATGCCGCGCTTCGCCAGCTCGGCGTCCGCCAGCTGCAGGGCGTGGTCTACGAGCTTCTCCAGAGACACCTTCTCGGGCTGGGGGCGGGTGGGACGGGAGAACGTGAGCAAGCCGTGGATCAGCCCGTCCAGGCGATCGATCTCCTCGCAGATGAACTCGCACGCGCGGTAGGGATCTTCTCCCGCTTCGAAGCTCTCCTTCACCATGGAAGCGGAGGCGCGGATCACACCCAGCGGGTTGCGCACCTCGTGCGCCACGCCCGCGGCCAGGCGGCCGATGGCGGCGAGCTTCTCCTGCTGGACCAGCTCGCGCTGGGCCCGCTCGAGCTGCTCCAGCTGCACGGCGATGGTGTTGGCGTCGCGGCGCGCGCGGGCGCGCGCTTCGGCCACGCGGCCCATGGCGTAGCCCAACAAGCCGTAGGAGACGACGAAGGAGCCCAGCACGGCCGCCGTGACGTCCTGGCCGGAGAGCTTCAGGTCGGCGCCGAACGACAGCATGACGACGAAGTCGCCCAGCCCGATGCCGATTCCGACGAGCGTCCCGATCCACGCCCAGGGCCAGGTCCTGTCGCGAGCCTCCTCGGCGGCGTGATCGGGACGGGGAAGCGACGGAGCGGACATGCGGGCCTCCGGGAACGAGCCTATCACGCAGTGGAGCAAACTCCGTGCCGCATCGCGCGCGTCCCTCGCGCGCATAGGCGCGCGTTCAGCGCGCGCGGCGTGCCTCCCCACGCGCCGCCCCGGCAGGCTGTTGCGTCGCCGCCCGCTCCCGTGTTGCAGGGCTGCAACACCGAGGCCGCCCGCGGGCCCTCAGGCCGGCGCGGTCGTGGGCACAGCAGTTGCACTCCGGTCGTCGCACATCATCAACGGAGGCCCTGCCATGTCCGCCAAGAAGATCGCCCTCGCCGTCGTTCTCACCCTGTTTCTGGGCGAGACCGCCTACGTCCTCTCGCTGACCGGTCCGAATTGGATCGCCCCGGTTCTCGAGAGCCCCGTCGCCATCCTGCTGCTGTTCGACCTCACCATCTGTCTCAGCCTGATCGCCATCTGGATGTTTCGCGACGCTTCCGCACGCGGCACCAGCGCCTGGCCCTACTTCGCGGTGACCCTGCTCCTCGGAGGCGCGGGTCCACTGTTGTACCTGTTGCGGCGCCCCGAGAGCGAAGCCCGGGAGCCGGCCGCCCAAGCGCTGCACGCCAGGGCTTCCTAGCCACCGGTTCCAGCCGTTCCTGAACGGGCGCGGGCCGCTCGGCTCGCGCCCGGCTCTGGTTTAGACCTGGCGCAGAAACTCCGAGAGGCCGTACCCGACGCGATCGCCGCAGCGCCACTCGGTCATGCCCTCGCCGATGTGCGTCGTCTGGCCCTGGCGCCGGTTGCGCAGCGGAATGAAGCTCTGCACCCGGCCCTCGATGGCCAGCGGCTCGCCGTCGCGGGTTTCGAGCTGGGCGCGGACGCGCCGGTGGTAGAGGCCGTTCTCCTCGTAGTCGGCTTCGACCGCCGCCTTCGCCAGGGCCTGCACCCGGTCGCCGCGAACCACGACCCCACCGACCCGCTCCTGCCCGTCGCGCCGAATGATCGACACCATCACGCCCATGTCCGCGCCGAAGTTCATGGTGAGCCACTCGTAGCCGTCGATGGCCTGCCAGTAGCGGGGGCCCCACGAATGGTCGCGCAGCCCGTAGCCGTCGACGGCGAAGCTCTCGCCGTTCACCCGCAGCTGGCCTTCGACGCGCATGTGTTGCTCGTAGTGGGCCTTGGCGAACTGCTGCTCCGCCGGGCGGTCCGCCTCGTCTTGGCTGCCAGCGCTCCCGTAGAGCGGCCCGGCCGCACTGTGAACCAGGTCGAGCTCGACGTCGCGGCGCGGGTTCTCCTGGAAGGCGCGCTTTGGATTCGCCATCTCGCGGGGTTCCGCGAGCTCGAGCGCCCGTCCGGCATAGGTCGTGCGCAGCCGCTCGGTCGGCTCCAGGACCTCGAAGCGCATGCCGCCAGCGTCGAACGCGTCGTTGGAATCGATGAGGGCGCGCTCGAACCAGAAGAGCACGCGGCCGTCGGGCAGGTAGAGCGTGACGGTCATCTCCGCGCGGCCTTCGTTGGCCCGATTACCCAATCGCAGGAAGCCGCCGACCCGGCGCTCCCGGTCGAAGAAGTTGAAGTACATGCTCTCGTTGAAGTTCGGCTCGGGGCCGAGCGCGTGCGTGTACTCGTCCTGCGGTGAGAGATTGCCGAGAATGATGGCCATGGATTCCTGCCTCCGACCCGGAAGCAGTATAGGCGACGCGGCTCGCCGCGGGTCAGCTCCCTCCGGCCCAGCCAGCACGGGCGAGGCTTCGGCGACGGGCCGCCAGAGCCCGCGCCAGGCCGTGCCGGCCCAGGCGGCCGAGCTCACCGGCCACCCGCTCTTCCAGCGAGGTGGTGGGATCGGCGGGCAGCTGCCAGTACTTCGACCACGGGATGTAGTCGTCCGACCAGCGCTCGTCGATCTGGGCGTAGGGATCGACTCGGCGCAGACGGAAATCCAGGCTTACTCGCACTCCACCGCCTTCTCGAATGGTGCGGTGGGGACAGGCGCCGTCGAAGAGCAGCAGCCGCCCCGGACGCGGCTCCACGTCGACTCGCTCGAGGCCCGACAGCAGCGGCAGCGCCGACTCGTAGGGGCCGGTGAAGGCGGCCAGCGACTCGAGTGACGCCTGATCGGAGTCGTAGAGCTCCAGGTGACTGGCCGCGAGATCCCCGCCCAGATAGAGAAACACGTTCACGATGTCGGCCGGCTCACCGGCCCAGATGTCGGAATGGGCCCGGTCGGTCGCGTAGGGTCGAGCGGCGTAGCCGGGGGGCGGAGCGCCGTGCGACACGCGCAGATTGGCCGGGAACTCGATGCCCCGCACCAGCTCTGCCAACCCACAACGAGCCAGCCACCCGTTGGCCCAGTGATCGAGGGCCACCGGGCCCTCGGCCTGCGGAGCGAGGTCGAAGCGCGAGCCGCGGTTCAGCTGGCCGAGCAGGGACGGCCAGTCGCGAACGGACGCCTGCGCCGAAGCCGGAAGCGATGCCCGCAGCCAGCGACTCGCGATCTCGCGCACCGAGTCCAGGTCGCCGGCCCCGAGATCGACGGCTTTCACGAAAGGTCGGTCCAAGACACAGCGCGCACCGGAGGCCTTGAGAGCACGACCTGCGCGGCGCCAGAAGCGTGCTCGGTCGAAGCTCATGCGTAGAGCCCGCGCACCTTGGCGTTGGAAGCCGCGAGTGCCGAAGCGGCCGGGACCTCACCCAGGTGGGTGCCGAAGAGCTCGCGGTACGCGCGCTCGGAGTCGAAACCGCGGTTGACGTTCTCCCGCGGCACGCGCAGGTACGTCGCCACCTGGCTCTGGAGCACCGCGAATTCGTCCGAACGGAGGCCCGCTCGAAATCGCTCCCGCCGCCCGCGCTCGTTCAAGACCTCCAGAAGCTCGAGCCCAAAGAAGCCACAGCCGTTGTGGAGCAGGAAGAGGACCAGGTGAAACAGGCGGAACGCCGCGTCGGGCGCGTCGTCGTCCAAGAGCGAGCGGGCCCGCGCGGCGTTCACGAAGACGGCGTCCCCCCCGGTCGGAACCGCGTCCTCCGGCGAGACGGAGAAGCGGTTCATGTCCGAGCTCAGCCCGAACTGCGGACGGCCGCAGGTCTCGACGCGCATCAGGCGCCAGCCCAGGTCGAACAGGTAGCGACTGATCTCGCCCAAGAGCGGCTGGCCCCGGTACAGGGGGACCAGTTCGGCCTCACAGCGAACGCCCAGCAGCGAGCTCGTGAGCGATGCGCGGGCCCCGGTCAGGATGGCCAGACTCGCGCCCTGCGCGTCGATCGACAGGTAGTCGGGGGCCAGGCCGGACTGCTGCCGGTGGAGGTCCACCGTCGTGCAGTGAACGCGGCAGACGCGGTCGAGAGCGACGCTGCGGTAGCGGTAGGTGGCCGTGGGGTCGAGCTCGTAGAACGACGACAGATCGGGAGAGTCGTAGACGTGCAGTCGGCGCCAACCCGGGCGCTCGTCGAGCCCGCGGTTGACGACCTGAAAGCGCGTCGGGCCGTTCTTTCGGGGGTCGAGACGGGCGAGCGCGGCCGCCTCCTCCGCCTCCGGCTCGAAGCTCTCGTAGTGGAGCGCCACGGGGAAGTCTTCCCAGCTGCGGTGGATTCCGCCGCGGCCTCCGCAATCGAAGACCGTCACCCGTCGTTCGGCTGCCATCGTCGCTGCCCCTCCGCAGGTCAGACCATCGGACGCCGGAGAATCCCGCTGGAGTGGAAAGTTGCGGCTCGGTGAGAATCGCGTGGCTCGCGAAAGCGCCTCGGGGCCGGGGTGTTGCCCCGATCCCTGCGCGCCGGTGAATTCCCCGATCCGCGCGGAGCTGCGCCGGAGCTGCTCAAGGGAGAGGGGAAGCTTCCGATGAGAACGCAACGCGCCGCCGCACCCCGAGGCGCAGAGGGAGGGTCGTCGCT
>JAKSBN010000017.1 GCA_022361175.1 Pseudomonadota bacterium | reverse complement strand
GCGAGCGCAGCTCCACCAGGTCGCCGTCAACCAGCCCCAGGTCGGTCAGGTCGTCCGGGTGCATGAAGGCGGGGTTGGTCGTGCCGCGGGCGCGCAGGGCCTTCAGGTCGCGGCCGGACGAGTTGTAGACGTGAAGCAGCCGCCGCGAGATGAGCCGGTGCGAGTAGCGCTCCGCGTCCTCGCCGTAGCCACCGCCGGTCGCGGCGAACGGCTCGGCGCGCACGGTGCCGAGTTCTTCGGGGATGCCCTCGGGCGCCAGCTCCAACCGGGGCCGCTCGCCGTCGCGCTCGCGCGGCGGGCCCACCTGCACCGCGATGTCCCGCCACACGGCGCCGCCCTCCTTGGCCCGCAGCGTCTCCAGCGGCACCCGCGGCCGCGGCAGGGCCTTCTCCAGGACGTCGTGCTTGCTGGGCTTGGGATCGAGGGCCAGCTCGCCGCCTTCCAAGCGGATCGGCGTCCCCAGCCGCTGGGCCAAGCCGGTGAAGAGCTCCCACTCCTCGATCAGATCGCCCTCGGGCTCCACCGCCGCCTCGGTGTAGTGGGCGTACGGCGCGGAGTACCACGAGTCGGTCAGCACCGTGGCGTCCGGGCGCTCGAGGCACACCTTCGGCGCCAGCACGTAGTCGGCCCGCTGGGCCGAGGCCGACCAGCGCACGTCGATGGTGACGAAGAGCTCCAGCGACTCGAGCGCGCGCAGCACCTTCGGCTGGTTGGGCCAGGCCACGGCGGGATTGCCGCCGACGCACAGAAGGGCGCGCACCTGGCCCTCGCCCGGCGTCAGGATCTCGTCGGCCAGCGAGGCGGTGGGCATCTCGCCGAAGATCTCCCCCAGCTCGCGCACGCGCGAGCGAGGGCCGACCCCGAAGGCGGGCCACGGCGGCGTGGCCTCGGCGCGCCGCGACACGGGCGCCAGCACGCTCGGGTTCGGCACCGCCTCGCCCTCGCGGTTCACCCGGCCGCAGACGGTGTTGAGGCACAGCACCAGGTGCTCGGTCAGATTGGGGTGGGGCGCCATGTCGGGCCCCGTGCCGGCCGTGGCCACGCCGCGCGGGCCGGCGGCGAAGCGGCGCGCCGCCTCTACCACGAGGGCTTCCGGCACGCCCGTGCGCCGGGCCACGTAGTCGGGCGTGAAGGGTGCCACCGCCCGGCGAAGGGCCTCCAGCCCCTGGGTGTGCTCGGCACAGAAGTCGGCGTCGTGGCGTTCTTCCTCGAGGATCACGCGCAAGAGCCCTGCCAAGAGCGTCGGATCCTCGCCCGGCTTCACCTGCAGGTGGAGATCGGCCCGCCGGGCCAGCTCCGTCTTCCGCGGGTCGACGCAGATCAGCGACAAGCCGCGCCGCTGCGCATCGCGCAGGCTCTTGAAGGGGTTGAACGGCGAGGGGCCGCCGTAGGGCGAGTAGACGGACACCAGCGGGTTGTTGCCGACGACCAGCGCCACGTCGGAGCTCTCGAAGCTGTGGCCGCCGCCGCCCCAGACTCCGTGCCGCGCCATGGAGATGAACTTGGCGGGCTGGTCGATGGTGACGCTGGTGTAGTACGAGGGCGAGCCCAGGCCCTGGTGCCAGGCCTTGGAGACGGCCAACTGCACCGAGTTCTGGAAGGCGTGGGTGCCGTTGTAGGTGGCGACGGCGCGCGGCCCGTGCTCGGCGACGATGGCGCCTACCCGCTCGGCGATCTCGTCCAGCGCCTGCTCGCTGGCGATGGGCTCGAAGCGGCCCTCGCCCACGCGCTTTTGCGACTGGCGGATGCGCTCCGGGTGGTTCGTCTGCTCGGGCAGCTGGCGCCCCTTGACGCAGGTGTAGCCGCCGTAGATGGGGTCGTCCGCGTCGCCGCGCACCGCCTTCACCCGGCCGTCCTCGACGTCGACCTGCAGGGCGCAGTACGCGTGGCAGAAGCGGCAGTAGGACTTGCGCGTGGTGACGGCCATCGGGACCTCCTACGCCGGGTCGAACTCGAGCTCGAGCGACTTCAAACCGCGGAGCAGCACGCTGGGGTGGTGGTGGATCTTCTGTCCCGGCGCCAGGCGCAGGCCCGAGAGCCGCCCGAGCAGCGTGCGGAACGCCACCAGCATCTCCTTGCGCGCCAGCATCGCCCCGATGCAGAAGTGGATGCCGTGGCCGAAGGCCAGGTTCTCGGACGCGTTCTCGCGCCGGACATCGAAGCGGTCCGGGTCGGGGAAGACCGTTTCGTCGCGGTTGGCCGAGCCGTAGCGGAGGAGCAGCAGCGACTTCGCCGGGATTTCCATCCCGCCCAGCTCGCAGTCCTCGACCACGACGCGCCACATGTTCTGGGTGGGCGTCGTGAGGCGCACCACCTCCTCCACCGCATTGGGGATGAGGCTCGGGTCCTCGCGCACCAGCGCCATCTGCTCGGGGTTCTCCACGAGAAGCCGCATGCCCTCGGCGATGGCGGCCGCCGTCGTCTCGTGGCCCGCCACCAGGAGCTGCTGGATGATCGACAGCGATTCGGGCACATCCAGCGGCCGCTCGCCCTCGATGCGGGCGCGCACGAGGTCCGAGATGATGTCGTCGCGGGGCGCCTCGCGCGCTTCTTCCAGGCGGTCGGCGAAGTAGTGCTGGAAGGCCACGATGCGCTTGGCGGCCTCGACCTCGCCTTCCTGGTCGGCGAAGCCCGAGAGCTGGGCCGTGAAGCCGTCCGTCCAGTGCTTGAACTTGGGCAGGTCCGAGCGCGGCACGCCCAGCTGGTCGGCGATGACGGTCAGCGGCAGCCACGTGGAGTACTGGGCCAGCACCTCGAAGCGCCCGTCGGCCGCGAAGCGGTCGATCAGCTCGTGGGAGATCTTCTCCATCTCGCCCTCGATGGAGTTGACGCGCCGGGGCGTGAAGGCCTTGTTGACCAGGCTGCGGAAGCGCTTGTGCTCGGGCGGGTCGGCCGTGAGCATCGTGTCCACCGGCGGGTAGCCCTCGGCCTGCACGGCCTGCACTTCCGGGTCCGGCGAGCGGCCGCCGCCCATGGCCTTGGCGAAGCGGTTGGAGAACTGCTCCGGCTGGCGCAGCACCTCCATCACGCGCTCGTAGGTGGAGACCAGCACGATCCCGCTGGCCGGATCGCGGTACACCGGCGCTTCGGCGCGCAAGCGCCGATCGAACGCGAAGGGCTCGTTCAGCACGGCCGCGTCGAAGGGGTTGATCTCGGCGAGGGGCGTATCGGTGGCAGGGCTCGTCATGGAGTCTCCTAGGCGCAGAAGCCGCCGTCGACGGGAATCTCGGCGCCCGTGATGTAGCTGGACTCGTCGCTGGCCAGGAACACGACCGTGTTGGCGATCTCGTGCGGCTGCCCCACGCGGCCCAGCGGATGGACGGCGCCGAAGCTGGCCAGCCCCTCTTCCCGCGTGGGCGACTGCGCCAGGTAGGGATCCATCATGGGCGTCTCGATGGCCCCGGGGTGGATCGAGTTGCAGCGGATGTTCCAGCCCTGCTCGGCGCAGCGCAGCGCCACGGACTTGGTGAGCAGCCGCACCGCGCCCTTGCTGGCGCAGTAGGCCGCGAAGATGGGGCCGCCCCGGATGCCCATGGTGGACGAGATGTTGACGATCGAGCCGCCGCCGCTTTCCCGCAGCGCCTCGACGCCGTACTTGCAGCCGAGGAAGGTGCCGTCCGCGTTGACCGACATGATCTGGCGCCAGTGTTCGAACGTCGCCTCGTCGATGGGAGCCGGGATGCTGACGCCCGCGCTGTTCAGCACCACGTGGAGCGCCCCGAAGCGCTCCCGCGCGGCGGCCAGCAGCTGCTGCCAGTCGTCTTCGCGGGTGACGTCGTGGCGCACGAAGAGCGCGGCATCGCCCAGCTCGGAGGCCAGCTTCTGGCCGCGCTCCTCCTGCAGATCCGCCAGCACCACCCGCGCGCCCTCGCGGATCATGTGGCGGGCCGAGGCGGCGCCGAGCCCGGAGGCGCCTCCGGTGATGAGGGCGACCTTGCCCTCCAAGCGTCCTTCGCGTCCGTCGCGCCCCATGGCCAGCTCCCCGCATGGTGCGCCGCATATCGCATCGAACGCGGCGCATTGACAGCGAGGGCGTGTACCCGCACCTCGCGATTCGTGGGACTTTCGCTCTCCCGCTTCAAGTCCCCGAAGCACCGACACATTTTTGGCTGGAGCCGGAGGCCGGGGGGCTTGGGATCGAAGTCAGGTTAACACGTAAAGCCCGTTGAACCGTGTAAAAGTGTTGAACATGTTAAGCGGTTGGGCGTACAACGGACCGGGTTGGCTCGGGTGTGCACATTTGGTGCAACTAGGAGTGTACTCTGGCCGTGCCCGGGAGATTTCCCCGGACGCCGGTAGGGATTCCGGGCCTGATCCGAAACCGCGGCCCTCGGGCGGGGGGACGCAGGGGAGGGTGCTGTGGCGCGAGCGACCTGGGTTCTGAACCGGATTCCGATGGGACGATGGCTTGTGGTGCTGGCGGCGTTGTGGCTCTGGGCCCCGGCCGACGCGGCGGCGCAGGAGGCGACCCCGGAGGCTCCCGCGGCGGAGCAGACGGAGGAGGAAGCGAGATCCCGCACCGCCATCGAGCAGATCACCGTCACCGCCCGCAAGCGCGAGGAGAACCTGCAGGAGGTTCCCGTCGCGGTGACGGCGATCCCGGCCACGGAGCTGGAGGGTGGCTTCAACCGCAACCTCGAAGACCTCGAGGGCATCACCCCGAACCTGATCGTCGACTCCGTGCGCGCGGGTCCTCAGGGCGCGGCCATCTCGATCCGGGGCATCAGCTTCCAGGACATCGAG
>JAKSBN010000192.1 GCA_022361175.1 Pseudomonadota bacterium | reverse complement strand
CGCAGGTGCTGCGGGAGAACCACCGCCGGGAGTACGATGGCCTCGCCTGGAACGACGATCCCGAGGGCCTCGCGGCGTGGCGGGAGGGGCGCACGGGCTACCCCATCGTGGACGCCGGCATGCGGCAGCTGCTCGCGACGGGCTGGATGCACAACCGGGCGCGCATGATCGCGGCGAGCTTCCTCACCAAGGACCTGCTGATCGACTGGCGCGAGGGCGAGCGGTTCTTCTTCGAGCACCTCGTCGACGGTGATCCGGCGTCGAACAACGGCGGCTGGCAGTGGGCCGCTTCGACGGGGACCGACGCCCAGCCCTACTTTCGAATCTTCAATCCCGTTGCCCAGGGGAAGCGCTTCGATCCCAACGGAGACTACGTGCGTCGGTGGGTCCCCGAGCTCCGGGGCGTGGCGGCGGCCCACGTTCACGCACCACGGGGAGCCGGGGGGGCCGCCGACTACCCGCCTCCCATCGTCGAGCACGCCGCGCGCCGCGAGCGCGCCCTCGCGCTGTTTCGCAGCGCCCGAGAACAAGAGGAGCGATCGTGAGCGACGCAGTTTCCCCGGATGCGCCGCTGCGCCTCGGCGTATCGTCCTGCCTGCTCGGTCGCGAGGTTCGCTTCGACGGGGGCCACAAGCGGGACCGCTTCTTGACGGACCTCCTGGGGAGCTTCGTGGAATGGGTGCCGGTCTGCCCCGAGGTGGAGGTCGGGATGGGCGTGCCGCGGCCGTCCCTGCGCCTGGTGCGCGATGGTGGCCGGGTTCGGATGGTGGAGAAGGCGTCGGGCGTCGACCACACGCGGGACATGGAACGCTACGCGGTTCGCCGCGTGCGCGCGCTTCGCGGTCTGGATCTCTGTGGCTACGTGTTGAAGAAGGACTCTCCGAGTTGTGGCATGACGCGCGTGAAGGTCTACAGCGCGCAGGGAATGCCCCGCAAGGACGGCGTGGGCGTCTATGCGGCCGCCCTGATGGAAGCCTACCCCGAGCTTCCGGTCGAGGACGAGGGACGCCTTCACGACCCGAAGCTGCGGGAGAACTTCATCGAGAGCGTCTTCGCCTATCGGCGTCTGCGCTCGCTGTTTCGCGGCTCGTGGTCCGACCGGCAGGTGGTCGCATTCCACACCGTCCACAAGCTGCAGCTGATGGCCCACTCGCCCGCCGCGTACCGCGAGTTGGGGCGGTTGGTCGCAGAGCGCAAGCAGCTGGGCAGGGTCGACTTCCGGGCGCGCTACGAACGCGGCTTCATGGCCGCCCTGCGGCACCGCGCGACGCGCGGCCGCAACACCAACGTCCTCCAGCATGCGGCGGGCCACTTGAAAAAGCGCCTCGACGCCGCCGCGCGCGGCGAGCTCGCGGAGCTGATCGAGGACTACCGCAGCGGCCTCGTGCCGCTCGTCGTGCCGTTGACCCTGATCCGCCACCACGTCCGCCGGTACGACGTCGAGTACCTGCAGGGACAACTCTTTCTCGAGCCGCATCCAAAGGAGCTGATGCTCCGAAACCACGTATGAGACCGAAGGTGTGGCTGCCGTCTGGACGAGGTCCGTTGATCTCCTCGCGGGGGCGCTCGATCGGTGTACGACGTCCACAATCACGCCGCGCCGCGACGCGAGGCAGGAGGCAAGGAAGATGGCAAGGGTCGGAACCCAGGCACCGGAATGGTGCGCAACCGCCCACCACGGGGGGCAGGAGGTTCAGCTCTCGAGCGCGGACTACCGCGGCAAGTGGCACGTGATCTACTGGTATCCGCTCGATTTCACGTTCGTCTGTCCGACCGAGATCCGGGGCTTTCAGGCGCTTCTGGGTGAGTTTCGCGCGGAGGGTGTCGAGGTGATCGGAGTCAGCACCGACTCCTTCTTCAGCCATCAACAGTGGTTTGCGGACCGGAAGACCTTCGCCGATGAGATCACCCATCCCGTGGTCGCCGATACGAGCCACGCGGTCAGTCGGGCCTTCGACGTCCTCAAGGAGGACCAGGGGGTGGCCTACCGGGCGACGGCGATCGTCGATGACCAGGGCGTCGTGCGGTCCCTCAGTGTGAACGACTTGAGTGTGGGCCGAAGCCCTGCCGAGGTGCTGCGGACGGTCCAGGCCCTGAAAAGCGGTGGACTCTGCGCGGCAGACTGGAACAAGGGAGACGCCTTCGTCGGGTAGAGTCGACTCCTCGCCGACTTCCGTCGTACGGTCGAGCGGGACCCGAGTGTCGAGCTTGTGTCGAACGGAGACCCCGATCGGGCTCGGTAGCCACAGTCCAGAAGCGCGCTCAGGCGCTCGGCAGCAGCAGCGGCTCCACCTTCGCCAGGAACTCGTCTCGGGGCGGCGCCGCCATCATCGCGACGATCAGTTGCGCGTCGGAGCCGACGGGGTTGTGGACCGGCGTTTCCGTGGTGGCGCATTCGAAGATCTTGTCCGCGACCTCCTGGGGGTCTGCCTCCTCGCCCCCTTCGTTCGCCACTGAAGTGCGGAAGTGATCGCGCAGGCGCTTCGCGTAAGTTGCGAGATCCTCGCCGCCCACCTCGAAGTCGCCGTCGTTGGCGTTGGCCGTGAACTCCGTCCGCAGGTAGGCGCCAGGGGCGACGGTCACGGCGCGGATGCCGAGCGGTTTGAGCTCCAGGTAGAGGGCCTCGGTCATGCCCTCGACGGCGTGCTTGGTGCCGCAGTAGCTGGTTTCGAGCGGCAGCCCGAGCCAGCCGGCCATCGAGGTGACGTTGACGATGCAGCCCTCTCCCCGGCTTCGCATGTGGGGCAGCACCGCGCGGCACACGTTCATGGTGCCGAAGACGTTGGTCTCGTACATGGCGCGGGTCATCTCGTCGCTCGATTGCTCGAGCAGCGCGTGGCCGCCCCGTGCGGCGTTGTTCACCACGACGTCGAGGGCGCCGAAGCGTTCGAGGCCTGCGTCGACGGCCTGCTGGATGCTGTCGCGGTCCGTCACGTCGAGCCGGGTGACGAGCACGTCGTCGAGCCCGGCGAGTTCGGTTTCCTTCTCCGGAGAGCGCATCGTGGCGACGACGTTCCAGCCGCGCTCGTGAAAGGTCTTCGCCGCCAGTCGGCCGATGCCGGTCGAACAGCCGGTGATCAGTACGGTCTTCTTGGCCATGTTCATCTCCTCAGTGCGCCCGGGGGGCCGAGCGCAGGTGTCCGTTCTCGACGAGAACCTGGTGCACGTGCTCGAGGGCCTCGAGGTGGCCCTTCGCGTCCAGCTCGCCGCCGAGCGTGCGCATGCAGAGATGCGTCACGCCCGTGTCGCGGCGGGCCTCGACGATCCCGAGCCATTCCTCTTCGGTTCTCCCGTGGATGCCCACGCCGCTCTCGGCGCCGATGGCGGCGGGATCGCGTCCCGCGTCCCCGGCGAAGCGATCGATTTCGGCCTTCAAGGCGGCGAACTCGGTCGGTTCGCACAGGGCGAACCAGCCGTCGGCGTGGCGGCCGATGCGTTCGAGGACCGGAGCCGAGGGGGTTGGCGCGCCGCCGATCCACATCGGGATGGGACGCTGGCTGGGAAGCGGGTCGATGCCGTTCTTGCTCACGCGGTCGAACTCGCCCTCGAAGGTGACCTCCGTCTCGGTCCAGAGGCGCCGCAGGAGCCGCATCTGCTCGCTGCAGCGGCGACCGCGCGTGGCGAAATCCTGGCGGAGTGAGCCGTACTCGCGGCGGTGCCCGCCGACACCGATGCCCAGCCGGAGCCGGCCGCCCGAGAGCAAGTCCACGTCTGCGGCCTGCTTGGCGAAGAGCACGGTCTGGCGCGAGGGCAGCACGACGACGGAGGGAACCAGCTCGATCGTCTCGGTCTGGCCGGCGAGCCAGGCCAGCAGCGTCAGCGGCTCGTGCAGCGGTCCCGAATCGCGCCGCGCCACTTGGTCGGGGATGCGCAGGTGGGTGAAGCCCAAGCTCTCCGCCTGCTGTGCGAACGCGCGGATGGCGCCCAGGTCGTCGCGGAGTTCTCGGACGGGGAGCGAGATGCCGATGCGCAAGCTCTAACCCTCCAGATACGAGACGCCGGTCAGCTCGGCGCTCAGCTCCCACAGCTTCTTGGCCACCTGCTCGTCCCGGACGTGACGGGCGATCTTCGCCGGTCCGGCTGACCGTGCGGTCTCGCCGCGCTTCTGGGGGCCGTAGTAGGCGTTGGGCTCGGCGTCGGGCGCGGTTGCCGCCAGCAGTGTCGGCAGCGCCCCCTCGGCAGGTGTGTTGAAGAGCGGGCGGAGGATGGGCGCGATCAGCCCGAACCAGGCCGGAAAGGTTCGCGACAGCTCCGTGTCGGCGACACCGGGGTGGCAGGCGACCGCCGTGACGTCGATGCCGGCGGCGGCGAGCCGGCGCGAGAGCTCGAACGTGAAGTACAGGTTCGCGGCCTTGCTCATCTGATAGCGCCGGATTGGGCTGTAGGACCGCTCTGCGTGCGGGTCGTCGAAGTCGATGCGTCCCGGGACGTGGGCCTTGCTGCTCACGTTTACGATGCGCGCCCCCGGCGTCGAGGCCAGTCGTTCCAGCAGCTGTCCCGTGAGCGCAAAGTGGCCCAGGTGGTTCACGCCGAACTGCAGCTCGAAGCCGTCCTCGGTGCGGGTGAGCGGGGGGATCATCACGCCGGCGTTGTTGACGAGCACGTCGAGCCGCGGCTCGCGCTTCGCGATCTCGGCGGCTTCGGCGACCGATTTCAGGCTCGTCAGGTCGAGCGGCACCCAGACGACTTCCGCGTCGGGGTGCTGCGCTCGGATGCGGTCGCCGGCGTCGGCCGCCTTCGCCTCCGAGCGGCAGCCCAGCAGTACGCGGGCCCCGCGGCCGGCGAGGACGCGGGCGGCTTCGTAGCCGATGCCGGTGTTGGCTCCCGTCACGAGGACGGTCTTGCCGGCCTGGTCCGGAACGGAGGACTCGGCGTACGCGCTCACGACGCATCTCCTTCTGCCGAGGGGTCGCGCGGGCCGCCGGCGGCTTCCGGATCCAGCTCGATGATGATCATCGTGCCGAAGACCCGCGGCGCGGTGGGGCGCAGCCGCTCGAAGACCGAGTCGCGCAGATCCATGTCTTTGCGCTCGGCCCGGACGTGCCCGGTCAGGGTCTCGCCCCGGATCAGCACGCTGCCGCGTCCGCCGCCGCCCTCGAGCTCGCGCCACCAGCGGCCGTCGGCCGCGGCGTACACCGTGTCGCCGTCCCTCAGGTAGTTGACGGGGATGGCCTTCCCCGACGGCAGCGTCAGGAGCATCACCTTGCCGGCGAGCTCACCCTGGGGATCGTCGCGCAGCTCGCGCACCACGCGCGGGTTCGCCCACTGGGTCATGTACAGGCCGTAGCCCACCACCAGGAGCAGGACGCTTCCCACGGCGATTCCCAACCACTTCATCGGCCACTCCTTTCCATCGAGTTCTCTCCCCCCGTCTCGTCGGGCGGTGCCAGCTGCAGATAGGCGCACGCCGAGCGGAGGGCCTCCTGGACGAACGCGTCGTCCGGTCGGTTCGCGAGCGGCGTCGGCACCCCGTCGCTCTCGAGTCGGCTGCCGAGCATCGATCCCAGCTGGTCGAGGACGAAGGCCACCGCGAGTTCGGGATCGGGGTGCCCGATCTCGTCCGCCCGCGAGAGGAGCAGTGCGCCCATGCCCTCGTAGAGCTCCGTCCGCAGCTCGGCGTAGTGCTCGCGCAGCGCGGGGTCGCCCTGCGCGGCCAGGATGCCGGCGCGCTTGAAGGCCGGCCGGTCGCGGCCGACCTCGACCGAGAACTCGAGAAAGCTCCGCAGCACGTCGGCCACGGAAGCGCCCTCCCAGCGGCGCGGCTCGAGCGCCTCCCGCGTGGTCGCCCGAAACTCCTCACTCATCCGCTCGAAGACGGCGTAGAGAAGCGCCTGCTTGTCGCGGAAGTGGTGGTAGACCGAGCCCACCGAACAGCCGGCCGCCGCGGCCACGTCGGCGACGGAGGTGGCTTCTATGCCCTTCTCGCCGAAGAGCGTCGCCGCCGCTTCCAGCAAGGACGCCTGGGTTCTCTGGCTGCGCGACTGCTGCCCCGTGCGTACCCAGTGGAGATCCGAGATCCAGCGGCTTCTCGGCGTCACGATGTCTTGTCCGTCGTACCGCGGGGCAGCATGGCGCTCTGGCTCGCGGTGGCGAGCAGGGACCCTCGCGAGTCGAAGAGGCTCATGCTGCCGTGGAACGAGCCCGCCGCCAGGCCCGCGATCCGGACGTCGCACAAGAGCCAGCCGCACGCCGCTTCGCCGGGCAGCCGGTGGATGCGCAGTGTGTTGTCGAGGCTCATCGCGCCGGTGGTGGCGTCGAGCCCGCCCGGGAGGAAATCCGCGAAGATCGCGAGCAGCCCGGCGTCGAGCGGGACGTCGCGGCGCGTTCGCATCCACATCGCCGCACGTCCGGCCTCGGCCATCGGGACGCGACGCCGCTCGAACCCGGAGATCAGGTTGTCGAGGCCGTCGTGCTGCCACGGGCGCGGCTCGCACGCCTCCGGCGGCGGGGCGGCCGGCGGGCGGTCGAACTGCTCGGCGGCCCGATCAGCGCGGGCTCCAAGCGCGCCCGCGACGGAGAAGATCTCCCGGTCCCCGACGCGACCCACCGCGCGGGCCTGATGCACGCTGCGTCCCTTTGCCGGCGTCGATACCTGGAGCTCGAGGCGCGATCCGGGCTCGGCATAGGAGAGGTACTGCGCCGTGGCCCAGCGGAGCGGCCGTCCCGAGACCCGCTCCAGGGCATCGATGGCAGAGGCGAGACCCACGCCGCCCATCAGGAATTGGCGACCGGGAGGGCCGACGCACAGCTCGCGCGCGGCCTCGAGCTCGAATCGCGTCGGGTCGTCAGTCGCCTCCGGCGCGTAGAAGGGCGCCCCGACGGAAGCGGCGGCGACGGCGGCCTCCGTCACAGCGGGAGGCTCTGCCCCACGAGCTCCTCCGAGACGGCCCACAGGCGCTTCGCCAGCTCCGGGTCGACGGCGTAGGAGCGCACGCCCTCGCGGGCTTCCGGATCGTCGTTCACCTCTGCCACGTGGCAGTCCTCGAGATAGCGCCCGCCGCGTCCATCGAGCTCCGGCGCCGTGGCGGCGTAGACCTGGGTCGCGGCCCCCGACTCGACGCTCTTGAGCTTCATGGCGCCGCCCGCGCGCTTGCGGATGTGCTCGAAGTCTTCCTGCTGCATGTGGCGGGAGAGATCGGTGGCGATCACGCCGGGGTGGATGGCGTTCGCGTGCACGCCGCGCTCGCCGAGGCGCCGCTCGAGCTCGACGGCGAAGAGCACGTTGGCCGTCTTCGACTGTCCGTAGGCCACCCACTTCTCGTAGGGCTCTTTCTCGAAGGCGAGGTCGTCGAAGCGGACCGGCGACTGCTGATGGCCGCGCGAGCTGACCGAGACGATGCGCGCCGGGGCTCCGCGCAGCAGCGCGGGCGCCAGCAGCCCCGTCAGCGTGAAGTGGCCCAGGTGGTTGGTCCCGAACTGGAGCTCGAAGCCGTCCTGCGTCTTCGCCTCCGGACACGCCATCACGCCGGCGTTGTTCACGAGGATGTGGAGCGCCTCGTGCTTCGCGAGAAAGCGCTCGGCGAAAGCGCGGATGCTCGCGAGCGAGGCGAGCTCGAGCTCCTCCACCTGGACCTCCGCAGCGGTCGCTTCGCGGATCGTCTGTGCGGCGGCCTCGCCCTTCTGCAAATCGCGGGCGGTGAGGACGACGCGTGCCCCTTTGGACGCGAGGGCGCGGGCCGTCTCCGCGCCGAGGCCACCCGAGGCGCCGGTGATCAGGGCGAGCTGGCCCGAGAGATCGATGCCCTCCAGCACCTCGTCCGTCGTCGTGTCGGGGCCGAACCCATCGCGCGCTGTCTGGCTCATTTCTCATATCCTATTGAAATTGCTGATATTATAAACATAATTTGAATTCAAATTCGGATTTTAGGGCACCGATGCACCGCATGTCAACCCGCTCGAACCCCGGCACGGCCTGCCGTCATCCCATGTCTGCGAAAATCACCAGCCAGAGGGGAGGCGGCGTGGGGTCGGCGGCGTTGGGAGTCACTCGGGTCCGGTGCGCGAGCGGCGTGTTCGTCCTGCTCGCGGGGCTTGCGGCCTGCACCACGGGCCTGCCGGGGCCGGATCTCGGCGGCATCTACAACCGCGCCGCGCAGCAGGGCCACTTCGAGCGCAACCCGATCATCGTGATTCCGGGGGTGCTCGGAAGCCGCCTCGTGCAGCGGTCCGAAGAGCGCACGCGCACGGTGTGGGGCGCCTTCGGCGGCAACTGGGCCGATCCGCGCGGCGCGGAGGGCGCGCGACTGCTCGCGCTGCCCATGGATCGCGACGTGCCGCTGCGGGATCTCCGCGACGACGTGGAGGCCATCGAAGTTCTCGACCGCATTCGCGTGATCCTCCTGCGACTGCCGGTGGAGCAGAAGGCGTACTTCCATCTCCTGGGGGCCTTGGGGGCCGGGGGCTACCGCGACGAGAATCTCGGCCTGGCCGGGGCCATCGACTACGGCAGCGACCACTACACCTGCTTCCAATTCGCCTACGACTGGCGCCGCGACAACGTGGAGAACGCGCGGCGCCTGCACGAGTTCATCCTGGAGAAGCGCGCCTACGTGCTCGCGGAGGACCGCCGCCGCTTCGGGCGCGAGCGGTCGGATCTCAAGTTCGACATCGTGGCCCATTCGATGGGCGGTCTCGTCACCCGCTACTACCTGCGTTACGGAGCCGCGGATCTGCCGGCGGACGGCTCGGTGCCGGCTCCCACCTGGGCGGGGGCCGAGCACGTCGAGCACGCCGTGCTGGTGGCCACCCCCAACGCTGGATCGATCGACGCCGTTCGGAACCTGATCGAGGGAGCGAGCTTCTCCTTCCTCCTCCCGTCCTTTCCCCCGGCACTCCTGGGCACGATGCCGGCGCTCTACCAGCTCCTGCCGCGCACGCGCCACGGCGCCCTCGTCGCCGAGGACGGAACCCAGCTCGACCTCTTCGATGCGGCGGTCTGGAAGACGTACGGGTGGGGCCTGCTCGACCCGAGCCAGGACGAGTCGCTGGCCGAACTCCTACCCGACGTGGCGAGCCGGGCCGAGCGGAGCGAGATCGCCGAGGCGCATCTGCGCGTGGTGCTGCGGCGCGCCGAGCGCTTCCACGAGGCGCTCGACCGGCCCGCCCGCACACCCCCGGGCCTGCTGTTGCACCTCATCGCGGGCGACGCCGAACCGACGGCGGCCCGGCTTCGAGCCCGGGGCCAGGGCGAGCCGCCGAAGATCATCGAGTCCGCGCCCGGAGACGGCGTCGTTCTGCGCACGAGCGCGATTCTCGACGAACGCGTCGGCGCGGACTGGACTCCCGGTGTGAAGACGCCGATCGACTGGGACCGCGTCACCTTCCTCTTCCAGGACCACCTGGGCCTGACCCGCGATCCCGCCTTCACGGACAACCTCTTGTTCGTGCTGCTCGAAGAACCCCGCCACACCCGCCCCTGAGTCGGTCAAGGCCGCTGCAGCCCCTTCCTCCGCACGCGCCAGGCGAAGTAGACCGTCGTCGGCAGCGTGATGGGAAACGCGACCCACATCAAGAGAGCGCCGGACCAGTAGCAGAAGCGCTCGATCGCGGTGGCGGACGTGATCTCGGGAAGCTCCGGTTCGAAGTACCCCGCGCTGTAGAGATGGGCGTGGCCCGAAAAGCGAGACTGCATGGCCGCGATCCACTCGCGGAGTCGCGCGAGCTCCGGGTCGTGACGGAGTACGGCGAGCGGCCGGCCGGGAATGCTGGCGCACATCTGGATGAGGCCGAACAGCTGGAAATCGACGGTATCCGGTGTGCTGCCCCCGAAGAACTCCGCGCCGGAAACCAGCCGCTCTCGCCAGCCCGAGAAGCTGCGGGCGAGCTCTTCCGTCGTTGCGGCCGGTCTCGTTCGTCGCAGGACCGTGATCAGTGTGAAGAAGTAGAACATCGAGAACGCGCGCCAGAACTGATTCCACAACCGTCGCGCGAGCACGGGGTGACCGTCTCGGACGTAGCTGAAGCGGTGCCAGAACTGCCACGGACTTTCGGTGCGGTGCATGGCAGCGCCCGCGAACGCAGCCAGCAGCGCCTGGCGGCGATCGGCCTCCACCTCGGAGAACCCGAGCTCGAAGAGGATGCGCCCCGAATCCAGCAGCCACGGCCCGTCGTCGATCTTCGCCGCCGGCATCAGCACTCCCGAGTTCAGAAACACGGAGAGACCCGGTGCGATGACGACGGTGTAGGGGATCTGCTTCTCGTGCAGGCCGAGCAGGACCGCCTGCACCCAGGGCGAATGGTCGTTGCCGTACACCCAGACGTGACAGGGCCGGGTTGCCGGTCGAGCAGCGGCACGGTGATCGAACACCCAGCCAGTCTAGGAGAGTCCGGTGGGAAAGTCGTTTGGAGCACCGAGCGTGGCGACGGTCAGGGCGGGGCCGCAGCGAACAGGCCCGCGAGGATCGGCTCGACGATCGCGGCGACCTGGGTGCGGATGCGGGCCTCGTCCTCGAACAGGTAGTCGTGGGGGATCTCGACGAGCGGCAGGTCGGGCAGGGAGTGCATCCGCGCCGCGCTCCGGGCTGCGCCCAGGAACGGCTTCGTCGCGAGGGTGACCGTGGGGACCCCCATCCGCTCCAGCGCCACCGCGTCGAGCAAACTGCTCGACGTGCACGAGCCTCACTTCGCCAGGCCGTTGACGACCCCCTGCACGTAGCGGAGCTCCGCGAGCTGGGGCGGCTCGGCGGGGCGGGAGAGAACCGGCTTGCAGACGCGGACCACCTCGGCGAGTTCGAGCCGTTCTCGCAGTGCGGCCTCGATGGCGAGCGTGTAGCCGAAGAAGTCGGGCCCCTGGTTGCGCGTGCGTTCGTTGACGAGGAAGCCGAGCCGCACGGGCCCGCTGGCCGCTGCGATGCGCGTGGCGAGATTCGAGGCCGAGTCCTGTACGCGCCCGCGCGGATCGACGATCTCCAAGGCCATGCTCCTCAGCCCACCGTTCGCGTGACGGCGTAGCCGCCCGTGTGGCCCCAGCCCGGGCAGACCGCCGCCCAGGGGATGCTGTCCGCGCCCGCCACGATCAGGTGGATCGACTCGGGGCCGTTGACGATCGGCACCAGCGCATCGTCGTCGCTCTGGTCGATCTCCTCCGGCCACCACTCGTAGGTCTTGGGCGCGTCGTCGCTGCGCGAGCGGATCTCGCCGAGCCGTCGCTTCGAGAGCTCGAAGAGGCGCTGTTGGACACGCTCCCGCCCGTAGCCTCGGGCGTGCAGGTGGCGGACCTCGGCGGGGTTGAAGGCCACCAGCAGCTCACCCAGCGTGTGGGTGTTGTTGCTGCCGCGCGGGCGCATGGTGTCCGCGACCGAGAGGAGACGCTCCTCGGGGTCGGCGCCCACTCCCCAGAACGCGACGCTGTGGGGGGACTCGCAGGCGAACACCGTCACCGCGGACTCTTCGGCCCGGTGCCCCCGCGCCTGGTGAAACGGCGTCCAGGCGTGATCGGGCCGCTCGGCGATGCAATAGGCGTAGCGTCCGGGGTGGCCGAACACCTCTTTGACGGGCTGTCCGGGATGAGCGCCGCCCGCGTTCCAGAGCACGAGGCGAAGGGCACGGCCCAGCGTGGCCGAAGCGCGCGAGCCCCCTCCACTGAAGAGCGACTCCTCGGTCGCCATCCCGAGCACCTCGACCACGGGCCCGGAGACGATGAGAAGCGGCCAGCACCCGTGGGTCGTCGTCTGGACACCGTTCAGGTTGAAGTGCGGGTCCAGCAAGGCTTCGACGGCCGCCACCAGCACCGGCATGCACTCCGGCGTGCACCCGGCCATGGCGGCGTTCGCCGCGACTACCTCGATCGTGGCGAGCCCGCCGCGCGGCAGGACCTTTCCGAGCGTTTCGCTCGCCGACCGGCCCGAGCCGGCCACCAGGCGAGCGACCGCTTCTCTCGTTGGGGGAAGCACCGGGAGCCCGTCGGTGAGGCGGGCCGAATAAGACAGCTCGATCCAGGCGTCGAGGTCTCGGACCTCACGAGGCAGCGCTTCAAAGGCTCGCGGTGCGGGTGCGTTCTCGCTCATGAGGGCGGTTCCGAGCGGGGCCTCGCTGCAATCTCTCGTGCCGCGGACGGCCAGGCCGAATCCACCCGAGGAGTCTATCGACATGTATCTTTCGCGCAAGATTTCTGGCCGATCAGCCCGCAAGTCGGACGGACGGGTTTGCGGATCGGAGCCGCGCGGCCGCAGGGCCTCCCTCGAATCATCGCGGAGGCGGATGTCCTACCCTTTCGACGCTTCGCGGAGAGGTGGCCGAGCGGTTGAAGGCAGCGGTCTTGAAAACCGCCAGGGTGAAAGCCCTCGTGGGTTCGAATCCCACCCTCTCCGCCAACTCGCTCTGGCGCGTTCCCACGAGCCCGAAGCCGGAGTCGTCTAAAAGGAGCCGGCGGCGGCCTCCACCAGCGTGCGCGCGGTGTCGAAGAGCCAGCCGAAAAGCGGGATGCCCAGCAGCAGGGGCAGCACCAGCACGACGACCAGGGGGGCGGGGCCCAGGGCCTGGAGCGAGCGCCAGGCCGGTTCCAGCACGGGCGGCATCAGCGCGTCGGCGATGCGGCTGCCGTCCAGCGGCGTGATGGGCAGCGCGTTGAAGAACGCCAGCGCCAGGTTCAGCATCACCAGGATCTCCAGCAACTGCCGGGCGGGAGCGCCGGGCAGGGCGCTGGCCGGCGCCACGGCCGCGATGCCGGCGAGGACGCCGACGGCGCAGAGGGCCAGCACCAGATTCGAAACCGGGCCCGCCGCCGCGGCGAGGGCCAGGCCGGAAGACTGGGTGATGCCGCGGTGGAAGCGGGTGGGGTTGATGGGCACGGGCTTGGCCCAGCCGAACGGCACGCCCAGCAGCGGCAACAGGAAGGTGCCCACGGGATCGATGTGGTCCAGCGGATTGATCGTCATGCGCCCCAGACGCGCAGCCGTGTCGTCGCCGAGGCGGAAGGCGCAGTAGGCGTGGGCCCACTCGTGCACCGACAGCGACAACCACAGCGGCACGATCCACATCACGCGCTGGGCCAGCCAGTTGTCGCCGAAGTCGAAGAGCACGCGGCGGCCTAGGAGGAGGCGAGGGCCGCGGCGCCCCCGAGACCCGGCGGTAGCGAGTCGGTGCCGTCGAGGGCTTCCAGACTCTTGATCTGCACCTTGGGGATCACCGTCGTCTGGTCTTCGCCGTCGGTCTGCACTTTGACGAAGGCCGCATCGGCCCACACCAGCTCGCCCTCGACCACGGCGCCGTCCGAGACGGTCACGCGCACGCGGGCGCGGCCGAGCGGCTGCGACAGCTGTTGGGTGGACTCGATCAGCAGCCGATCCACGGCGTCGAACCGCTGCGCCTCCGGTTCCTCGCCGGTGAGCGCGGTGAGGAAGTCGGCTTGGGTGAGGAGGACCTCGGCGTCGGGCTGCTCGCGCACGCGCCGCATCGCCAGCAGGCCGGCTTCGTTGACGAGCCCCTCCAGATCGGCGCCGGTCTTGCCCTTGGTGAGCTCGGCCAGCTCCGTCAGGTCGACGTCGGGCGCCAGCGGCTTCTCGCGGCTGTGGATCTGTAGGATCTCCTCGCGCTCAGCCGGGCCCAGCGCCGGGATCACGATGCGGCGGTCGAAGCGACCGGGCCGCAGCAGCGCGGCGTCCAGCACGTCGGCGCGGTTGGTGGCCGCCACCACGACGATGCCGTCGCCGTTCTCCAGCCCGTCCATGTTGACGAGGATCTGGTTGAGCGTGTGCTCGCGCTCGTCGTTCGTGTAGCCGACCCCCGTGCCGCGGCGGCGGCCCACCGCGTCCAGCTCGTCGATGAAGATGACGGCGGGCGCCTTCTTGGCGGCCTGCTCGAAGGTGTCGCGCACCCGGGCGGCGCCCACGCCCACGAACATCTCCACGAACTCCGAGGCCGAGACGCAGAAGAAGGACGCCTTCGTCTCTCCGGCCAGGGCCCGCGCCAGGAGGGTCTTGCCGCAGCCGGGAGGTCCTTCCAGCAGCACGCCGCGCGGCAGGCGCACACCCGCCTGCTGCCAGCGCTTCGGATTCTTCAGGAAGTCCACCACGTCCTGCAGCTGCCGCTTGGCCACCGCGCAGCCGCCCACCTGGTCGAAGAGCGCCCCGGGCTCGCCCGAGACGAGGCGGGCGCGCGTCTTGCGAAGCTCCAGGATGTTGCCCTGCACGCCGCCCTGCTTGCGCAGGAAGTAGATGAAGAGCCCCAGGAACAGAATGACGGGGAGGGCGATCATCAGGAACCGCCGCAGCGGCCGCGGCTCGGGCCCCCAAGCGATGGCAGCGCCGGATTCGGAGAGGCTCTGGATCATGGGGTCGTCCAGCACGCCCAGCGTGCGGTAGCGGGCCCCGCCCCAGTACGAGAAGAGGATCTCGTTGCCGTCCACCCGCACCTCGGACACCTGCGCCGACTCGACCGCCTCCAGGAAGGTCGCGTAGTCGGCCCAGACCGGATCGGGTTCGCTGCCGAGCCGGAACACCGCCAGGCAGACGACCACCAGCGCCACCCAGACCAACGCTGTCTTCAGTCGCTTCATCGCCCCCCCCGGTCGCCGGGACCGCGTGGGTCTCATCGGCAAAACGCCCGATCTGCCTGACGGGCCGGGGGAGAGGCGTGGGCGTCGGCTGGAAGGCCGGCTCGGGCGAGGCGGGCGGGCGGCGCCTTGTCGGGCCGCCGGCGCGTGGCCGGCGGCCCGGGGGTGAGGCTCGGTGAGAGCTCAGGCGACCAGGTTCACTTGTCGGCCCTTGGCCGGGTCGACATTGGCCAGCTCGAAGGCCTGCTGTGCGTTCTGGATCAGTTTGACGGCGGCCTGGCCGTCGCGTTGCTGCTGGTTCTGCAGGGTCTTCAGCACGGCAATCTCGAAGGTCATGGGAGCCGCGGCCGCTTTTGCACCGTCGACGGTTGCCATGGGGTCCCCTCCTGTGACTCCGCCATCGTCCGGGCCGAGGCCCGCTTGAGCGGCGCCTGGCGTGGCTCGCCAAAATGGTCCGGAGAATCGAAGCCGGGTCCGGTCTTCGCCCCGGCCGGCGGGGACGGCACCGCTCTGGCACCCTGCGGTCATGCCGCAGGAGGTCGCGAAGCCGGCTGCGCCGCGTTGGGGCGATCCCCCCTGGCGCGTCGAGCCGACGCCGCGCGACGAGACGGCGCCCGAGCAAGCGGACGTCGTGGTGGTGGGCGCGGGGTTTGCGGGCCTCGCCACGGCGCTGCGGCTGGCGCACGCAGGGCTGCGGGTGGTCGTGCTGGAGGCTTCCCGCGTCGGCGCGGGGGCCAGCGGGCGCACCGGTGGCTTGGTCCTGGAGGACACGGCGGCCGGGGCGCTGCCGGGGGCCGGCGGCTGTCTGGACGCGCTGGCGCGCGTCGTGGCGGACGAATCCATCGAGTGCGACCTCGCGCTTCCGGGCTGTGACGAGCGCGTGCACACGCGCGCCGCTGGGGACCCCGGCCCGGGCGAGTGGCGGGACGGCGACCAACGCCTGGTGCGCGCCGCGACGGTGCCCGGCGGCACAGTGGATCCGGGCCACCTCGCTTCGGGACTCGTGCGCGCTGTCCGGGCCGCGGGGGTGCGGGTGCTCGAACGCGCTCCTGTCGCCGATCTCGCCTCGGTGGCGAGCGGGTGGGTGGCGATCGCCGGGGCGCGCATCGCCTGCGAGCGGGTCGTGGTGACGACCAACGCGCGGGGTTTGGTGCCGGGGGTGCTGGCGCGAGGCCTGCGGCCTGCGTTGACCCTGGCCCTCTGCACCGAGCCGCTTCCCGAGAGCCTGCTGGCCGAAGCCGGCTTCGGGCCCCGGCCGTTCTACACCCAGGACCAGCCCTATCTCTGGGGCCGGCGGACGCCCGACGGGCGGCTGATCCTGGGCGCGGGCCTGGTGGCGGCGGAGACGGCGGCGCCGGAAGCCCAGGATGTGAGCACCGGGCCGGCCGCCGCGGGGCTGACGACGCTGGAGGCGCGCCTTCGCGCGCTGCACCCGGCGCTGGCGGCCGCGCGGGTGGGCTGGCGCTGGGGCGGCCCGGTGGTCTTCCGTCCGGGGGGAGTGCCACTCTTGGCCGTCTCGCCGGTCGAGCCCCGCATCGCCCTGGCGGGGGCCTTCGCGGGCCACGGGGTGGCGCTCGGGTTTCGGCTGGCGGAGACGCTCGCGGAGCACGTGCTGACCGGCGCTTTGCTGCCCGCCTGGGGCGCCCCACCGGAGGGTCAACTTCCCGGGCTCGGCGGCCGATAGAGATCTTCGGGATGGCGCGGACTTGCGGCCGCTGGTTGCGCGGCCGCGAGCGGTGCGAAAGGGGAGCGGGTGGCGCGCGAGTTTCGGATCGATCTGCGCTGGGTGCTGGCCGAGCTGGAGAAGGACGGCCTGGTGGCGCCCGAGGACGCGCGCGACGTCCGTACCGCGCGACGGGATCCCACCGACAAGCAGCACCCGCTCGAGGTGGTGGCCGCGCACGAGCTGGCCCACCCCGAAGAGGCCGGGCAGATCCTCTCCCTCGACTTCCTGACGGCGTGGTTGGCCGAGAAGGCGGGCCTGCCCGTCTACACCATCGATCCCCTACGCGTGAACGTCCCCGCCACCACGGCCGTGATGGCGTTCGCCTTCGCCGAGCGGCGAGACCTGTTGGCGGTGGAGGTGAGCGCGCGCAAACTGGTGGTGGCGACGGCCCAGCCCTTCGAGCGGGCCTGGCAGCCCGAGCTGCAGCAGACGCTGCAGGGGCTCGAGATCGAGCGAGTGGTGGCGAACCCCGCCGACCTCACCCGCTACCGCATCCAGTTCTACAACCTGGCCAAGTCCGTGGACAGCGCCAGCACGGGCGGGCTCCAGCGCGGGCCGGGCCAGGCCAACTTCGAGCAGCTGCTCGAGCTGGGCAAGCTGAAGGCGCCGGATGCCAACGACGCCCACATCGTCAACGTGGTGGACTGGCTCCTGCGCTACGCCTTCGATCAGCGCGCCAGCGACATCCACCTGGAGCCCCGCCGCGAGATGGGCAACGTGCGGTTTCGGATCGACGGCGTGCTGCACGACGTCTACGAGCTGCCGCCGGCGGTCATGGCGGCCGTCACCAGCCGCCTCAAGATCCTGGCCCGCATGGACGTGGCGGAGAAGCGCCGCCCCCAGGACGGGCGGATCAAGACCAAGAGCTCCGAGGGCGAGGAGATCGAGCTGCGCTTGGCCACGCTGCCCACGGCGTTCGGCGAGAAGCTGGTGCTGCGCATCTTCGATCCCGAAGTCCTGCTGCGAAGCTACGAAGAGCTGGGCCTGGGGTCGGAGGAGCTGGTGCAGTGGGAGCGGCTGACGTCCCAGCCTCACGGCATCCTGCTGGTGACGGGGCCGACCGGCTCCGGCAAGACGACCACCCTCTATTCCACGCTGAAACAGCTGGCCACGCGCGAGCGCAACGTCTGCACCGTCGAAGACCCCATCGAAATGGTGGAACCCGCCTTCAACCAGATGCAGGTGCACGCCGGCATCGATTTGGGCTTCGCCGACGGGGTGCGGGCGCTGCTGCGCCAGGACCCGGACATCATCATGGTGGGGGAGATCCGCGACCGCCAGACGGCGGACATGGCCATCCAGGCGGCGCTCACCGGGCACCTGGTGCTCTCGACGCTGCACACCAACGACGCACCGGCCACGCTCACGCGTCTGCTCGATCTGGGCGTGCCGGCCTACCTGATCGCGTCGACGGTGCTGGGTGTGATGGGGCAGCGCTTGGTGCGCACGCTGTGTCCCCACTGCCGCGTGCCAGCGGCCGTGGACGGCGCCGTGTGGGAAAGCCTGGTGCGGCCGTGGAAGGCGCCGCCGCCGCAGCAGAGCTTTCGCGCCGCCGGCTGCTTGGAGTGCCGCAACACGGGCTACTTCGGGCGCCTGGGGCTGTACGAAATGATGCCGCTCAGCGACACGCTGAAGTCGCAGGTGGCCGCGGGGGCCGACGAGAACAGCCTGCGCCTGCAGGCCTATCGCGAGGGCGTCGTCTCGCTGCGCCTCGCGGGCGCGCGCAAGGTGGCCGGCGGCCAGACGACTCCCGAAGAGGTGCTGCGGGTGGCCCCGCCGGCGGAGACGTAGCGAGCCGCTAGATCCGCGCGCGCTCGATGCAGTGGGCCAGCGTGTCGAGGGTGCCGTCCTCGAAGCGCTGGAACGCCACGCCGATGCCGGCGGCGTGGTCCCAGGACGGCTCCTGGATGCGCACCACCTCCGCCTCGACCCGGATCACATCCGCACCCAGGACCAACGCCAGGTCGACGCGCTCGCCCACCGGCAGCGGGCCCGTCGTCTCCAGGAAGGCGCCCGAGAGCGAGAGGTCGCGCAGCGGCCACGCCCCGTGGCCGTTTCGGTGCGACCCGTTGTGCGCGGCGACGCGATAGGCCACGCCGAGTTCGGGTCGCCGCACGCGCGGCGCGATGGGGCGCTGGCGTCCGCCCGTGCGGCGCAGGAGGTGGGCGATGTCCTTGAACGAGAGCGGCTTCGAGAGATAGCCGAGGGCTCCCTTGTCGTGCAGCAAGTGGGCTTCGCGGGCGGAAGGTCGCGCGGTGACGACCACCACCGGCGGCCCCTTGCCCTCACCGGCCAGCGACGCCAGGGCGTGCGCGCCGCCGCCCTCGACGGAGGCATCGCAGAGGACGAGCGACAGGTCGCGTCGATCCCGCAAGAGCTTGCGCGCTTCTTTCAGGCTGGCCGTCAGCAGCAGCTCGTCGCAGTGCGCCTCGAGGACGAGCGCCAACGCCTCGCGGCTGGGTGCGAAGTCATCGAGGACCAGCACGGTTCGCAGTCGCGCCATGGAGGGCCGCACCTCGCACCCGCGGCTCGTGGAGGAGCCGGCGTCCCTACCTCTTTCCCAATCCCCATCCCTATTCCTATCGACGCGGAACCCCGCGAACCGTAGTGAAGACACCCCGCCGAAGCCAACACCTCGTTGCTCCGCAACTAGTCCCCCACAGGCCCGAATTTGCTTGCGGTTTCGCGACCTATTGCATGGAGGCGCTCCGGCCCTGGCGTCGCGGGGTGGGTGAGGGTCGGGCCGCGGGAGGCGAGTTGGTGTAGTGGAGCGCGGCGCGGGAATCGCCGTGGAGCGACCGCCGAGAGCCGTTATCTTCCGCGGTCCGCGGAGAGGTGGCCGAGTGGCTGAAGGCGCTCCCCTGCTAAGGGAGTATAGGTTAATCGCCTATCGAGGGTTCGAATCCCTCGCTGTCCGCCAGAATTTATAAAGCGAACCGCTGATTTACAGCTGGTTCGCTTTTTCTTTGGTTTTGGATTTAGCTCTG
>JAKSBN010000300.1 GCA_022361175.1 Pseudomonadota bacterium | reverse complement strand
GTACTGAGCGAGATCGAGCCGCAATTGACCGGCCACCTGTTTCATGGCTTTGATCTGCGCGGCACCGCCAACACGGGAAACCGACAGACCAACGTTAACCGCCGGACGCACGCCGGAGTAGAATAAATCCGTTTCGAGGAATATCTGGCCATCGGTAATGGAAATCACGTTGGTCGGGATGTAGGCCGAGACGTCGCCGGCCTGAGTCTCGATGATGGGAAGCGCGGTCAGGCTGCCGCCGCCCATCTCGTCGCTCATCTTGGCGGCCCGCTCCAGCAGCCGCGAATGCACGTAGAACACGTCACCCGGATACGCCTCGCGGCCCGGCGGTCGGCGCAGCAGCAGCGACAGCTGGCGGTAGGCGACCGCCTGCTTCGAGAGGTCGTCGTACACGATGAGGGCGTGCTTCCCGTTGTCGCGGAACCACTCTCCGATGGCGCAGCCCGAGTACGGGGACAGGAACTGCAGCGGCGCCGACTCGCTGGCCGTGGCCGCCACCACGGTGGTGTACTCCATGGCTCCGTACTGCGTCAGCTTCTCCACCACCTGCGCCACGGTGGACTGCTTCTGCCCGATGGCCACGTAGATGCAGTACACGTCGGTGTCGCGCTGGTTGATGATGGTGTCGATGGCGATGGCCGTCTTGCCCGTCTGGCGGTCGCCGATGATGAGTTCGCGCTGGCCGCGCCCGATGGGCGTCATGGCGTCGATGGCCTTGACTCCCGTCTGCAGCGGCTCGTTCACGCCCTGGCGCGGCACGATGCCCGGCGCCTTCACCTCCACCCGGCGCGCTTCGCTGGACTCGATCGGACCCTTGCCGTCGACCGGGTTGCCGAGCGCGTCCACGACGCGGCCCAGCAGGCCCTCGCCCACGGGCACCTCCACGATGCGGCCGGTGCGGCGCACCAGGTCGCCCTCGCGGATGTGGACGCCTTCGCCCATGACCGCGATGCCCACGTTGTCCTCTTCCAGGTTGAGGACCATGCCGCGGAGACCGCCGTCGAACTCGACGAGCTCACCGGCCAGCGCGTTGTCGAGGCCGTAGACCCGGGCGATGCCGTCGCCGGCGGAGAGCACCGTCCCCGTCTCGGCCACGTCGATCTCGCGATCGTACTCCTTGATCTCGCGCTTCAGGATGTCGGTGATCTCACCGGGCTTGATGTTCATGTGCTTACTGTCCCTTCGTCAGGTTCGCGCGCAGCTGGGCGAGCTGCGTGCGAAGGCTGCCGTCGAATACGAGATCCCCGACCTGGGCGACGGCGCCGCCCAGCAGCGTGGGATCGATGGAGATGTCGAGCTGGACGTCGTGGCCGGTTCGGCGCGAGAGCGCGCTCTTCAGGCTCGCCTCCTGGTCCGGCGTGAGCGCCGCGGCCGCGCGCACGTCGGCGCGCACGATGCCCGAGGCCTCGTCCGAGAGACGGGCGTACTCGGCCACGATGTCGTCGAAGGAGACCAGCCGGCGCTGGTCCACCAGGAACGAGACGAAGTTCTTGAGCGCCGCGCTCAGCCCCAGCTGCTGCGACAGCGCGGCCAGCACGCCCCGCCGCTCCGACGCCGGGTGGAGCGGGGTCAGGACGGCCTCTCGCACGGCGTCGTTCTCGCGGAAGACCTGCGCCAACGCCTCGAGTTCCCCGCGCACGTCGGCGACGCGGTCGGCGTCCTGCGCGAGCGAGAAGAGCGCCTTGGCGTAGCGGCGGGCGGCGGCGGCATTGCGCATGGCTAGCTCCGGTTCCCGGCGGGTGACGACGCTTCGACGGACTGCACGAACTCGGTCAACAAGCGGTCGCGGTCCTCGTCGCCGACGTTCTCGGCCAAGAGCTGGCCGGCCAGCTCCGTCACCAGGTCGGCCGCTTCGCTGCGCAGCTCGTCCCGCACGCGCCGTGCCTCCTGCTCGACGGCCGTCACCGCGTCCGCCCGGATGCGGTCGGCCTGCGCGCGGGCGTCGGCCAGGATCCGGTCGCTCTCCTCTTCGGCCCGCTGTCGCGCGGTGCTCCGGATCGAGTCGAGCTCGGTGTCCAGGTCGGCCAGCTTCCGCTGCCACTCCGCATGGCGGGTCTCGGCCTGCTGCAGCACCTCCTGGGCACTGTCCAATTCGTTGCGAATGCCCTCGCGGCGCTCGCTGAAGAACGCGGGCACGGCCTTGCGCAGGGCGTACACCAACACGCCCACCAGAATGAAGAGGTTGATGAGCTGGAACCAGAAGTCGCTGGCGCTGCCCCCCTCCGCCGCCCGTGCGGGCGCAGCGAGCAGAAGCAGGGGACCCGCGGCGGTTGCGCGGAGGATTCGCTTCACGACAGCGCCCTTCCGAGGATCCGGTCGGCGGCCTCGCGGGCCAGGGCCTCTGCGGCGCTGCGGAGTCCGCTCTGCGCCTCGTTGCGTTCGCCTTCCAGCTGTTGGCGGCCGGCTTCGATCTGCTGCTCGGCGGCTTCCCGGGCCTCGTCCCGCAGCCGCAGCTGCTCGACCCGCGTCGCATCGATGCGTTCGCGGCGGGATCGCTCGGCCTCTTCTCGCACCTCGTTGACGGCCTGCTCGTAGCGGCGCAGCACCGCGTCCGCGTCGACCCGCAGCTGCTCGGCGCGCCGACGGGCGCCCTCGATTCGCTCCTCCCGCTGCTCGAGAACCTGCAGCAGCGGCCGGAACAGCAGCCGGTTGAGCACCGGAACCAGGACGACGAACAGGACCATCAGCGGCAGCATCACCCGCACGTCCGGAATCAGGACAAGACCGCCCTCGGCAGCGGCGGCCGGCTCGGCCCACAGCAGGCAGGCGAGGGCGGCTGCGGCAGGGGTTCGGAGTCGCTCTGACGTCCACGGAATCAAGCTCGTCACTCCAATCCGATGCCGGTCTGCGGCTGCTCTCCTGCAGCCCGTTCGTTTGCGGTCCGTTCGCGATCCCGCCACGCCCCACCTTGGCGCCCCATTAGCGCACCAGGTTCGCTGCCACGCATCGCAACCTGGCGGTGTCTCGAGCGCCACTGTTCGCTACGTGGTCGCGTCGTCCCACGCCGCCGCGACGAGCGGGCGGTGGAGACCGCGTGGTGCTTCCGGCGACTTCCGGCGTTTCGATGCATTCCGAAGGTGACGGCGCCGCACGGGCGTGCGACAGCCGGAGCCTCGGCGGCGCCAAGTCTTACATAGCTGGGGGCAGATTCAAGACGAAGAGGTGCAACAAGACGCGGCAGCCGGCGGCGCCTCGTCCGGCACGGCGGTCTGGCAGCGGGCCTGGACGACCGAGCCGTCCGAGATCACGAGCCGCGGGGCCGTGAGTTCCCCACGCAGCCGGGCCTGGGGCCCCAGATAGGCTCGCACCCGGACCCGGACCTCCCCGCTGAGCTCGCCCTCGAGCCACAGCTCGTCGACCTCCACTCGGGCCTTCACCCGACCGCTCTCGCCGATCCACAGCGTGCCGCCGGCGAAAATCTCGCCCGAGAGCTCGCCGTCCACGCGGGCGACGCCCCGAAACGACAACAGGCCCTCAAAGCGGGCGCCCGGGGGCAGAACCGAGGGCTGGTCCGGATCCGGCGGGACTGCGGGACCGGCCATCAGATCGACCGCCCCAGCAGGAGCGAGGTGAGACGCTCCAGGTCTTCCAGGCCGAAGTACTCGATCTCGATGCGGCCCCGGGTCCCGTCTCCGTGCAGCCGCACCTGGGTCTGAAGCCGTTGACGCAGCGCTTCCTGGAGCGGGGCGAGTTCCGGGGCGGCGTCCGGCGTCCGGGGCTGCTGCTTGCGCCGCGCGGGCGCGGGCCCGGCGATCGCCCGGCCCAGCTGCTCCGTTTGACGCACCGAGAGGCCTTCGGCGATCGCCCGGTCGCGCAGGTGGCGGCGGCGCTCGGGATTGGAAACCTGCAGCAGCGCTTTCGCGTGGCCCATGGAGAGCCGCGCGGCCTCGACGTCCTCCTGCAGCTCGCGGGGCAGATCCAGCAGCCGCAGATGATTGGCCACGCTCGATCGGTCGAGCCCCACGCGACGGCCGATCTCGTCCTGGGTGTGCCCCACGTCGGCCAGCGCCCGGAACGCGTGTGCCAGCTCGATGGGATTCAGGTCGTGCCGCTGGACGTTCTCCACGATCGCGAGTTCGAGGCGGTCGCGCGGCTCGCTGTCCGAAACCACTGCGGGGAGCGTCTCCCGACCCGCGACCTGGCTGGCGCGCCAACGGCGCTCGCCGACGATCAGCTCGTAGCGTTCGCCGGCGCGCCGGACCACGACGGGCTGCAGCACCCCGTGTCGCTGGATCGAATCGGCCAGCTGCGCCAGCTGCTCGGGATCGAAGATCCGGCGCGGCTGCTCCGGATTCGGATCGATGGCGGCGACCGGCAGCTCGGCCACGCCCGTGGCTACCGCCGCATCGGCCGGTGCCTCCGGCGCGCTCGTCGACGACGACGCGGCAGCGCCCGGCAGCAGGGCACCCAGACCGCGACCGAGGGCGGGACGTTGCGCAGTCATCCGGTCTCCTTTCCGCGCTCGTGCAGGCCGAGCCTCGCGAGAAACTCGGCGGCAAGATTCAGATAAGCGACCGCGCCGCGCGAATGCACGTCGTAGAGCAGGGCGGGCTTGCCATGGCTGGGCGCCTCGCTCAAGCGCACGTTGCGCGGGATCAACGTGTCGAAGACGCCGGCCCCAAAGTGCCGTCGCACCTCGGCCTGCACCTGGCGACTCAGGTTGTTTCGCGTGTCCACCATCGTGAGCACGATCCCGTCGAGGACCAGGCCCGGGTTCAGGCCCGCGCGCACGCGTTCGACCGTGTCCAGCAGGCGGGCCAGGCCCTCCAACGCGTAGTACTCGCACTGCAGCGGGATCAGGAAGCCATCGGCCGCCGTCAGCGCGTTCAAGGTCAGCAACCCGAGCGATGGCGGGCAGTCGACCAGGACGAAGTCGACGCTCTCACGGACCTCGGCCAGCGCCCGCTGCAGGCGGTGCTCGCGATGCGGCGTGTTGACGAGTTCGATCTCGGCACCCACCAGATCCGGACCCGCCGGCACCAACTGCAACGTGGGGAGCTCGGTCGGGCAGGCGACATCCTTCAGGACCTCATCCCCGATCAGCGCGTCATAGATCTGAGACTGGGGCTCCAAAACCCCAAATGCGCTGCTTGCGTTCCCCTGGGGGTCTAGATCGATGAGGAGAACGGACCGCTCGGAGGCGGCAAGAGACGCCGCAAGGTTCACTGCTGTGGTGGGTTTTCCGACGCCGCCCTTCTGATTGACGACGGCGATCACGCGTCCCATCGCAGTCCTTTGGCCAGCGACAGCTGACCGGTCACGGGGCGTTGGATTCAAGGGGCGGGGGGTCCCGGTCTGAATACCACAGCGTCCCGGGAGCTGTCACTTGGCGGCCACGGGCGGACCGGCATCCGAGAGACGGGCGCGCCACAGGTGGTGTTCGGGCCGTCCCAGCGCCGCCGCATAGGGGAGCGTTTCAGCCCGTTCGAGCCAGCCGGGCTGGGCCAGATCGCGCAGCGCCGGTCCGCCGGGAAGCAAGAGCCACCCCCCTTCGAGACACCAGGGACGCATCCATTCCAGAGCTCGCTCTGGCGCCGCGAGAGCCTGCGCGATGACCCCGGCAAAGCGTTCGGGCTCGAGGCCTTCGATACGGCCGAGGCGCGGCTCGACGTGGTCGAGGCCCAGGGCTCGCACGGCCGCGCGTTGAAAATGATGGCGTTTGGCCCGAGCCTCGACCAGCACGAAGCGGCAGTGAGGACGTGCAACGGCCAGTGGCAGCCCCGGAAAGCCGGCCCCGGCGCCGAGATCCACGAGGCTCACCAGGGGGGGCAGCACCCGCTCCAGCGCCAGAGCGTCCAGGATGAGGCCACGCAGAATGGCCTCGGGAGTGCCGTGGCCCGTGAGGTTGATGCGCTGGCCCCAGTCGTGCAGCAGGACCGCCAGCTCCAACAGACGCTCACGGCTCTCAGCGCTGAGGGAGGAACCCAGGGCCTGGAGCCCCTGGTCCAGAATCGTCGACAGGGATTCAGTCGATGAGGACAGGTGTGTTCCCCGTGGAACCTTGCGGAGAATTCCGTTCCCCGTGGAACGTGCGTCAGTCGCGCTCGGCCGCCGCCTCCGAAGCCCGCTTCGCATCCGCGTATTCCGGCGACGCTTCGGGCACCACCACCACCTGGCGGTACCGGCCCTCGCCCACGCTCATGGTCGCAACCCCTTCGGCGTCGCGCAGAGCCATGTGGATGATGCGTCGATCCTTCCCGTTCATCGGATCCAGCGCAACCGACCGCGAGGTGTCTCGGGCACGGCGAGCCGCCCGCTCTCCAAGCCGCGTCAAGAAGGACTCCCGGCGCTCCGGGTCTCCCTCGGCATCCACGACCACCCGCGGCGCGTCGTCATCCTGAATCACCGCGGCCTGACCGGCCAGCAGCTGCAACGCGTCCACCGCGCGCCCATCGCCGGACCCGAGCTCTCGCGCCGCCGCACCGCGGATCTGGACGACCAGCAGCTCGCCGTCGCGGTTCTCGGACAGCTCGAAGGGACCCACGTCCATCCGCTCGACCACCCCCAGCACGAACTCTCCCACCGCGCTGGCTTCGCCCTCGATCGTGCCCTTGGACGGCTCGGTCGGAGCGGCCTTGCGTTCGCTGCGTCCACCGCGCTCGCCGCGCTCACCCCGGTCGGCGCGTTCACCGCGCTCTCGACCCCGCCCGCGCCCGCCACGACGGTCGCCGCGCCCCCCGCGCTCGCCCCGGTCGCCGCGTTCCCGATCGCGGTCTCCCGCATCACGCCGAGGTGCGGGCCGGTCCGACGGCTGCGCGACCACCACGATCCGTCCGCCCAGGCCGAACACGTCGCCTTCGTCGAACTCGCCGATCGTCAGCTCGCTGGCTTCTCGACCGAAGTACGTCACCGCCTTTGCAACCGCTTCTTCACGCGTGTCGGAGACGAACTCGCGCGCCTCGTTTTTCTCGTCGTACATTGTTGGGGAAGTCCTCTTGGGCGAGCTCGCGATCAAGCCTTCGCCTGCTGTCGTCGCAGCCACAGCTGGTGCAGGATGCCGAGCACGTTGCTCAACATCCAGTACAGGACCAGGCCCGACGGGAAGGTGTAGAAGAAGAAGATCATCATGAGCGGCATGACCGTGAGCATCATGCGCGCCTGTGCGGGATCCCCGGGCATCGGGGTCATCTTCTGCTGCAGAAACATGCTCAAGCCCATCAGCAGCGGGAGAGCCCTCACGGGCAGATCGAACCCCGGAAGCGTGAATAGCGTCTCGGGGGCGGACAGGTCGTCGATCCACCAGAAAAACGGCGCGTGACGCAGCTCGATCGCGCTCTGAAGCGCGTAGAAGAGCCCGATGAAGACCGGCATCTGGAGGATCATCGGAAGACAACCGCCGAGGGGATTAAACCCCACTTCGCGGTACATCTTCATCATCTCCTCGGACTGCTTCTGGCGGTCGTCGGCGAACTTCTCCTGGATCTCCTTCATGCGCGGCTGAAGCTCGCGCATCTTCTCCGACGACTTCATCTGCTTCGCCATGATCGGCGCCGTCACGATCCGAACCAGCAACGTGAGGATCACGATGGCGACGCCGTAGTTCGGAACCACGGCGTAGCAGGCGTGCAGCAGCCACTCGAAGCCTTCCGCCAGCGGCGCGACCCACGCCCACCCGATGTTGATCGACACGGGGAGCCCGGCGCCTACCGCTTCGAGGCGCGCTCGTTCCTTCGGCCCGGCGTACACACGAAACTGTCGCTCGAGGCGTTGTCCCGGCGGTAGCTCGACGGCGTCGGAGCGAACGACCGTCCTCGAGATCTTGCCGGGCTCCACCGCCAGAAACACGGCCTCCGCGTCGACGGCGCGCTCGGGCAGAATCGCGCTCACGAAGTAGCGCGTGCCCACGCCTCCCCAGGCGACCCGACCCGTCCACTTCTCTTCCATCGTCGGCGGACCGCCGAAGAACCCCCCGAAGAAGCCCGGCGTCCCGAAGCCCGCCACCGCCTCTTGCTCCAGATCGCCGTCCCAGAGCGCCACCAGCGACTGCTCGCGGAAATCGAAGCTGTCGCGGTGGCTGGCGGGCCAGTGCACGCCGAAGCGCGGCGACACGATGCGGTCGCCTCCGTTCTCGACCGCCAGCGTCAGGCGGAAGAGGTAACTCTCCGGATCGAAGCCGTAGGTCTTCGTCACCCGGACACCGCCGACGTTGGTTTCGAACTGGACGGCCTCGTCTCCCGACGCCGTCACCGTCCAGATGCGGTCGGCGAGGCTGCCCCCGCCCAGCTCCTCGAGAGGCGTCACCAACGCGTAGAGGTCGACGTCGCGCCCCGTCGTGAGCTCCATGCGCCGCTCGCGACCCTCTCCGATCCGCTCGGAATAGGTCTTGAGCTCCCACTCCTTGAGAGCCGCCCCGCGGTCGCTCAACACCGCGCGGAAGAGCTCGCCCTCGATCACCATCTCCGTCTCGGCTTGCACCACGGGGGTCGGCGGCGGCGGGGTTTGCGCCGTCGGCGCGGGGCTCGGGGAAGCGGGACGCCCGCCGCCGGGGCCCGGCGTAGGCTCCTCGCCCGCCGGCGCCGCGGGTTCCACCACCTCCGGCGGGGGCCGCAGCTGCGCCTCCAGCATCATCCAGCCCGTCAGCACCACGAAGGACAGCGCGAACGCGAGCAAGTAGTTGCGATCCAAGGGACTCCTCGCGCGATTCCGTCAGGGGACGGGGTCGAATCCGCCCTCGTGAAAGGGATGACAGCGGGCCACGCGACGCATGGCGAGCCATGATCCGCGCAGCACGCCGTGTCGTTCGAGCACGCCGATCGCGTAGGCCGAGCACGTCGGCGAGAAACGGCAGTGATGGCCGAGCAGTGGCGACAGCCAGCGGCGATACGCGGACAGCACGACCACCATGGGTTTCACGGCCACGTTCATCTCCCCTCCCGTCGCCGCTTGGGCTGCGCCAGCGTTCTCGTGAGCGCCGTCGCGAACTCCGCACCCCGCAGGTCTCGCGCCTCCCGACGGGCGATCACCACCACGTCGCGCCCCGTCGTCGCCTGCCCAGATCCCGCCCACAGCTCGCGAGAGGTTCGAAACCACTCTCGAATCGCACGCTTCACGCGGTTGCGCACCACGGCGTTGCCCACCTTGCGGCTCACGGTCACCCCGAGCCGGAGCTCGGCCGACGGCACCTCGGCGCCGTCTCTCCCCGCCACGAGCACCACGAAGTAGCGGCTCGCAAAGCGCTCTCCCTCCCGCGATACCCGCTGAAAATCCCGCGAGTGGCGCAGGCGATCCGACCGCGAAAAGCGGCCGGGATCCGCCATGCCTACTTCGACGAGACGGTGGCGGCCAGGCGCTTGCGGCCCTTGGCTCGACGGCGCTTCAGGACGGCTCGACCGCTCTTCGTCTTCGAGCGCGAGCGGAAGCCGTGCCTACGCTTCCGCCGGATGCGACTCGGCTGATACGTTCGCTTCATGGTCCCAGTAATTCCCTTGATGGATCAGGCCGGGAGAAGACCGACCCCCAGATCGCACCCACCGGGCGAACGACGAAGGCCGACCGGTCTTGAACGACGACTCCGCGACGACTCTCCGAAACGACTCCGGAATGACTCGAGGGCTGAGCGGGACTTCCCCGACCAGCCCTCGAACTGCGAAAGGTAGCGACGGCCGCTCCAAGGTGTCAACGCCCCGAAACACCTGGGTTCAGGCGACAAACCCCGACACAAGGAACGGCGCGGCGCCCTCTCGTGCGTGGTAAGATCGCTCCAGTGTGTGGCGGTTGCGTCCACATGAGTAGCGACGGCGGCGGGGGCACCGTACCGAGGACGCAACCCAGCCGGGGAACGCCCCGGGATTCCGCAGCGATCCGTGTCTCGACACGAGAAGGCAAACGCAGAACCGAAATACTCGAGCCGGATTGCGGTGGTTTTGTCGCTTGATCTGAAGCCTGATTTCTACTCCTGCCATTCCTAAAGAACTCTTCAAGAAAAGAGATGGTGGAAGACCATGAAGCTAGCGATCACCAAGGGCGAACTGCAGAAGGGTCTGAGTCGCATCCAGAGCATCGTCGAGAAGCGCAACTCGATGCCGATTCTGGCCAACGTCCTGCTGGACGCCCGAGCCGAGGAATCGGGAGGCGTGCTGGAGTTGGCCGCCACAGACCTCGAGGTGGGCGTCCGCGGCACCCACAGTGTCGAGCTGGAGCAACCCGGGGCTCTGACGGTTTCGGCCAAGAAGCTCTACGAGATCGTCCGCGAGCTTCCCGACGAGCCGGTCCATCTGGAAGCCACCGCCAACTCCTATCTGAACGTCCGTTGTGCGCGGGCCGAGTTCACGCTGGCGGGTACGGATTCCGACGAGTACCCGACGCTGCCGACCTTCTCTCCGGAACGGATCGTGCCCGTCCAGGCGGCCGTGCTGAGCACCATGATCGAGCGCACGATGTACGCGTCGTCGGTGGACGAGACCCGCTACAACCTGAACGGCGTCTACCTCGAGCTGCAGTCCGAAACCGACAAGATCCGGATGGTCGCCACCGACGGACATCGCCTGGCCTTCGTGGATCGCAGCCTGGGCGCGGAAGCGTCGGCGTTGGCGAGCGGGGTTATTGTCCCGCGCAAGGGGTTGGCCGAGCTCAAGCGGCTGGTCGACGAGGACGACGCCGACGAGATCGAGCTGGCGTTCGAAGGCAACAGCGGCCTCGCCCGGAAGGGCGACGTGACGCTGGTCATGCGGCTGATCGAGGGCGAGTTCCCCAACTACCAGCAGGTAATCCCGCGGGAAGCGACGCGGGTCGTCACGCTGCCGACCGAAACGCTCATCCAAGCGCTGCGCCGCGTGGTGCTGCTGTCGTCGGAGCGAAGCCGCGCCGTCAAGCTGGAGCTGTCGTCGGGGAAGCTGGCGATCTCGTCCAACAACCCCGATCTGGGCGAGGCCCGCGAGGAGCTGGATCTGGACTACGCCGGAGAGGACGTCGCCATCGGCTTCAACGCCCGGTACCTGCTCGATGCGCTCGGGGCCATGCACGCGAAGGAGGTCCAGTTCGGCATGCAGGACGAGCTCTCGCCGGCCCAGCTGGTGCCCACGGACGACCCCGACAGCCTCGCCGTCGTGATGCCCATGCGGCTCTAGTCCGCTCGCCCGAGAAACGGCAAAGGAACGGGTTCCCAGAAGCTTTACGGGGACTTACCCATTCTGTACCCTCTCGCGGCCACAGGCTGGAGGTGCCCTCGGCGCCGTGTCCCAGCCGGTTCCTGTGTGTAACGGGGAAAGCGCCAAAGTCACACGTTGGGTGGCAGCATCGTCCCAGCGGGGTCTGCCACCGGGGATCACCCTTCGTTGAGCTACGACGCGAGCTCTATCGAGGTCCTTGAAGGACTCGAACCGGTCCGGAAGCGCCCGGCCATGTACATCGGGACCACCGGTCCCGACGGCTTGCACCACCTCGTCTACGAAGTGGTGGACAACGCGATCGACGAGGCGCTGGCGGGCTTCTGCAAGGAAATCGAGGTGCTGATTCACGGCGACAACAGCGTCACCGTGACGGACGACGGCCGGGGCATCCCCGTCGACGAGCACCCCACCGAGAAGCGCCCCGCCGCGGAGGTGGTGATGACCACGCTCCACGCCGGCGGCAAGTTCAGCGAGAAGAACTACCAGGTCTCGGGTGGGCTTCACGGCGTCGGCGTCTCCGTGGTGAACGCCCTCTCGACGCGCCTCGAGGTGGAGATCCGGCGCGACGGCAAGGTCTGGCGCCAGAGCTACCGGCGCGGCGTGCCCGACGGCGCCTTGGAGGAGATCGGGACGACCGAGAACACCGGCACCCGCGTCACCTTCCACCCCGACCCCGAGATCTTCTCCAGCACCGAGTTCTCCTTCGACGTCCTGTCGCAGCGGCTGCGGGAGCTCTCGTTCCTGAACGCCGGCATCCGCATCCAGATCAAGGACGAGCGCAACAACAAGGAGCACGACTTCTGCTACGAGGGCGGGATCGTCTCTTTCGTGGAGCACTTGAACCGCAACCGCTCCCCGCTGCACCAACCGCCCGTGTACATCTCCGGCGAGCGCGCCATCGAGGGCGGCTCGAGCTCGGTGCCGGTACAGATCGAAGTCGCGATCCAGTACAACGATTCGTACAACGAGAGCGTCTATTCGTTCGCGAACAACATCAACACCGTGGAGGGCGGGACGCACCTGGTCGGCTTCCGCACCTCGCTCACCCGCACCATCAACCGCTACCTCACCTCGAAGGCGAAGAACGGGGCGGCCAAGGGCCAGCCCGAGTCGGTGAGCGGCGACGACCTGCGAGAGGGTCTCACGGCCGTCATCTCCGTGAAGCTGCCGCAGCCCGAGTTCGAGGGACAGACCAAGACGAAGCTCGGTACCAGCGAAGTGCGCGGGCTGGTCGAAGGCATCGTCTACGACCAGCTGAGCGCCTACCTGGAGGAGAACCCCTCGGTGGCGCGTCCCATGATCGCCAAGGTCGTGGACGCGGCGCGCGCGCGCGAGGCGGCGCGCAAGGCCCGCGATTTGGCGCGCCGCAAAGGGGCCCTCGCCGACTTCAGCCTGCCGGGCAAGCTGGCGGACTGCCAGGAACGCGACCCCGCAAACTGCGAGCTCTTCATCGTCGAGGGCGACTCCGCCGGCGGCACCGCCAAGCAGGGCCGCTCGCGCGAGACCCAGGCGATCCTCCCGATCCGAGGCAAGATCCTGAACGTCGAGCGGGCGCGTCTCGACAAGATGCTCAGCAGCCAGGAGATCCAGGCGATCATCGCCGCCATCGGTTGCGGAATCGGGCCCGACTTCGACGTCGAGAAGGCCCGCTACCACAAGATCATCATCATGACGGACGCGGACGTCGACGGCAGCCACATCCGCACTCTGCTGTTGACGTTCTTCTACCGGCAGATGCGCGAGCTGGTCGAGCGCGGATACCTCTACATCGCGCAACCGCCGCTCTACAAGCTGAAGCGCGGCAAGTCCGAGCAGTACATCAAGGACGAGGCCGGGCTCGAGGCGCACCTGCTGGATCTGGCGCTGGGCAACGTCACGGTGAGGCGCCAGGAGACGGACACCACTTTCGAGCAGTCCGTCCTCCGCAGCCTGCTGGAGAAGGCGAGCGAGGTGCAGCACATCAAGACGCGGCTCTCGGCGCGTCGCGTGGACGATCGCGTCGTCGCCTCGGCCGCGTGGGCGGGGACGCCGACCGAAGCGGACCTGGCCGACGAAGCCGCGCTTCGCGGCCGCGTGCAGCAGGCCATCGAGGAGGAGTTCCAGCGCCGCGCCGACGAGGACGAGACCATTCGCTGGCAGCTCGAGCCGGATTCGGAGCACGGCGCGCACCGCCTGGTCGCCGTCACCCGCCAGTCCGGGGTGAGCCTCTACACGCGCTTCGACACCGAATTCGTGCGGGGCCCGGACTTCCAACGCCTGGTACAGCTGGTGAACGAGATCCAGGAGCTGGGCCGCGCGCCCTACGCGCTTCAGGCCGACGGAGCCAACAGCGAGCCGGAAGAGGTGGCCACCGCCACGCAACTGCTCGAACGCGTGCTGGAGCGCGGCCGCAAGGGCCTCTCGATCCAGCGCTACAAGGGCCTGGGCGAGATGAACCCGGATCAGCTGGCCGACACCACCATGGACGCTTCCTCGCGCACCCTGCTCCAGGTGAGGGTGGACGACGAGGTCGAAGCCGACATGGCCTTCACGACACTGATGGGCGACGAAGTCGAGCCGCGGCGCGAGTTCATCGAGCAGAACGCTTTGAACGTCGAGAACCTGGACATCTAGGAAGCGATCCGTGGCGGACGAACCGGTCGACCCCAACCAGAACCCCGAAGGCGGAACGCCGCCGGAAGGACCGGCGCACCCGCCGATCAACATCGAGGAAGAGGTCCGGAGCTCGTTCCTGGCCTACTCGATGTCGGTCATCATCAGCCGCGCGCTGCCCGACGTGCGCGACGGCTTGAAGCCCGTCCACCGGCGCATCCTCTACGCCATGAACGAGGAGGGGCTGGTCTCGAGCCGGGCCTACTCGAAATCCGCCGGGGTCGTGGGCGAGGTGCTGAAGCACTACCACCCCCACGGCGATACCGCGGTCTACGACTCCATGGTGCGGATGGCCCAGGACTTCTCGCTCCGCTACCCGCTGGTGGACGGCCAGGGAAACTTCGGCTCGATCGACGGCGACCCGGCCGCCGCCTACCGCTACACCGAGGCGCGCCT
>JAKSBN010000485.1 GCA_022361175.1 Pseudomonadota bacterium | reverse complement strand
TCGCCACGGCCATCGCGTCGGCGCTGACCCGCGTGCCGGTGCGGGCGAACGTGGCCATGACCGGCGAGATCACGCTGCGCGGCAGGGTGCTGCCCATCGGTGGCCTCAAGGAGAAGCTGATCGCGGCCCACCGCGGCGGCGTCAGCAAGGTCCTGATCCCCAAGGAGAACGAGAAGGACCTGAAGGACATTCCGGCCAAGATCCAGAAGAGCTTGGAGATCATCCGCGTCGAGCACATGGACGAGGTGCTCTCCCACGCCTTGGCGGTGCCGGACCCCTCGGCCTTCCTCCAGGACGGCTACCACGAGATCGACGACATCTACGAAGTGCCCGGCGCCCGCCCCACGGCCGAGGTGCCCGAGGTGCCCCACCCGGCGGGCATCAACTAGGCGTCCGCTTCCCCCGCACTCGCCGTATCTCCTACTCTCCATCCCGGTCGGGCGTGTAGCTCAGTTGGCTAGAGCACCTCCCTTACAAGGAGGGGGTCACAGGTTCGAGTCCTGTCACGCCCACCAGGCCCCGCGTCTCGAGCGCGGGCCCTCCGTGAGGTTCCTCCCCGTCGCGGTGGGGCGATCTCCCTTTCGTCCTAAGGTCCACACCTCGTCGTGCCGAGAACGGACGCGAAGGGGGGATCCGTGGCGCTCGTGGGATCGCTCTACGCCCTGTCGACGATCGCGTTCGGAACTCTGGGGATCGCGATCGGGATTCGCCTGCTGGCTCTCGCACGCCGGACGGGTGGCGCCCCGGAGCGTCGCTTGGGCCTCGGCATCATGTTGACTTCCGGCTGCGGCTACATGGTGATGGTCATCGCCGCGATGCTGGGCGAAATCGCCCCGGACCGAGCGAACCTCTCGTATGCGTATGCCTTGTGGCTCCTGGGCGCCTTCTGCCACAACCTGGGCGTGCTGGCGATCCTCGCCTTCATCCTGTCGGTCTTCCGGCCTCACGAGACCTGGGCCAAGGGCCTGGCTGGGACGATGGGCGCGGTGCTCTGGCTGAGTGCGGGCGCGGATCTCCTCTCCGGCCACCCGCCGCTGAACTACGGTCCCTACTACTGGTGGACTCTCTCCGTGACCGGGACCTACCAGCTGTGGATGTCGGCCGAGTCCCTGCGCCACTACGCCCAGGGGCGCCGTCGACTGGCCCTGGGGCTGGCACAGCCGCTGGTCGTGAATCGGTTCCTCCTTTGGGGCCTGGCGTCCCTGATGGGCACGGCCGCGATCTGGTCGGTCAACGTCCCCGGGATTCTCACCGCCGGAGAGGCCGTGATGGCGGATCCGGCGACGCAGCTGTCGCTCGTGGTGACGGCGGCCTTCGGCATGCTCACCGTCAGCCTGTACTGGCTGACGTTCTTCCCGCCGCGCTGGTATCGCAAGCGACTCTCCATTCCGGACGCGGGGAGCGCCTCGTGAGTGCGACGACGGTCTTCGAGAGCGTGTGCACCCAGTTGGAGCAGCGCACTTCGCTGGATCGACTGGAGGCGCGCGGCACGGTGCGGCTGGCGCTCAAGAGCGCCGGGCTGGAGCCCTCGGGCGTTACGAAGGAGCAGATGAGCGTCGTGCTCGAGCGCGTCCTGCCCGGCGAGCTCTCGCAGCGAGGCGTGGACGAGGGGGCCGCGGTTTGCGCGGCCATCCGCGGGGAGCTGCCCGAGGACGCACCGACCGTCGACTCGCCCGAGGCCGTGTTCGCGCGCTTGGGCGGGGGCTGAACTCCGTAGGGGCGATCCAGGCCCGACCGCGCTCTCCACATCCTTCGTCTACAGGCGCGTGCGGAACTGCCCGATAGCTTGGAGAGCCAGGTACGACAACGAGAGGTCATCCCCCATGCCCACGGCTCGCGTCAAAGGAACGCTGCTTCAGGCGCTGGTGGAGTCGGTCCAAGCCTGCCTGGACAACGGGAAGATCTCGTCCGAGGAGCTGGAAGTCCAGGTGTCCGCCGAGGCGCTGGGACTGCTCGAGGAAAAGCTCCAGATCATCCAGTGGTACCCCCTGGAACCCTACCGGGAGCTGCTCGACGCGTTGTGGAACCTCGACGGCGAGCGGCGGCGGTCGTACATGCTGCGGTTCGGCGGCGACGCTGCCGCGCGACTGCTGGAAGCCGACACGTATCGGTCCTTCGTCGACTCCGCTCACGGGGGCGGAGACCGTTCGCTGGCGTCCCTCCTGAAGCGGACGCGGGTGACGGTTCGGCTGACGGACATGCTCTACGACTTCGTGCACGTGAGCGTCGAGCACGATGAGCAGCGCGATCGGCTGCAACTCCTTTACGAGAGCACCGAGCCCTTTTCCGAGGCCATGGCCTTGGCGACGGAGGGCTTCTTGAACCAGTTCACCCGCTCGAGCGTCGGCTCGAGTCTGGAAGGGCGCATGCTCGAGTGGCAGATGGAGCGCCCGTCGCGGCACCAACTCGTCTACTCGCTGCAACTGGAACCGCTGCTCGGCGAACACTGAGGACAGCGAAACCTCGCAGCATCTCGGCGCTCGACGAGCGACGCAGGCGATGCCTTTCGTCTTGAGCGGTCGAATCGGTCGAATTTTCGATCGCCTGGCGACCGGCAGGTGCCCGCGATGCCCACCTCCGTACGTGATTTGTCGCAACAGCCACGCAGAGAAAGTCGCTCTCGGCATGCGAGTTGAGCCGGTACCCCAACGATCTCTAAGCCAAGCTCGGCGGGGTGCCGATGGAAACCTCGGCGAGCGCTGGGGCGATTCCTCCAGAGTCGCCGAGGGGGGAGAAAACGGTGCTGCAGGGCGTGCTGCTCATGGGACCCGTCCTCTCGCTCGTCGTGAACGTGGTGATCGGCGTGCGGCTGTTTCGCATGTGGTGGCGCACGCGGGAGGTTCCGGAGCTGGCCATCGGCGCCTCCGGCATCCTCAACACGCTCTCCTTTCCCGTGCTCATTGCGGCGAAGAACATGGCGGCCGATTCGCCCGAGACCGCGGGCCTGGTCTGGACGGTCGGCATCTCGCTGGTGGTGGCGGGTTCGCTGTGTCTCTACACGTTCAACTGGCGCGTCTTCTACCCGAACCGTCCCTGGGTCGGCGGCATCGTCGTCGCGGCGGCTCTGGCCGGGTGGGGGGGCCTGCTCGGACAGGGACTGGCCGGCGATCTCGTGGCGCACAAGCCGGTGGGCTTCTTCGGTTGGCTGTCCTACGCCGGTCGCACCCTGGCCGTCACCTGGACCTCCTACGAGTCGCTCCGCTACTACGCGCTCATGCGCAAGCGCCTGCGGCTGGGCCTCGCCGATCCGCTCGTCGCGAACCGCTTCTTTCTCTGGGGCCTCGCCGGCGCAGCCGTCACGGTCTCGAACGTCAACATCTTCTGCCGCTACGCCTTCTTGGACGGCAACCTGATGGCGCCCGAAGTCGTGGTCCTCTCCTTCCTCACGAACGTCGTCTCGGGGACCAGCGTGTGGCTGGCCTTCTTCCCGCTCCGCAGCTATCGGCGCCGCTTCGAGTCGCGCGCCGAGGACGGCGGCGACGGCTAGTCGCGATCGGGCTTGCGGAGGGAGTCCAGGGCCTCGGCGCGGGTATCGAATACGCCGACGTTGGTCCGGCCGCTCGTGCGGAGGATGATCCGGAGCACGACCTTCAGGTTCGGGCTGATGCCGTAGACGGCCGTGCGGTCGATGAAGCGGCGATTGCCCTTCATGATTCCGGCCAGGCGCCAGCGGGCCGCCAGGCTGGAGTCGACGAGACCCGAGGCGTCGATCAAGAATCTCACGGGAGCCTCGGCCTCGATCACCGCCTGGAACTGCTCGAAGAACTCCCGCACGTCGTCGTCATCCGCGATGCCGTGGACGCGAGCATCGAGGATGCCGTCCTCGGTCTTGTCGATCCGGCACAGCGGGTGGTCGATCAAGGTCTCCATGGGCGAGCTCCTCGGCGCGGCACCGGGCCGCTCCGGGCTCCTTCGGCCGGCCGGGACGCCGACTGGAGAGCGGTCAGAAGAGGGGCGGCTCCATCTCCGCGGTGACGGCGGCCTCGCCGTAGGCGTCGTAGAGGCGAGCTGCGACGGCTTGGAGCTCGGCGCCCCGCAGATCTGGAATCAGCGCGCCCAGAGCCTCCGCATCCGTCCGCGACCAGTGCCCGCGCGCCAGGGCGGCCCGCACCAGGAGATCTTCGCCATCGTCCAGAGTCCCGAGGGCCACGGCGAGGTGCGCACCGACCCCATCGACCTGTGGTGCGAGGAGTAGTCCGGGCCGTGGACGCTAGGGCGCGTCCCGCGCCAAGACGATGGCTTGAACCAGCTCCTCCGGCATGTCGGCGGGCAGCCGGTCTTCGTCCTCGCAGAGGGCCTTGCCGAGAGCCACCGTCCGCACGTAGCCGTCGAAGTGAACGGCGCACATGGGGCAGAGCTTCAGATGCAGCTCGAACTGCGCGCGCTGCCGCTCCGGCAGCTCGCCCTCGTGGTAGTCGATCACGAAGGCCTCGAACTGGGTGCAGGTGAGCTGTCCCGGCAGGTTGCGCAGCATCCAGGAGCCGATTCGCCGCTTCAGGGGGCCCGGCTCGCGGTTGCCGCGGAAGCGCAGGAGGAGCTTTAGGTAACGGTCGCGCACTAGGCTTCCTCCTCGAAGAGCGGCGCGAGCGACTCCTTGAGCGCCGTGCGGGCTCGGTGCAGGCGCACCTTGGCGGCGCCGGTGGAGATGCCCAAGAGCTCCGCGGCCTCGCGCGTGGTGAAGCCGTCCAGGTCCCGCAGCATCAAGATGGTGCGGTGCCCTTCCGGCAGCTGGTCGATGGCCTCGCGCACGCGTTCGCGCGTTCCGCTCCGCTGCAGAAGCTCTTCGGGCGTGAGCGCGTTGGCGCGAATCGGGCCCACGCGGAAGCCGTAGCGGTCGTACATGGGCTCGCGGCCGTCCAACGGCTCCTCCGGTCGCCCGCGCCGCGCCCGCAGCTTCATGAGAGCGGCGTTGGTGACGATGCGGTGGAGCCAAGTGGAGAGCGTCGAACGCTCTTCGAAGCGGTCGATGGCGCGGTAGGCGGAGAGGAAGGTCTCCTGGACACAGTCACGCGCCAGCTCTTCGTCGCGCAGGATGCGTCGGGCGACGGCCAAGAGCTTCGGTCCGTGCCGGCGCACCAGCTCGTCGAAGGCGCCGTTCTCTCCGCGCCGCAAGGCCGCGACCCGTTCGGCCTCGGCCTCCGCATCCGCTGTTGCGGCCCGCGGCGCCGGGCAGGGTTTCTCAGGATCGAACTCGGACACGCGTCCCTCGGGTTCGGGCTCCCGCGAAGGGGACCGCCCTGGCTTACCGGCGGGTCAGGTCGGCACCAGGCCCAGCGACTGCTCCACCGCGGCGCACAGCATCTGGCCCAGGGTGATGTGCATCTCCTGGATCCGCGCGGTGACGTCCGACGGAACGATCAGAATCGGGTCCGCGAGGTCGACCAGCGCGCCGCCGCCGCGACCCGTGAGGGCCGCCGGCACGATCCCCAGCTCGCGGGCCGCCTTGAGGCCGCGCAGCACGTTGGGGCTCTGCCCCGAAGTGGAGATGCCGATGGCGACGTCTCCCGGCCGGCCGAGGGCCCGAAGCTGACGGGCGAAGAGCTGTTCGAATCCGTAGTCGTTGCCGATGGCGGTGAGCGCCGAGGTGTCCGTGGTGAGCGCCAGCGCGGGCAGGGGCTCGCGGTCGAGGCGATAGCGGCTGACGAACTCCGTGGCCAGGTGCTGCGCATCGGCGGCGCTGCCGCCGTTGCCGAAGAACATGAGCTTGCCGCCTTTGCGTAGCGAGTCGCTGGCCAGACTCGCGAGTCGACGGAAGGGCGCCGCCAGATTCGCGCGGGTCGCGGCCACCACGCGCTCGTGATCGTCGAGTTCTCGGGCGAAGAAGGCGTCGAGGTCGAGGTCGGACACCGTTTTTTCTCCTGTCGGCCGCTGCAATCCCGAGGCTACGCCACAGCGCTTCGCGGGCCGTCCGGCGGGCTGGCGGCGCGTAGGATCCAACGGGCCGCCTCGGCCAGATCCGCGACCCGGGGCGTCTCGCCCGAGGCTTCCGCGCGCCCCACGAGAATCGCACCGCGACACCTGGAGCGCTCGGCCAGCGCCGCATCCCGGAAAGTGTCGCCGATGACCCAGCTCTTTGTCAGGTCTGCGCCGAGTTCGGCCCGGGCGCGATGGAGCAGGGCGGGCTCCGGCTTGCGGCAGCCGCAGCCCGCATCGGGGTGGTGGGGGCAAAAGAACGTTCGCTCGATGGTGATGCCCTCGCGGCCCAGATCCTGGACCAAGTGGTTCTGAAAGGTCCAGAAGTCGGACTCCGAGAAGTATCCCCGGCCGATACCGCTCTGATTGGTCACGATGGCCAAGCCGTAGCCCGCCGCCTGGAGCTGGCGCAGTCCCTCGCTCACCCCCGGAAGCCGGGCGTAGTCGGCAATGCGGTGGGGGTAGCCCGCGTCGCGCACCAACGTGCCGTCGCGGTCCAGGAATACGAACGCTCTCATTCCGCTCCCGCCCGGCGCCCCCGCGGCGCTTGCCTGGAGTCTGGCGGACCGGGCCGGCGAGGGGAAGGGGGGAGGTTTTCTGGCGCGGGAGCCGTGACTCGAGCTGGGCGACCGATCGCGAACGAGGCCCTGGCGCGCGAGCAGGTCGAATGGTGGATAACCCGTGAGGGCCATCTCGGGGAGTACAACCCAGTTCGGGGAATATCACCAGGTCGACACGAACGGCGGCGGTCTGGTCGGCGGACTCCCGGATGCGGCGCCGACTTCCGACCAAATCGCCGACGGTGAGGTTGCTCTGCGCCAGCGCGACGCGTCTGGCGCAGTACCCTTCGCGACCGCTCAGGCCGCGTCGAGGAGCCCCAACGGGTTGCGACGTCGTCTCAGACATACCCCTCTGGCGCCCCGTTCTTCCTGGCATTTCCGGTTTGCGTTTCCCTCCCGAAGCCGTAGGATGGGGGCCGTCCGCACGGCGGCGCGGAACGGCCAGTGCGGGGCCTTTGGGGGGAGACGCGAGAACGGATGGGGGAAGTCCGCCTTAGCGTTGTCGTCACCAGCCGAAACGATGGTCACGGCGGCGCCATGCTGGAGCGCTTCCGTGTCTTCGCGGACGCCTTGGTCTCGCAGGCGCGTCGCCACGGGCTGCTGGGCGAGCTGATCGTGGTGGAATGGAATCCGCCGTCGGGGCCCCGGCTCGCGGACGCGCTCCCGCTTCGCGAACACTGGTCTGGTTTTCCCGTTCGCTACGTCGAGGTGCCGCCGGAGCTGCACCGTCGGTTCCCGAACGCGTCCGAGATCCCACTGTTCCAGATGATCGCGAAGAACGTGGGCATTCGCCGGGCGCGCGGTCGGTTCGTCTTGGCGACGAACCCGGATCTCCTCTTTACCGAAGAGCTGATCGAGTTTCTCGCCTCGAGCGAGCTAGACGAGAACACGCTCTACCGGCTCGATCGCATCGACGTGGAGGCCGACGTGCCGGTCGATGCTTCCGTGGAAGAGCAGCTGGCCTGGTGTCGCCGGAACGTGATTCGCATCCACACGCGCTGGGGCAGCTACCACTCGGGTCGCGTGCACCTGTACGGGCTCGATCTCTGGCTTCGCAGGCGGCGCGAGAGCTTTCGCCAGAGCCGCTTTGCGGAGTTCCTGCGCCATCCACACTGGGGTGTCTTGAATCCCCGCTGGCTGCGTGGACGAGTGGCCGACGCGGGACGCCTGCTGGCGGCGTTCGGCCGCGCTCTGCACAACGCGTATCGAGCGAGCGACGGCTTCGTGAGAGGCCTGCCCAGTCGTCGGAGCCTGGCCGAGGCCATCGGTCGCTTCGCCCGTGAGGGGGTGGACGTTCGCGCCGTGGTCCGGGACGTGTGGCGTTGGGTGCGGGGGCTCCCCAGCCCGACAAGCGTACTCGGTTCGCTGGGGCGGACCGCACGGCGTTTTCCCACCGTGAGGTCGTTCGCCGATTGGTGTGGGCGCGTCTCGGGTCACTTCCGGGAGGACACGCTGTCCGAGTTCGGGCGCCGCATCGCGCGTCATCTGGATGCCTTGTACGAGCGGGTCGCCGAGCGGACGTGGAACTTCGGCGTGCGCTGGTGGCGACGTCTGCGCGCCGTCGCGCGTGTTCTCAGCCGACCGGTCGTGTGGTTGGCGTCACTCGGCGTCCGGCTCTTCCGACTCGCCTGGCGGGGCTTGCGGCGCGTCGCAGGGGTCGTTGCGGTCGCGCTGGGCGTGCTGGCTCGCGTCCTCAACCCCTGGCGCATCGCCGAGGCCTACCGATCCTTCGTTTCGCGTTTTCAGAGGCGTCCTTTGGAGACGCTGCGCGAGGACGTGGGTCGCCCGCTGTTTCAGTTCACCCGCCACGCCCTGGCGCGGACTCTGGCCTGGCCGGTCTTCGTGGCGATCCGCGTGCTGTGGACCCTGCAAGCTGCCTTGCGTCCCATTCCTCAGGTTCATACCAACGGGTGTGGCGATTTCACGCTGTTGAGCCGTCGGTCCTGGGAGCGGCTCCGCGGCTATCCCGAGATGCCGATCTGGTCGATGCACCTCGACTCGCTGCTTTGCTATATGGCGGTGGCGTCGGGATGTCGTCAGCGTGTCTTGCGCCGACCCGCGCGCATGTATCACATCGAACACGGTCGTTCCTGGGTGGCTCTCGATGTCCAGGATCGGCTGCGCACGTTCGGCGAGAAGCCCTGGATCGACACGGCGTTGCTGGCAGAGGTGTGGGAGTCCAGCCTGAAGACCGGCGAACCGGTGCTCTACAACGACGTGGACTGGGGTCTGGCCAAGGAGACCCTGCCCGAGTCGCTACACGGGGGAGAGGAAGCGGCATGAACAAGGCTGTGGAGGAGCTCGCTGCGGTCGAGAACATCTCGGTCCACGGCCTCGGCAAGCTCGGCTCGGTGGTGGCGGGAACGCTGGCGAGCCGGGGCTTCAACGTGATTGGCGTGGACGTGAGCGCGATTTCCGTCGAGAAGGTTGCTCGCCGGGAGGCGCCCGTCCTCGAGCCGGGTCTCCAGGAACTCTTCGACCTGAGCGAGGGACGCATTGGCGCGACGCTCGACGGGCGCGAGGCCGTGCTGGCGAGCGATGCATCGCTGCTGGTCGTCCCGACGCCCAGCGATGGCGATGGCAGCTATTCCCTCCGCTTCGCCCTGAACGCCTGCTCCGAGATCGGCCGGGCTCTGCGCGAGAAGGACGGCTACCACCTGGTCGTCATGAAGAGCACCGTGCTTCCCGGTGCGTGCGAAGGCGAGTTGATCCCCCGCCTCGAACAGGAGAGCGGCAAGCGCTGTGGCGAGGACTTCGGTTTCGTCTACAACCCGGAGTTTATCGCGCTCGGCAATGTCGTGCGCAATCTGTTGTACCCCGACATGGTCCTGGTGGGTGCCAGCGACGAGGTGGCGGCGCGTCTGGTGGAGGGAATCTACGAGCGGGTCCTCGAGACGGAACCGCCCCTCGAACACATGAACATCGTGAACGCCGAGCTCGCGAAGCTTGCCGTGAACACCTACGTGACGATGAAAATCACCTACGCGAACTCCTTGGCCCGGCTCTGCGAGAAGCTACCTGGCGGGGACGTCGACGTCGTGACGAGGGCTCTGGGCCGCGACACCCGCATCGGCGCGAAGTACCTGAAGGGGGGACTGGGCTTCGGCGGCCCTTGCTTCCCGCGCGACAACCGGGCCCTGCTGTTCCAAGCCCGCAAGCTCGGCGCGCCCTTCCAGTTGGCGGAGGCCACCGACGCCACCAACGAAGACCCGGCCCGCCACGTGGCGCACATGGCCTGCGACGCCGTGGGGGAGGGGGGGCGCGTGGCGGTGCTGGGACTCAGCTACAAGCCCGACACGCCGGTGGTCGAGCGCTCACAGGGGGTCTTCGTGGCCAAGCTCTTGAAACAGAGCGGGTTGGAAGTCACCGTGTACGATCCGATGGCACTCGAGGGAGCGCGCGCCGAGCTCGGGGACGGGTTCAAGTACGCCGAGTCGTCCGATGCGGCGATCGAGGGAAAGGACGCCGTCGTGCTGGCGACCCCCTGGCCCGAGTTCGCGAAACTGGGGTACCAGGCCGAGCAGGTCGTCTTCGATTGCTGGGGTGTGCTGACGCGGGAGCAGGCGCCGGGGCTCGTGCGCCTCGGCGTGGGCCCCGGGCGCTGAGAGGGGCCGATGGCCAGAGCCTTCCAGGACCGGAGCGTGGACGACGTTCGCGCGTACTGGAACGCGCGGCCGTGCAATATCCGCCACTCGCCGAAGCCCCTTGGTACCAAGGAGTACTTCGACGAGGTCGAGCAGCGGAAGTACTTCGTGGAGCCCCACATTCCCGGTTTTGCGGAGTTTCCGTCCTGGGCGGGCAAACGCGTGCTCGAGGTGGGCTGCGGCATCGGCACCGACACCATGAACTTCGCGCGCGCCGGGGCGAAAGTCACGGCCGTCGATCTGTCGTCGGAGTCGCTGGGAGTGGCTCGGCAGCGAGCGAAGGTGTTCGGCCTCGAGGATCGCATCGACTTCGTGGAGGCCAACGCCGAGCAGCTGGCGGACTTCGTGCCGCCCCGGCCCTACGATCTCGTCTATTCCTTCGGCGTCCTCCACCACACGCCCGACCCCGCCGCCGCGCTGCGCTCGCTCCGTCGCTATCTGGGTCCGGAGTCGATGCTCAAGATCATGATGTACTACCGCTGGTCTTGGAAGGTCTTCTGGCTCCTGTGCACGGAAGGACGCTTCCGCTTCTGGGATCTGGACCGGATCATCGCCCGTAGTTCCGAGGCGCAGAGCGGCTGCCCCGTGACGTACAGCTACTCGCGCGCCAGCTTGGGGCAGCTGCTGCGAGGGACGGGCTTCGAGCCGCGCGAGATGTTCGTGGACCACATCTTTCCGTGGCGGATTTCCGAGTACGTTCGTCACGAGTACAGGAAGGTCTGGTACTTCGAAGCCATGCCCGAGGTGACGTTTCGGTGGCTGGAGCAGCAGGCGGGATGGCATCTCTGTGCCACCGCCGGGCCCCGATGAGTTCGCGTCTCACTCTCGTTACCACCTGCAAGCCGTTTCAAGGCCGCTCCACTCGGATCCAACGCAACGCCCTGGCCAGTTGGGCGGCGATCGAGCCGCGTCCAGAGATTCTGGTGGTGGGCAACGAGCCGGGTGTGGCCGAGACCTGCCTGGCACTGGGCTTGCGCCAAGTACCGGACGTCGAGCGGACGGAGTCCGGGACGCCGGTACTGTCGGGGTTGGTCGAGGTGGCCGAGAAGGAGGCGCGTGGCGACTGGATCGCGCTCGTCAACGCGGACATCATGCTGACCTCGGGGCTGGAGGCGGCGGCGGCCGAAACGGCGGCGCACTTCCCGCGCTTTCTGCTGACCGCGCGGCGCTGGAATCTCGATCTCGAACGGGAGTGGGACTTCAAGCGCGCCGATTGGGAGGCGACGTTGGTGCGCGAAGCACGCGAGCGGGGAAGACTCGAGCCGCGCTTCGGAGGCGTCGATCTCTTCGTCTTTTCCCGTGGCGCGTGGGGCGCGGAGCCACTTCCGCCGTTCGCCGTAGGTCGAGGTCGCTGGGACAGTGGAATCCTCTATCAGGCGCGGGCGCGGGGGATTCCCGTGGTGGAGGCCACGGAGCGCGTCTTCAACGTCCACCAGAATCACGACTACTCCCACGACCCCCAACATACGGAGACCAGCGTCCCGCAGCCGGACTGGTTGAGGAACGAAGAGCTCATGGGTGGCGAGGAGTTCATCTTCTCGTCCTTGAACGCGACCCACGTGCTCGGTCGCTCTGGGCTCCGCCGCCACCGGGTCGGACATCCCGTGCTGTGGCTGCGACGTTTGGCCACGGCCCCCGCCTCTCACCGCTGGTTGCGCCCACTCGCCCCCGCCGTGCGGCGTGTCGCCCCACTTTGGCGTCTGGTTCGCCGCGTCGGGAGCCCGGGGGCCGCCGACACCGCGACGACGGCTGCGCCCGAGAGGGCGACGTCCCCGCGCCCATCGCCCGTCACCTTGAGCGCGCGGCCGAGCCAAACGTTCGAGGTTTCTCCGGGCGGCGGTGTCGAGGACTTCGACAAGGAAGCCGCGTTGGAGATCAATCGCGCGCGGATGGGCCATCTCGGGTCCCTGGGCCTGCCGCTCGAAGGGCGGCGGGTTCTGGACGTGGGCGCCGGTCCCGGCCACTTGGCTCAGTTCTTCGTGGAGCGGTCCTGCCAGGTACTGTGTCTCGAGGCACGCGAGCGGAACGTGGAGTGGATGCAGGAGCTCTATCCCGATCTGGAAGGACGCGTTTTCGATGTCGAGCGGGACGACTTCGGAGCGCTCGGGGATTTCGAAGTGTTGTTCTCTTACGGGCTGCTGCACCACCTCGAGAATCCCTGGCGCGCGATCCAACGCATGGCCTCGGTCTGCACCGATCTGATGCTACTTTCTACGATCGTCGCCGACGGCCGCCGACCCTTGGTCGTGATGGAGGAGGAGACCGCCGCCTACAACCAGACTCCGCACCAAGTCGGTTGTCGGCCGACTCCGAGCTTCGTGGTGATGGCGTTGCGCGCGGCCGGCTTCGCCCACGTCTACGCGCCCGCTGAGCCCCCCGACCACCCCGATTTTCGAGTGGACTGGCGGGATGACCTGGCTTCAACGCGCGACGGGCACCCGCTTCGAGCCGTCTTCATTGCCGCGCGCCAGCCCCTCGACAACGACCGACTGGTGTCTCTGCTGAAGGCGGACTGATGCGGGGGCGGTTGGGCTATGTCTGGGACCTGATCCTGGTCCTGGTCCAGAAGGAGCTGAAGCTCCGCTACCGCGGCACGAGCTTGGGGGTCATCTGGTCGCTGGCCAACCCGCTGGCGTTTGCGTTCGTCCTACATGTCGCCTTCCGCCGCGTGCTGCGGATCGACATCGAGAACTATCCCGTTTTCATTCTCTCCACGCTGTTTCCGTGGCAGTGGTTTCTCAATTCGATCGGAGAGGGCTCCTACGCGTTCATCGCCAACGGCCAGTTGATCAAGAAGCTGCCGTTTCCCCGGCTCGCCATTCCCACCGCGGTGGTGTTGGGCGACCTGACGCACTTTCTGGTGACGGTGCCCGTGCTGGCCGGTCTCGTCTACTGGTCCACGGGGGGGCCGCCGCCGCCGATCTGGCTGGTCGGCTTCCCCGTGTTGATCGTGATTCAGGCGGTTCAGACCATCGCTCTGGTCACGCTGCTGGGATCCGTCACCGCGGTACTGCGGGATGTGGGCCAGCTGGTGCGCGTCGGGCTCTTGCTGCTCTTCTACCTAACTCCGATTCTGTTTCCCCATGACATGTATCCTCCCGACCTCCAGTGGCTGTTGCTGGCGAATCCGGTGGCTCCGCTGATGATCTGTTGGCGCGAGTTGGCGATGGAGGGCGTCACGAGCAGTTTCCTGCTCCCCGCGGCCGCGTGGGCCGTGGGGACGGCGATCGTGGCGCTCCCCGTGCACCGGAAGGTAGGCTGGCGAATCGCGGAGGTTGTGTGAGCGACGTCGCGATCCAACTCCAGGACGTTCGCAAGGTCTTCACGCCCCAGCAGCACCTTCACACGAGCTTGAAGGAGGCGCTCTTCAGTCCGATCCACGTCCTGAGGAGGGCCCGCGCTGCCCGGTTCCTGGCGCTCGACGACGTCAGCCTGGTCGTCGAGCGCGGTGAGACGCACGGGATCGTCGGGCGCAACGGGGCCGGCAAGAGCACCCTGCTGGGCATCATCGGCGGGGTCTTGCGGCCGACAGCCGGCCAGGTCCAGGTCGTCGGACGCGTTTCCCCGCTGCTGGAGCTCGGCGTGGGATTCGTCCCCGACCTGAGTGGGGACGAGAATGCGGTTCTGAACGGAGTGCTCCTGGGCCTGCGGCGGCGGGAAATCGAGGAGCGGCTGGACGACGTGATTCAGTTCGCCGAGCTCGAGGCGTTCCGGCGCCAGGAGCTCAAGACTTACTCGTCGGGGATGCAGTCGCGACTCGGATTTTCCGTGGCGGTGCACGCGGACCCCGAAGTGCTGCTGGTCGACGAAGTGCTGGCGGTCGGGGACGCCGCTTTTCAGGAGCGTTGCCTCGACCGGATTGCAGCGCTGCGCGGCGCGGGTGCAACGATTCTGTTCGTGTCCCACGACCTCAAGACGACGAGCCGGATCTGTGATCGGGTGACCTGGCTGGACCAGGGACGGGTGCGTGCGACCGGGCCCGCCGCCGAAGTGGCGGATCAGTACCTGGAGTCGGTGGGGAGCCAGGGTACTTCCTTGCTGGATCGGCTCGCCCGTCCGGCGGGGGAGGGATGAAGGCCCTGCGACGGGCGTGGTTGCGCGTTGCCGTGAGGCTGCTCGCGCGCCGGCCGAAGCTGGTCCGGGTTCCCGGCTGGTATTTTGGCATCGGCGAGGAGTCGCCGACCCGGAGCTTGGCCCGGCGCAAGCGCCTCTGGGAGCAGGGAGTCCTGTTGGGCTACCCGAGTGTGCGGCTGCCTTGGTTCGAGAGACTCTCCGTGCGAACTCGTCTCGGAACCGATCTCAGCCGCTGCCTGTTCGTCACGGGCTCGTACGAGCCCAACGAGTTCGCGTTGCTGAGTGAGATCCTCGAAGTGGGCGGGAACTTCGTGGACGTGGGCGCGAACGAAGGCCTCTATACGCTGTTCGCTTCCCGTCGGGTGGGAAAGTCCGGCC
>JAKSBN010000253.1 GCA_022361175.1 Pseudomonadota bacterium | reverse complement strand
TCACGCTGGGGAACGAGATCCGCGTGATCGAGCGCGGAGGCGAGCCCATCGACCTGGGCGAGGACACCGACTTCCGCGATCACACGCGCATCGAGCGCCTCGAGGACTCGTACGTGCTCGAGCCCGGGAGCACGATCCACGGCATCACGCGCGAGCGGATCTCGCTCCCGCCCACGCTGTGCGGCTTCCTGGAGGGGCGCAGCCGCTTCGCGCGCCTGGGGCTCACCGTCCACGTGACGTCCGCCTTCGTGCAGCCCGGCGTATCTAACCGCCAGGTGCTGGAGATGAGCAACGTGGGCGGCCATCCCCTCGAGATCCACGCCGGCGTGCGGATCTGCCAGATCGTCGTGCTGCGGACCCACGGCGCGGCGACGTACAAGGGCCGTTTCGCCGAGCAGGACGAGATCTGAAGCGTGGGGCGCCCGACGGAACGAAGGGCCTTCTGACCTTGCGCGCGGTGGTCCAGCGGGTGCGGGAGGCGCGCGTCGACGTCGGCGCGGAGTCCGTGGCCGGCATCGGCCCGGGCATGCTCGCGCTGGTCGGCGTGGCCCGCGGCGACGGCGAGGCCGAGGCGCGCTGGATGGCGGCCAAGCTCGTCGGCCTGCGCATCTTCCCGGACGACGCGGGCCGGATGAACCGCTCGCTCGTGGAGGCCGGGGGCGAGCTCTGCGTCGTCTCCCAGTTCACGCTGCTGGGCGACGCCCGCAAGGGCCGCCGGCCGTCCTTCGTGGGGGCCGCCGCGCCGGAGATGGCCGAGCCGCTCGTGGCCCGGGTCGGCGAGCTCGCCGCCGAGGCGGGGGTGCGCGTGGCCACCGGCCGCTTCGGGGCGCACATGTCGGTCTCCCTCGTGAACGACGGCCCCGTGACGCTGGTCCTGGACTCGCCCGCCGCAGCCGACGCGGCGAGTTGACCGCGGGCCCGACACCGCCGACGCGGCGAGTTGACCGCGGGCCCGACACCCCGGACACTCTCTCCCGATGGGTTGATGGGGGGCGGTCGGCTCGGACGGGCGGACCGCCGGGAGGAATCACCAATGGTGAATCGGAAGAGGTCTGCGCGGCGGATCGCGGTCGCCACGGTCCTGGCGACGGCCTTCGCGCTCGCGCCGATGGCGGCCAGCGCCGAGGGCACGACCGGCCAGCAGTTCGTGCAGGGAGGCGGGGCCGCGCTGTGCAGCCTCGTCTACGGCCCGGCCAAGATGATCTACGCCCTGGGCGGCTCGCTGATCGGCGGCCTGGCCTGGGTGTTCTCGGGCGGCGACGACGCGAGCGCGAAGCCGATCTGGGACGCGTCGCTGCGCGGCGACTACGTCATCACGCCGGCGATGCTCCGGGGCGAGGGCGGCCCGGAGTTCATCGGCCGCAGCCAGCACCACGAAGACGTGCGCAACGTGGCCGAGGGCCCGCCGAGCGAGGGCAGCGGGGACATCGGCTTCTAGCCCGACCCTCGCGACGAGCCCCGGGCCGCGGATGGGCACATCTGCGGCCCGGTCGGCATCCTATTCCCGATGGCGGATGGTGTGAGCGTGGCGTCCTATGGGGCGGCCTTCGGGGCCGGCCTCATCTCCGTGCTGTCGCCGTGCGTGATGCCGCTCATGCCGGCCTACCTGTCGCTGATCTCCGGGGTCACGGTCGAGGAGCTCCGGCGGGACGAGGCCGCGGGCGGCGCCGAGCTGCGCCGGCGCGTGCTGATCGGCTGCGCCGGCTTCGTGGCCGGCTTCAGCACCGTCTTCATCCTGCTCGGCGCCTCGGCGACGGCGCTCGGGCGCTTCCTGCTGACCTTCCACTGGAGTCTCGGGCCGGTCGAGGTCGGCATGGGCCAGATCGCCGGCTTGGTCATCATCGCCATGGGGCTCCACCTCATCGGCTGGCTGCCCATCCCGTTCCTGTACCGGGATGCCCGCTTCCATGGCCGCATGAACCCGCGGAGCCTCTTCGGCACCTACCTGGTCGGCGCGGCGTTCGCGTTCGGCTGGTCGCCCTGTGTCGGGCCGATCCTCGGCGGCATCCTCACGATCGCCGGCTCCCGCGAGACCGTGTGGCAGGGGATGGCGCTGCTCGCGGTCTATTCGGCCGGCCTCGGCGTGCCGTTCTTCCTGGCCGGCTGGAGCATCGAGTGGTTCTTGCGCACCCTCGATCGCATGAAGAGCCAGTTCCGGACCGTCGAGCGGGTGTCGGGGGTGCTCCTGATCGTGATCGGGCTGCTGGTGCTCACGAACAACCTGACCGCGCTCAACGACTACTTCGGCTTCCTGAACACGGTCGTCGAGCGCATGGAGAGCTGGCTCCTGTGAGGGGCGTCGCGCGCCGGATCGCGGCCGTTGCGCTCCTCGCGCTCGGGTGCGGTGGCGAGTCGGATCCGGCGGCCTCCTCCGCGGCGCCGGACTTCACGCTGCCGCGCCTCGGCGGCGGCGAGGTCGCGCTCGCGGAGCTGCGCGGCCGGCCCGTAGTGATCGACTTCTGGGCCACCTGGTGCGCCCCCTGCGTCCACCAGATCCCCGTCCTCAACGACTTCCAGGAGCGCATGGGTGACAAGGTCGTCGTGCTCGGGGTGGCGGTGGACGCCCGGGGCGCCGAGGTCGTCGAGCCCTTCGCCTCGGAGCACGGCATCGCGTACTCCGTCCTGCTCGGCGACGAGGCCCTGGCCCGGGAGTACGGCGCGTTCGGCTTCCCGAGCCTCTACGTCCTCGGGCCCGACGGCCACATCGAGGCCGCGCACGTCGGCATCGTCTCGGCCGACGAGCTCGACCGGGCGGTGGCCGTCTGGGTGGCGGGCCCCGACGCCTGAGGGCGCCGCCCCGGGGGACCCCGTTCCTCAAGTCGCCGGCCGAAAGCGTCGAAACCGCCTTCGTGGCCGAGACTCCGCATACCGAGGACACCGGGTTCGTCGT
>JAKSBN010000067.1 GCA_022361175.1 Pseudomonadota bacterium | reverse complement strand
GCGGCGAACTCGCCCAGGGTGAACCGGACTTGGTCGATCACCTGAGAGCCGTGCGCTCCGAGCCATCCGCCCCCCTGCTTCGCATCCGTCCACCAGTCCGGGAGCTCGACCGCCCGATCGGCGAGGATGCCGACGTGGAGCAGCACCGTCGCGAGCCGGGGCTCGCCGATGGCACCGCTGGCAACGCAGCGCGCGAGGGTGGCCTGCCCCGCATCGAAGCGGTACTCGGTGCCCACCAGCGCGACGACGCCGGCCTCCTCCGCCGCAGCGCGCAGGGCCTCGCCCTCGGCGGCGTCGCGGGCCAGCGGCTTCTCGCAGATCAGGTGTTTGCCCTTCGCGATCGCTTGGTGCGCGATCGCCGCGTGGGTATGGGGAGGCGTGGCGATCGTGACGGCCTGGACGTCCGGAAGGGCGAGCGCCTCCTCGACCGAGACCAGGGCCTCGGGCACTTCGAACAGCCGCGCGCGCCGGCGCGTCTTGTCCGGGTCGCGCCCGACGACGGCGCAAACGCGGAAACCCGCGTTCCGCAGCGCGCGAACGTGGGTGAAGCAGCCGAAGCCGGTACCGAAGACAACCACCCCCGGAGAGCCCTGCGCCATCATTTCCTCCGGCGGCCGTCCGCGGGATCCAGACACGGCGGCTGCGAGTCGACCGAGATGTGATCCAATCGGTCAGAAGCGGGTCAGAAGCGATCAGAAGCCGCCCCCCAAGTGGGCCTTTGGCGTGGCTTCCCCAGCGGCGGTCCGATCTGGCATCATCGCAAAGTGCGCGGGTCCTCGCAGGCTCGTTCCTCCCGTTGGGCTGTCCATTGTGCGGTCCATTGGGCGGTCCGTTGGGCTGTGAACGGGAACGCCCCGCGCGGGCGGCCAAGACGGGAGTGGTGGCGATGGTGCCGACAACGGAAGCTGGCTGGAGCGTCGAGGCGATGGTCGCACTGGCGACGCAACATGCGCGCGTCGAGGCCCAGCGCGACCTGGAGGCCACGATGGCCACCCTGGTGCCGAGCCCCTTCTACGAGTGGCAGCCGATGGGCTGGATCATGCAAGGGCGGGACGCCGTCACACGCTACTACGAGCATCTCTTCGCGAACTTCATTCCCCGAACCCGCGACGTCCGGCTGCTCGGCGAGTGGGCCAGTGAGACGGGCGTCGCCCAGGAGTACGAAATCCACGTAGCGGTCGACGGGGGGGCCGTGGAGCCCCACCGCGTGATCGGCATCTTGTTCGCCGAAGGCCGCCTGCTCGGCGGCGAGCGTATCTACACCAGCGAGCGCTGCGCGCGGCTGATGGCGGGGGACGCCCTGATCGACGAGATCGCCGGCCTCGCCTCCGATCGCGCGTCGGCGGGAGGCCGCTAGCCAGCGGCCGGAGGCGGGAGATCGGTATGGACTTCGAATCCAGTGCGACCCGCTCGGACGAACCGATCCCGCCCGTCGCCCTCGGCAGCGTGCTGGTGAGCTTGCTGGATCCCAGCCCGGGCCACGAGGTCGAGTTCCATCGCTGGTACGAACGCGATCACTTCTACTCGGGCTGCATGATCGGGCCCTGGTTCTTCTCGGGGCGGCGCTTCGTCGCGACCCGGGCACTGAAAGAACTTCGCTACCCGGAGACGACCCCCGTCATCGACGACATCGTGAAGGGATCCTACCTGGCCCTCTACTGGATCCTCGCGGGCCGCGAGCAGGAGGCAGAGAGCTGGGCGGTGCGCCAGGTCCGGCAGCTGATCGCCGAGGACCGCATGCTCGTTACGCGCCGACCCGCGCAAGCGGGTTTTTACCGGCACCGCTGGAGCGTATCTCGCGACCCGGACGGCGTGCCCGCCGAGCTGGCGCTGGAGCACCCCTTCGCGGGGACGACCCTGATGATGGTCGATCGCGCCCCCGGCGTCTCGGCCGAGGAACTCGACCGCTGGTATCGCCAGGAGTACCTGCCCGCGACGCTGCCGGGATCCGAAGCCGCTCTGTGCATCGCCCTCGATCCCGTCCCGCTGCCCGACGACGCACCCGCCTACGTGCCGCGGCCTCCCGGGCTCGACCGCCGCTGCCTCCACCTCTACTTCCTCGACCGCGAGCCGGCGGAGTGCTGGAAAGCTCTCTTCGCCTCCCACGGCGAGCGAATCGCGTCGCTCGGTCTGGGCGAAGTCACCTACGCCGCCCCGTTCATCCCGACGATCCCCGGCACCGACCGCTACGCAGACGAGCTCTGGTAGGAGGATCGACCATGGCCAAGTACCGACACAAGCTGCCCCAGCTGGAGGGCGGGCTCTTCCTGTCCGACGGCGGCATCGAGACCACGCTCCTCTTCCGGGAAGGTCTCGACCTGCCCGACTTCGCCGTCTTCCCGCTGTTGGAAGCGCCGTCGGGTCGCGACGCGCTGCGGCGCTACTTCACCCGGCACGCATCCATCGCCCGCGACCTGGGGACGGGGTTCATCCTGGAGAGCGCGACCTGGCGCGCCAACCCGGATTGGGGCCACAAGCTCGGCTACGGCCCGCAGCAACTGCGCGACGCCAACCGGGCGGCGATCGAGCTGCTGGTGTCGCTGCGGGACGAGCTCGAGACGGCGGCCACGCCCATGGTGATCAGCGGCTGCGTCGGACCTCGGGGCGACGGCTACGACCCCGGAGCCGCCATGACCGCGGAGGAGGCGGAGCGCTACCACGCGGAACAGATCGGCGTGTTCGCCGGGACCGAAGCGGACCTGGTCACCGCCATCACGATGACCAACGCGCCGGAGGCGGTGGGCCTGGCGCGCGCGGCCAGAGAGGCCCAGATGCCGTCCGCGGTCGCGCTCACGGTGGAGACCGACGGCACGCTGCCCACGGGCCAACCCCTCGGCGAGGCCGTGGAGCAGATCGACGCCGAGACGGATCGGGCGCCGGCCTACTACATGATCAACTGCGCCCACCCGACGCACTTCGACTCGGCGCTGACGGGCGCACCCTGGGTGGAGCGACTGCGCGGCCTGCGCGCCAACGCCTCCACCCGCAGCCACGCCGAGCTCGACGAAGCCACGGAGCTGGACGACGGCGATCCGCATGAACTCGGACGCCAGTACGCCGAGCTGATGCGACGCCTGCCACACCTCAACGTACTCGGGGGCTGCTGTGGCACGGACCACCGCCACATCGAGGAAATCGGCCGCGCCTGCGCCAGCCGCTAGCCCCGTCGCGGGACCTTGCGCGTCCCCGAAACGAGCGTTGTTTGGATCTCCTCGCTTCTGGTCGGCTGTTCGGCTGGAGTGACGCCGCCGGGAGGCGCGTTCGGATCGACACCGACGACGGAGCGGATGGCTCCATCGGCCGGATCGAGGAGATCGCCTACGACGAGGGTCAACGCGTAAAGCGCGTTCGCGGGAGCGACGGCGAACTCCCGCCTCTACGAAAGAAACCCCCGCGGCCCTCCCCTTCCGGGTCGGTTGCAGTCATGCGGGGCGCCCCCTGACGCTGGGGGGCTCGTTCCCCGAGCCCCGGTTCGATAGTGTCGCAGGTAAGATTCTTACTAGAAAGATTCTCTCGACGGAGAATCTTGCCAGTAAGAAAAAAGTGCGTAGACTGCTCCTGATGGCCGCCCCGACCTCCTGGATCGACGAGCTCTCTGCGGCCTGGAGACGCGAGTACCCGGATTTGGACGTGTCCAGTCTGCTGCCCATGGTGCGCCTGGCCCGCCTCGGGGTCCTGATCGAGGCCTTTCAGGACGAGGTCCTGAAGCCCTTCGAGCTGACCCGCGGCGACTACGGCGTGCTGGCCGCCCTGCGCCAGGTGGGGAAGCCGTACGAGCAGTCGCCGGGCCGCCTCACCAACCGGTTGCGACGCTCCTCGGGCGGCATCACGAAGATCCTGCTGCGCCTAGAGGAGCGCGACCTGGTGGAGCGCACTCCCGATCCCTCGGATCGCCGCGGTGTGCGCATCCGGATGACCGCGGCCGGGCTCGCCCTCCAGCAGCGGGTCTTCGACGCCTTCCTGGAGTCCAGCGACACCCTGCTCGCCCCCCTCGGCAAGCGGAACCTCAAGACCTCGGATCAGGAGCTGGCGACGCTGCTCGACATCTTCGAAGAATGGGGAGACGCGTAGCCCACGGTTCCCGGGATGGGCCCGCTGTGCGAACCTGCCGACATGAGCACCCCCCGCTACGACCTCGTTCTCTGGGGCGCCACGGGCTTCACCGGCAAACTCACGGCGGAGTACCTGTTGCGCACGTACGGCGCGACCGAGCCGCTCGGCTGGGCCCTCGGTGGCCGCAACCGCGAGAAGCTGGAGCGCACCCGCGACGAGCTCTCGGCCGAAACCGGGATCGACGCCGGCGCCCTGCCCCTCTTCGTCGGCAACGGCGACGACGACGCCTCCATGGCCGAGCTGGCCGAGTCCGCGCGCGTCGTCTGCACCACCGTCGGCCCCTACGCGCGCTACGGCTCGGGCCTGGTGGCCGCCTGCGCCCGGGCCGGCACGCACTACTGCGACTTGACGGGCGAAGTGCACTGGATGCGCCGCATGATCGACGCCCACGAGGACACCGCCCGCAAGTCGGGCGCCCGGATCGTCCACACCTGCGGCTTCGACTGCATCCCCTCGGACGTGGGCACCTGGTTCGTTCAGCGCGAGATGCAGCGGCGCTACGGCGCCCCGGCGGAGCAAGTGCATCTGCGCGTGGTGTCCTTCGCCGGTGGCTTCAGCGGCGGCACCCTGGCCAGCATGCTCAACATGGTGGAAGAGGCGCGTCACGACCCCGAGGTGATGCGCTCCATGGGGGCGCCCTACAGCCTGAATCCCAAGGACGTCCAGACCGGGCCCGACCGCAGCGAGAGCCTGCTGCCCGCCTACGATCGGGCCTTCGGGCAGTGGACGGCGCCCTTCGTGATGGCGGGCGTCAACACCAAGATCGTGCGCCGGACCAACGCCCTCACGGAATTCTCCTACGGCCGGGGCTTCCGCTACGACGAGGCCATCCTCACCGGCGGCGGTCCCCTCGGCATGGCCAAGGCGGCGGGCGCCGCCGCGGCCCAGGGCGGCGGCATGGCCGCCACGACGCTGGCACCGGTGCGACGCATGCTGGCCCGCCGCATGCCTCCGGGCGCCGGCCCCAGCAAGGCGCAGCGCGAGGCCGGCCACTTCGACCTGCGCCTGCTGGCGCAGAACCCGAACGACCCGAGCCAGCGCGTGCACGCCCGCGTGCGCGGCGACCGCGACCCGGGCTACGGATCCACCAGCAAGATGCTGGGCGAGGCGGCCGTCTGCCTGGCGCAGGACGAACTCGGCGTGGGCGGCGGCTTCTGGACGCCGGCCGCCGCCATGGGCGATCTCCTGCTGGAGCGTTTGCCGGCCAAGGCCGGCGTCACCTTCGAGATCGAGGAGCCGCATGCCTGAGCCCGTTGTGCTGATCGACGACCCCGCGCCGCACGTAAGGCGCATCACCCTGAACCGCCCCGAGAAGCGCAACGCGCTCAACCACGCCCTGCGCGGCGCCCTTGTCGAGGCGCTGCGCGAGGCCGATCAGGACCCGGACGTCCGGGTGATGATCGTGCGCGGTGCGGGCAAGTGCTTCTCGGCCGGCTACGACCTGGGCGGGGGCAACGAAGGCCAGGAGTACCCCTGGTACACCGCTGGCGGCGACGGCCAGTGGCCGCGCCACGTCACCCAGGGCTGGATGGGCATCTGGGAGCTCTCCAAGGTCGTCATCGCGCAGGTCCACGGGCACTGTCTGGCGGGCGGCAGCGAGCTGGCCACGTGCTGCGACCTGGTCTACATGGCCGACGACGCGCAGATGGGCTACCCGGCCGTGCGCTTTGGCGTGCCCGACAACCACTTCCACGCCTGGTTCGTCGGCATGCGCAAGGCCATGGAGATGATGGTGACGGGCGACTCGCTTTCGGGCGTCGAGTGCGCCCAACTGGGTTGGGCCAACGACTCCGTTCCCGCCGACGAGCTGGAAGCCAAGGTGCTGGAGGTCGCGAAGCGCGTCACCCAGGTTCCGCCGGACATGGTGCAGCTCAACAAGCGCGCCGTGCACCGCCAGATGGAGATCATGGGCCTCCACACGGGCATCCGGGCCGGATCGGAGCTCTGCGCCCTGGGTACCCACCAGAAGAGCATGCACGAGTTCCTGAAGAAGATCGGCGACACCGGCCTCAAGAACGCCCTGCAGGAGCGCGACGAGCCCTTCGGCGACTACCGAACCGACGCCAACGCCAAGCGCTGACCCTCGCTCGGCCCTGCGCGCGAACAAGGGCAGCCGTCACCCGAAGGGAGGCCTCTACGAGGTGAAGGCCTGGCGGCAGTAGAAGATCGGGGGCGTCGCCGCGAGTCCCGTGACTCGCGGCGATGCCCCTCCCGACAGACGATCGAAATCAGCGTACGAGTTCCGACCCGCGTGGCCGGCGGCCCGCGTCTGCTTCGATGGAGAGGCACTCGTAGTCGCTGGTGACCGAAGCCTCGGCCGCGCGGCACGTGAGTCGGGCGACCGGTCCAGTGCGCTTGCGCAGGCGAACGCGCCACACGCGGCCTGCCCGATCGCGAAACGCGTGGCTCGCAGCGTCGCGGTCCTCCAGGGGCTCGAAGTCCCCCACACCCCAAGCCCCGCGTGCTCGACGCAGCATCGCCTCCGCGGCGTTCGCATCGGCGTCGAGCAGCACGCGACCGCGATAGAGATCCGGCACGATCTCATCCCGGCGCGTGGCGTCGACCAATCGCTCCACATCCGCGGCGCGGACGCGCCCGTACTGCACGCCGTGGGGAAACGCGATCAGATTGGACGCGAAGCGACAGCCGCCCAAGTGGGTCACGCGCCACGCCGCATCGCCCACCTGGGCTTCCAGCCGACGATAGAGGCCCATGCCCTCTCGCGCGCAGCACGGATCCACCTTGCCGTCCGTACACACGCCCAGGCGCAATCCCTCCAGCCGCTCGTGGGGACGGTCCGGCTCTCCGTGGCGATAGGCGTCCAGGTCCAGCCCCCCGAGCGCCTCGAGCTCGGGCAGCCGGATGCGAACCAACTCGCGCCGGGCCGGAACGGCGACGTAGACGGCGATGCCGTCGGTGGAGACTCCGTGGCCGGGGGTGCGGATCCCGATCGTGCGCGCGCAGCCGCCGCGGCCGGTCTGCACACGTCGCTGGTAGTCCTCCGCGTTGCGACGCAGGTACACGGGCGGAAGTAGGCCACGCAGCTCGAGCGCCGAGCGAGCCCGGGTCGACACCAGCACCCACACGTCGAAGAAGCCCACGCTCCCCACCATCGATTCGGAGCGGGCCCGCGACTCCGTCGCGCAGGCCGGCTGCGTCGCAGGACGCTCCTCAGCGGTCATCGATGCGGTAGTCCAGGGGCACGCGGATGCGAAGCGCCCCACCGGGTGGCGGCGGAAACGGCGCCGCCCGAGAGATGGCGTCCTCCGTAGAGCGCGCCAGCAGCCGGTGAGCGCGCTCGGGAAAGCGCACGCTCTCCAGATCGCCGCCCGAGCCGATCGTGAGCTCGGCCACCACGGTGCCCTCCAGGCGCCGCCGCCGCGCCAGCGAGGGGTAGCGTTTGTGGCGTTCGATCCGGTCGGCCAGAAGCGCGCGATAGCTCTCGCGCACGGCCGCCGGCGCCGCGGACTCCTCCGCCGCGGGGACGGGTGTCGGAGCGACCTCCTCCGACACGTCTGTGGGGGGCACCACCGCAGTCTCTTCGGGCGGTGGCGGAACAGGCGTGACGGGCGGAGGCGGCACCACCGGCGGCCGCGCCGCGACGCGGGTCTGGCTCCGGGGCCCGCGGTGCGCGCGAGGTGGCGCGGACTTGGGCGGTGGAACCGGCGGTGACACCGCCGGCGGCGCAGGGGGTGCCGGGGGCGGCGCGCGGAGACTCACCGCCAGCGGCGCGGGCACGGAGGGAAAGGCCTCTCGCTCGGGACCCGCGCGATCCACCGCCCACCACGCCAAGCCCGCGTGCAGCCCCGCGGCCAGCGCGAGCCAGGGCAGCAGGCCCTGCTCTTCCCGAGGCGCTCGCACGCGGCTACTTCGTGAGGATCAGCTTGTCGTTGCGCGTCATGCGCAGCGTGTAGACCTCGCCGCGGTGGACGATCCGCAGCGTGCGCTGCCCCTGGAGCAACGCGTCGGCGCTGACCGTCGTCGGCTCGGCGCTGGCGGCAGCGCCGGTCGCGGTCTTCTCGGGATTCATCGTGTTCTCCTTGTCGGTCGTCGAAGGCGCGTCTGCTTTCGTCATGAGAGAGTCCCTCACGGGGCCCAGGCCGAGGGCCCCGGGGCCCGGCCAAAGCCGCGCAAGAACGGCGTGAAGTCCGGTCCACCCACCACCCCGTCGCCGTTCAGGTCCGTGGCGGCGCAGAGAGACGTCGCCACCTCCTCCCCGAAACACTGCAAGAACAGGGTGAAGTCGGGCCCGCCCACCAGGTCGTCCTGGTTGAAGTCGGCATCGCAGGCGTTGCCGATGCCGTCGTCGTCGCTGTCCAACTGGCTGTGGCCGCCGGCATCCGGCGCGTCGGGCCCGTTCGGCGCCTCGGTGCAGTTGTCGCAGAGGTCCCCCACCCCGTCCGCGTCCGTGTCTTCCTGCTCGGGATTGGATTGCTGCGGACAGTTGTCGAACTCGTCCGCGACCCCGTCCAGGTCGCTGTCGATGAACTCGCCCTCGCGGGTTCGGATCACGAGACTGGGGCGCAGGGCGGGATTCACGTCGAGGCGTTCGTTGG
>JAKSBN010000231.1 GCA_022361175.1 Pseudomonadota bacterium | reverse complement strand
GTGAGCCTCCAAGAGCGGCAGGGCGCGCTCCAGAAATCCGGGCAGCACGCGATCGTCCGCCGCCACCAGAAACAGGGCGTCGCCCCGGGCCAGGCCCGCGCCGCGGTTGACGGCGGCGTTGCACCCCCCGCGCTCGCGCTCGGCCACCCAGCGCAGGCCCGGGATGCGGCGCTCCAGCCGGGCCAGGCGCTGGCGGCTGTCGTCGGTGGAGGCGTCGTCCACCACCAGGATTTCGTCGGGCGGGCGCGTCTGGGAAGCCAGGTCTTGCACCACGTCTTCCAGGAAGGCGCCGTGGTTGTGGTTGGGAATGACGGCGGAGAGCTGCAGCCGCTTCATCCGGCCACCCCGAGTGGGGGAACAGGGCGCTCGGCCGAGGCCAGCGGCGCGTCCGCCGCGGGATACAAGAGCGCCAGCCGCGGCGGGGAAGGGAGGGCGCGGACGCGGGCGGCCAGCTCGTCCTGATGCCGCTGCGAAGAGATCAGCACCACGTCGGGGCGCAGCGCCGCCAGGGCGTCGGGCGCTCGCACCGGCAGGCCCCAGAGCTCCTCGCCCACCAGGCGCGGATCCGCGTCGACGAGCCCCACCAGGCGCGCGTCGGGCAGGGCCGTGGCTTTCATAAGATAGGCGGTGTGCTCGCCCGCGCCGTAGACGGCGACGCGCCAGCCGCGTTGGCGCCACTCGGCCACGAGCGCCGCCACGCGCGGCACCAGGTGCGCGGGCCCGTAGAGGGGGCTCGCGCCTCTCACGGGGCGCACCGGGGCGGCAGCGCCGTCTCGACCGCCACGCGGGCGGGCAGCCGGGTGCGAAGCTCGCTGGCGATGTTCGCTTGGTGGCCCAGCGACGCCACCAGCACCACGTCGGGCTCGAGCGACGGCAGCTCCTCGGGAGCGACGACGGGCAGGCCGAAGACGCGTTGGCCCTGGAGCCAGGGCACCGGCTCCACCACGGCCACCACCGGCGCGCGATCGAGGGGCGTCAGGCGGAAGCCGTTCTCCATCACCTCGCCCGCCCCGTGCACCACGACGCGCAGCCCGCGTTGGCGCCAGTCGCAGATGCGCGGCGTCAGGTGCTCGCGCAGGACGCGCGGATCGACGTCGCGCACGGGCGCCGGCCCGTCGATGGGGGCGTCCAGCGACGGGCCGCGCAACCAGCGCGGATCCGCGCCGGCCCGCGCCTGGGCCCGCCGCGCGGCGCGGCGCTTCGGCCCCGCCAAGAGCGTCCGCAGCCAGGGGTCGGTGTCCGCGTCGGGAAAGGCCGCCAACACGTCCGGGAGTTCGTCGAGGGCCGCGCTGCGGGCCAGGCGTTCCGCCAGCACCCGGTGCTCGGCCGCCCGCAGCCGCTCGACCATGAGCCGGTAGATCCGAGCGAGCCGCTCGCGGTCGCGGCGGCCGCGGTGGCTCCAAGATCCGGGCTGCACGCGGAAGGCGGTCCCGAGCCGCGGCGCGTAGGCGACGCCCTCGGTAAAGGCCACGCTCATGAGGGCGAACCAGTCGGCGTACTCCTCGAAGGCGGGATTGAAGCCGCCGCTTGCCAGGAAGGCGTCCCGTCGCCAGACGGTGGCGGGTGACGCGTTCCAGCCGCCGTCGAAGGCGTCGGCCAGGGCCTCGGGCCCGTAGCGGGCCGGTCGCTTCGGCAGCGGCAGGGTGCGGTCGGTGAGCGTCAACTGGGGGCCGACCCAGGGCTCCGGCCGATACTGGGTGTGGTCCGCGACGCAGGCTCCCACGTTCGCGTGCGCCGCCAGCAGGGTTCGCGCCTGGGCGAAGAAGCCGGGCAGCACGACGTCGTCCGCCGCCTGGATGAAGAGGAGCTCGCCGGTGGCGGCGGCGGCCCCGCGCATCACGGCGGCCGGACAGCCCTCGGGCTCGGCGTTCTCGAGGACGCGCAGGCTCGGCACCTCCTGCGCCAGCCCGCGCAGGCGCGCGGCCGTGTCGTCGCGGGAGCCGTCGTTCACCACCCAGATCTCGTCCGGCGCGCGGTGCTGCGCCGCCAGCGCCGTCACCGCCTCGGGCAGGCAGTGGCTGTGATCGCGAGCCGGGACGATCGCTGAGAGCCGCGCCGGCATGGCTAGAAAGGACCGGTGAAGCTCGTGTACGGCACGTCCAGCGGCGTTCGACGTCGGGCCCGCTCCACGGTCGCGTTCACCGCCGCCTCGTCGCGGCCGCCCACGAGCTCGGCCAGCGCGCCCGCGATGCGATCCGGCGTGGGGTAGTAGTCGGCGGCCAGCTGGGGCGACGCGGGCACGTAGGCGTCGGGCAGCGTGATACGCAGCGGCGGCGTCGCGAGCGCGTCCAGCGCGGTCTCGCAGACCCGGGCCACCAGCTCGCCCGCCAGGCCGCAGTGCCGCCAACCCGTGTCGAGGACGGCCAGGCGCCGCGTGCGCCGCACGGAAGCGACCACGGTGTCCGCATCCAGGGGGCTCGCACAGCGCAGATCGATCACCTCGGCCTGAATGCCCAGCGCTTCCAGGTGGCGTGCCGCTTCCAGCGCCTCCACCACCATGTACGAGAAGGCCGCCACGGTGACGTCGCGCCCGGGCCGGGCGATGCGGGCCTCGCCGAGCGGGGTGGTGAAGGGCGCCGGCGCCACCTCGTCCTCCAGCGCGTGCAGCCAGCGGTGCTCGATCATCAGCACCGGGTTCGGATCGCGGATGGCCGCCGTCAGGAGCCCCTTGGCATCGGACGGGCTGGCGGGCAGCACCACCCTCAGCCCGGGCACGTGGGCGAAGAGCGCCTGCAGACTCTGCGAATGTTGAGGCCCCTGGCCCCAGCCGCGGCCCACCACCAGCCGCACCACCAAGGGCACGCTCTGCTGGCCGCCGAACATGTAGTGCCACTTGGCCGCGTTGTTCACCAACTGGTCCATGGCCAAGAGCGCGAAGTCCACGCGCTGGTGCACCAGCACGGGGCGCAGGCCCGCCAGTGCGGCGCCGACGCCGAGCCCGGTCATGGCCGCCTCGGAGAGCGGCGTATCCAGCACCCGCTTGGCGCCGAAGCGCTCGCGCAGGCCGCGGGTGGTGCCGAAGATCGCGCGCGGGTCGGGCACGCCCTCGCCGAGAACGATGACGCCGGGGTCGGACTCCATGCACTGCACGAGCGCCTCACGCACGGCGTCGTCGTAGCGCAGGCGGCGCGTGGGCCGGGACTCAGGCGCTTGCATACAGGCCGTCTCCCGGCGTCTCGGGGGCCGGCGCGTGCGCCCGCCGCGCGAACCCGAAGGCCGCCTCCACCCGCGCCTGCGCCTCGGTTTCCAGGGCCTCGAAATCGCCGCGGCGAAGCCCCTGTTCGCGTTCGAGCCACGAGCGCAGGTGGACGACCGGGCAGCGGTCGCGGTAGCGCTGCACCTCCTCCACTGGCCGGTAGCCCAGCTCGTCGTCGATCTGCGGCCCGCAGTGCTCGTACCAGCGGTAGGTGTCCAGCTCCAGGAACTGGGGGCCCTCGCCGGCGCGGGCGCGCGCGACGGCCTCGCGCGCCAGCTCCGCCACCAGACGCACGTCGTTGCCGTCGCTGCGGCACGCCCACCAGCCGTGGGCCTTGGCCACGCGCCAGATCTCCCGCGCGGGCTGGCGTTCGCTGATGCGGGTGTAGACCGAGTAGAGGTTGTTCTCGCACACGAAGACCAGCGGCAGCGACCACAGGGCCGCCGCGTTCAGGCACTCGTGCACGATGCCTTCCTCGAAGCAGCCGTCGCCCAGAAAGGCCACGGCCACGTGGGGCTCGTCGCGGGTGCGGAAGGCGAAGGCCGCGCCCAACGCCAGGGGCACGCTGCCGCCCACGATGGGGGTCGAGCCCGAGAAGCCGGCCAAGCGGTCGATCAGGTGCATGGAGCCGCCGCGGCCGCCGACACAGCCTTCCGCCTTGCCGTAGAGTTCGGCCAGCATGCGGCCCGGATGTCCGCCCCGGGCCAGGTAGTGGGCGTGGGAGCGGTGGGTGCTGAAGACCCAGTCGTCGGCTTCCAGCGCCGCGCAGACCCCGACGGCGGCCGCTTCCTGGCCGATCGACAGGTGCATCGGGCAGCGGATCTCCTGCTCGGCATAGCGCTCGGCCAGC
>JAKSBN010000047.1 GCA_022361175.1 Pseudomonadota bacterium | reverse complement strand
GGCGGTGTGCTGGTCGACTGGGACCCGCGCCATCTCTACCGCAAGCTGATCGCGGACGAGGCGGAGATGGAGCGCTTCCTGGCCGAGGTCTGCAACGGCGACTGGAACCTGCAGCAGGACGCCGGCCGGCCCTTCGAGGAGGCGGTCGCCGAACTGGTTCCCCAACACCCCGAGGCGAGCGCGTTGATCGAGGCCTATTGGGAGCGCTGGCCGGAAATGCTGGGCGGCACCATCGACGACACCGTCGCCCTGCTGGAAGCCTTGAAGGCGAGGGGGGTGCCGCTCTACGCGCTCTCCAACTGGTCGGCCGAGACCTGGCCGCACGCGCTGGAGCGTTTCGAGTTCCTCGGCGCTTTCGACGGCCTGGTGATCTCCGGCTTCGAGGGCGTGGCCAAGCCCGATGCGGCGATCTACCGGGTGCTGCTGGAGCGCTACGGCCTCGAGGCCGAGAGCACGCTCTACTTCGACGACGTACCGGTCAATGTCGAGGCGGCCCGGGCGCTCGGCATCCAGGCGCACCGCTTCGTCGACCCGGCCGGGGCGCAGGCCGTGCTGGCGCGCCACGCGCTCGTCTGAGCCGCCGCGGCACTCGCTGGCGTTCGCCAAAACTCGGTGTTATAGAGTGCCGCCCCGCGCGGGCGGCCCACGCTCGCGGGCGCGGGCGGGCGTGGCGGAATTGGCAGACGCGCCAGGTTTAGGTCCTGGTGACCGACAGGTCGTGGGGGTTCAAGTCCCTCCGCCCGCACCAGCCGGCCGCAACCGGCGCCTCTTGGGTTGCACATTCGGGAATTGTCGATGCAGGTGACGGAAACCCAGTCCGAAGGGCTGAAGCACGAATTTCAGATCGTCGTCCCGGCCGACGCCATCGAGGGCAAGCTGCAGGGCAAGCTCACCGAGATCGCGGCCACGGTGACGCTGCCCGGCTTCCGGCGCGGCAAGGCGCCGGTGAAGCTGTTGCGCAAGACCTACGGCAAGCGCCTCCTGGGCGAGATCCTGGAGGAGACCGTCAACGAGACCGCCACCCAGACGCTGGAGGACAAGAGCCTGCGCCCGGCCATGCAGCCGGAGATCGAGGTCACCAAGTTCGACGACGGCGGCGATCTCGAATACACGCTCAAGATCGAGGCCATGCCCGAGTTCGAGACCGGCGACTTCAGCGACATCACGCTGGAGCGCATGGTCGCCAAGGTCGAGGACGATGTGGTGGACGAGCGCCTGCAGGCGCTGGCGCAGCAGATGAAGACCTATATCGACGCCGCCGAGGGCGAGGGCGCCAACGACGGCGACGTCGTGGTCATCGACTTCGAGGGCCGCGTCGACGGCGAGGTGTTCGAGGGCGGCAGTGCCGAGGGCTTCGAGTTGGAGCTCGGCTCGGGCCGCTTCATCCCCGGCTTCGAGGAGCAGCTCGCCGGCGCCAAGAAGGACGAGAGCCGCGAGGTCGAGGTGACCTTCCCGGAAGAGTATGGCGAGGAAAAGCTAGCCGGCAAGGCGGCCACCTTCTCGGTCACGGTGAAGGCGGTGCGGGTGGCGCTGCCGGCACCGGTCGACGACTCGCTGGCCGAGAAGCTGGGCATGGCCGACCTGGAAGCCTTGAAGACCACGCTCGGCCAGCAGGTGGAGCGCGAGTACGGCCAGTATTCGCGCGCCCAGCAGAAGCGCGCGCTCCTGGACCAGCTCGCCGACCGCTACGATTTCGAATTGCCGCCGCGCATGGTGGAGATGGAGTTCGAGGGTATCTGGGAGCAGCTCCAAGGCGAGCTCGAGCAGCAGGAGAAGACGCTCGACGACCTCGACAAGCCCGAGGACGAGCTGCGCGCCGACTACCGGGGCATCGCCGAGCGCCGGGTCCGGCTCGGCCTCCTGCTCTCCGAGGTCGGGCGGCGCAACAACATCGAGGTCACCCAGGAGGAGATCAACCGGGCGATCATGGAGCGCACGCGCATGTTCCCCGGCCAGGAGCAGCAGGTCTTCCAGTTCTACCAGCAGAACCCCGACCAGCAGGCCCAGCTCCGCGCGCCGATCCTCGAAGACAAGGTCTGCGACTACATCTTCGAGATGGCGACGGTGAACGAGCGCGAGGTCCCGGTCGAGGAGCTGATGCGCGATCCCGACGCCGAGCCGGAGGCCGAGGACAGCAGCGACGAAGCCGAGAGCGACGACAAGGCCGCCGACGAGAAGGATTGACGCCCGCCGCCGGCGGTGCCAGTTCAGTTCCAGGCCCAGCAACAAGGCGATGAACGACGATGAGCGGACCCCAGGATAGCCAGATGAACCTGCTCGTGCCCATGGTGGTGGAGCAGACCAACCGCGGCGAGCGCGCCTACGACATCTATTCGCGCCTCTTGAAGGAGCGCATCGTCTTCATCGTCGGCCCGATCGTGGACGCCACCGCGAGCCTGGTGACGGCGCAGCTTTTGTTCCTGGAGGCGGAGAACCCGAAGAAGGACATCTCCGTCTACATCAACTCGCCCGGCGGCGTGGTGAGCTCGGGCCTCGCGATCTACGACACCATGCAGTACGTCCGCCCCGACATCGCCACGCTCTGCATCGGCCAGGCCGCCTCCATGGGCTCGCTCCTGCTCGCCGCCGGCACCAAGGGCAAGCGCTTCGCGCTGCCGAACTCGCGCATCATGGTGCACCAGCCTTCCGGCGGCTTTCAGGGCCAGGCCACCGACATCGAGATCCACGCCCGCGAGATCCTGGAGCTGCGCGAGCGGCTGAACCAGATCTACGTGCGCCACACCGGCCAGGAGCTGGACGAGATCAAGCGCCACCTGGAGCGCGACACCTTCATGAGCGCGGAGCAGGCCAAGGACTTCGGCATCGTCGACGAGGTCGTGGTCGACCGGCCCAAGGGCGAGGACGAGGCTGGCGAGGCGGACGAGAAGGCGCCGGAGGGCGAGGGGTCCGGTTGAGACTTAAAAACCACACCCCGTGCGTTTGCTGACGGCATTACGGCTTTTTGACCGGAAGTTGGCGCCGGGCGGCTATATATTGACCGCCGCTGGTGATTCGGCCCGGCCTTTTTCGGCTGGCACGGGCTGGCCGCCACGGCTAACATGACCGGCAGGGCCGGGAGTACGGGGTTTCTATGACCAAGCTTAGCGGCGGCGATTCGAAGAATACGCT
>JAKSBN010000285.1 GCA_022361175.1 Pseudomonadota bacterium | reverse complement strand
GGCGTTGCTGCCGCCGAAGCCGCGCACCTTGTTGGACATGACCTTCGCGCGCACGACCTGGCGCTCCTTGTCATAGCTGATGAGCGTGGCTTCGATGCCGTAGCGCTTGCTCTTCTTGGCGCTCGCCTGGGTGGCCGGGCCCCCCACGACGAGGGCCAGCACGAGGCCGGCCAGCCACCATCGGCGGGCGCGCGCGCGTCCGCCGGTCTGGATTCGAGTGCGGTTCATGGTCTCCCTCTCCGACCCCTAAGCCGGGGCCAGTCTACTCGATCGGAGGTGGGCTGGGGGAACGGCCGACGGGCCCCAGAGCCGTTAGACTCCGGACCATGTCGACGTCCCCCCGCTTTCCGCTCCTCCGCCGAGAGATCGGCGGCGTGCCCGTGACCGACCTGGCCCGGGACTTTGGTACCCCCACCTACGTCTATCTTGCGGACCGCGTGCAGTCCCGCATTAGCGATCTCGCCGCGTTCGACTGCGTGCGGTACGCGCAGAAGGCCAATTCCTGCCTCGCGATCCTGGACGTGTGCCGGCGCGAGAACACCCTGGTGGACGCGGTCAGCGCCGGAGAAATTCACCGGGCCCTGGCTGCGGGGTTCGCGGCGGCCGGGGATCCGCCGCCGATCGTGTATACCGCCGACGTCTTCGACCGCGATTCCCTGGATCTGGTCGTTCAGCACGGCATCCACGTGAACTGCGGCTCCATCGACATGATCGAGCAGTACGGCGCCCGGGTGTCCGGCGGGGACATCACGCTTCGGGTCAACCCGGGCTTTGGCCACGGGCACAGCCAGAAGACCAACACCGGCGGCGAGCAGTCCAAGCACGGCATCTGGCACGCGGACCTTCCCGAAGCCGTGGCCCGGGCTCGGCACCACGGCCTGACCGTGAGCGGCATGCACGTCCACATCGGGTCCGGGGCGGACATGGCCCACCTGGCCCAGGTAGCCGAGGCCACGACGGGCTTCGCGCGGCAGGTGGGCTCGTCCATCACCATGGTGAGTGCGGGCGGTGGCCTCCCCACTCCCTACCGCAACGACGACGCGCCGGTGGACGTGGCCGGCTACTTCCGCATCTGGGACCAGGGCCGCAAGGCGCTCGAGGCGGAGTTCGGGCACCCCGTCCGGCTCGAGATCGAGCCTGGACGCTACCTGGTCGCGGAGGCGGGCTACCTGGTGGCCGAGATCCGGGCCGTGAAGCGCATGGGGCAGAACCTCTTCTACCTGCTGGACGCCGGCTTCAACAACCTGGCGCGCCCGATTCTCTACGGCGCCGAGCACCCCATGTCGGTGGTGCCGCTCGACGGAGACGGTGCCGAGCGGCCGCTCGTGGACGTGGTCGTGGGCGGCCCGCTGTGCGAGTCGGGCGACATCTTCACCCAGGAAGAGGGCGGCTTCGTGCGCACCCAGCGCCTGCCCGAGGCGCGCGTCGGCGAGTACGTGGTGATCGAAGCGGCAGGCGCCTATGCGTTCACCATGGGATCGAACTACAACTCGAAGCCCCTGGCCGCGGAGGTCCTGGTGCGAGACGAGAAGGCGCACCTGGCCCGCGCGCGGCAGACTCCGGACGATCTGCTCCGCGGCGAGCGGATCCCGGCGGTCTGAAGGGGGCAAAGGAGGCGGCGTGCGCACGCTCGGGCTGCCGGAGTGGACGGGTGCCACGGGTCTGCACGAGCTGGGCCGCGGCGTCTACGCCTGGCTGGCCGCCAGCGGCGCCTGGGGCTACAGCAATGCGGGCCTGGTCGTAGACGGCGATCAGGCCCTGCTGGTGGACACGCTCTTCGACCTGCCGCTCACCCGCGAGATGCTGACGGCGATGCGCGGCGCCGAGCCCGGCGCCACCACCCACATCGACTTCCTGGTGAACACCCACGCGAACGGCGACCACTGCCACGGCAACGAGTTGGTGGCCGAAGCGGAGATCATCGCCTCGCGCGCCACGACCGAGGAGATGCAGGGCGAGTCACCCGAACGCTTGGCCGCCCTGATGCGCGTGTTCGGCGCCGAGAAGAGCCCCCTCGGCCGCTACCTCCGTCACTGCTTCGGCGATTTCGTGTTCGAGGGCATCCAGCCGACGCGGCCCACCACCACCTTCGACGGCGGGCTCACCCGCACGGTGGGCGACAAGCGCGTGGAGCTCATCGAGGTGGGCCCGGCCCATACCCGCGGTGACGTCCTGGTCCACATCCCCGCCGACCGAGTCGTCTACACCGGCGACATCCTGTTCGTCGACGGCACTCCCATCGTGTGGGCAGGGCCGGTGTCCAACTGGATCGCGGCCTGTGATCGGATCCTCGCCCTGGACGTCGAGCTCGTGGTGCCCGGCCACGGTCCCGTCACGGACCGACGCGGGGTCGAGGCGGTGAAGTCCTATCTCGATTTCGTGCAGCGGGAGGCGCGGATCCGCTTCGAGGCCGGACTGACGGCCGAGGACGCCGCGCGCGACATCGCCCTCGGCGACTTCGGTTCGTGGGGCGAGGCCGAGCGGATCGCCGTCAACGTGGCCACGCTCTACCGCGAGTTCGCCGCCGACCCGAAGCCGGCCGACGTCATCGAGCTGTTTCGCCAGATGGCGGTGCTGGCCGAGTCCCGTTAGCTCCGCTGCCGCCGACCGGAGCAGGCTCGGTCGCCTGGCCGGCGCCGTCGTCGACACCGGCCGGGGGCGGATCCAGCGCCTGGCGGATCTCCGACAGCAGCACGTCCGCCGAGAAGGGCTTTTGCAGCACCCGGGTGTCCTGGAAGTCGCGCCACTCGGCGCTGCCGTGGTCGCGCGGGTAGCCCGACAGGAACAGGATGCGGAGTTCGGGGTCGAGCTTGCGCAGCCGGCGCGCCAGCTCCAGCCCGCCCATGTGCGGCATCACCAGATCGCTCAGCACCAGGTCCAGGCTCTGGGGATGGGCGCGGGCCACTTCCAGCGCCTGCACGCCGTCTTGTGCCTCCAGCACGCGGTACCCGGCCGATTCCAGGAGCCGGCGCACCAGGCGCCGCACGGCGCTCTCGTCCTCCACCACCAGGATCGTCTCGTCGCCCCCTTCCGCGGCCGGGTCCTGGAGGTCGCGCGAGCCGGGCAGGGCGTCGACGGTGCCCGGCAGCACCAGCTCGAAACGCGCGCCCAGGCCGGGTGCGCTCTCCACGCGGATCGCCCCTCCCCACTGCTCCACGATGCCGAACACGATGGCCAAACCCAGACCGCTGCCCTTGCCGACGTCCTTGGTCGTGAAGAACGGATCGAAGATGTGGGCCCGGGTGGTCTCGTCCATGCCGAGGCCGGTGTCGGAGACGGCCAGGGAGACGTAGAAGGGCGCCTTGGCCAGCTTGAGCGCCTGGATCTCGCCCGGAAGGAAGGTGGGGGTGGTGATGCGGACGCAGAGCGTACCGCCCTCGGGCATGGCGTCGCGCGCGTTCACCGCCAAGTTCACCAGCACCTGCTCCAGCTGGCCCGGATCAGCGCGCAGCGCGGAGCGGCGCGCGCGGAAATCGGTCTGGAGCTCGACGTCCTCGCCGAGCACGCGGCGGAGCAGATCCTCGAGCCCGGCGACCACGGCGTTCAGGTCGACGACCCGGGGCGTCACCGACTGGCGTCGGCTGAAGGCCAGCAGCTGACGCGTGAGCGTCGCGGCCCGTTCGGAGGCCTGGCGGATCTCCTCCAGGTCCTCGTGCCGGGGGTCGTCCTGACGCGTGTAGCGAAGCGCCGTGTCCGCGCAGCCGCCGATCACCATCAACAGGTTGTTGAAGTCGTGGGCGATGCCGCCGGCCAGTCGTCCGACGGCCTCCATCTTCTGCGACTGGAGCAGCTGTTGACGGCTCTCCTGCAGCGCGGCTTCGGTTCGCTTCCGCGCCAGGGCGGAGAGGAACACGTCGCCCATGACGCGCAGGAGCGAAATGGACTCGTCGGATTCGCGGATGGCGCTCTGCATCGCCTCGAAGCACAGGAGCCCCACGAGCGACTCGCCGGACATGAGCGGGATCGCCAGCAGCGAGCGCACGCCGCGCTCTTCCAAGCTCTGCCGCTCGGCGACGGCTTCGGGCGGCAGGCGGCTCACGTCGGGGAAGTTCACGACGTGGCCGGCGCCGATGCGACGCTCCGTCCAGGGGAAGCGGCCGAAGGCACTGGCGTCGAAGGCCGGAAGGGCGCTCTCCACCCCCTCGTTGCGCCACTCGTGCGCCGCCAGAAAGCGCTGTTCGCGCACGTCCAGGGAGACCAGCCAGCTGCGATCGGCCGTGATGCGCTGGCCCAGCGCGGCAAGCCCGTCTTGAATGGCCGTGTCGATCTCTTCCGGGGGCAGATCGACGAAGCGGCGCGACAGCGCGGACACCAGGGCTTCCAGGTCGCGCTGGCGGGACAGCAGCGACTGGATGCGCTGGCGCTCGGTGACGTCGCGTCCGGCGACCACCAGGCGCAGGCGGCCCTGGGCCGTGTGGAAGGCGCGCCCGGCGGCCTCGAACCAGCGGGCGGATCCGTCCTTGTGGAGCGCCCGGACCGTCGCCTCGGCGGCGCCCTCTTCGGAGATGGCGCGGCCGAGCGTCCGGCGGACGCGCTCGTGGTCGTCCGGGTGCACGAAGTCGAGCGCGCCGCGGCCGATGATCTCGGTGGGCGACCAGCCGAGGCACGACTCCCAGCTCCCGTTCACGTAGAGCATGCGGCCGTTCGCATCGCATTCGGCGATGAGCTCGGCGGGATGCTGGGACAGCGCGCGCAGGCGCTCTTCGCTCTCGCGGTACGCCTCCCGCGCCAGTTGGCGATGGACCGCGGCGCCGAAGATCTCTCCCAGGAGTTGGAGCGGCAGGATCTCCGCCCGGCTCCACGAGCGTTCGCCCTCCGTACACTCGAACAGGAGGTAGCCCGCGATGCGGCCGCCCACTTCGAGCGGGAGGCACAGCAACGAGTGCACGTCGCGGCGTTCGAGGTCGGCGATCTCGGCCGCGGTCTTTCGGGCCGGGTCTTCGCCGCGCGAGATTTGGACCACCTGGCCGCGGGAGACGCGCATGGCCGCCCACGGGTAGGCGGTGCGGATGTCGTGGGGCACCTCCTCGGAGGACCAGGACTCGGCCGGCGGCCACTCGTGGCTGACGATGACTTCCGCGTCCGGCCCGACGAGGGTCAGGCACGCGCGCTGGGCGCCGGCCAAATCGGCCGCGGCGGCCAAGCCGTCGCGCAGCTCGCGCTCCGTCGCGTTGGCGCCGAGACCCAGAAAATGTCGGGCGAGAGCGGCCGCTCGCTGCTGGCGATCGACCAAGTCGAACGGGTCGCCGTCTGACCGGGACGCGTCGAGATGCTCGAAGCCGGCGTCCTCGCCCCGGCGACGTCGATCCTTTCCCATGGCGGACCCATTATTGAGGTGCGGCGTCTCCGCAGCAAGGGCGCTCCGGCTCCGGTGTTGCGGTTGTGTGCGCCCGGGGGGCGTGACGAGACGAAAGCTGCACCCACGCTGCGGGCGTTCTGCTCGTGCTGCACCGCGACGCCCCATCCGGTCCCGCAAGCAGAGACTCGCAGGGGTGTCGGTCGCTCCCATGGCCGTTGCAGCGGGGTGCAGCGTCGTTCGACCGAATGAGGGGGATTCCCATCCTGCGAGCGCCGCCGCAGGTCAGTCCGCGGACTGCAGCCGCTCGCTCGCCAGGCGCCGGGCCAGGTTGCCGTCGATGTCGGCCTTGTGGGCCTTCATCAGGGCCCCCATGACCTTGCCGAGGTCTTTCGGGCCGGTCGCACCGCTGGCGGCGATCGCGTCGTCCACCCACTGGCGCGTGGTCGCCTCGTCGGCCAGTTGCGGCAGGAACTCCTCGAGCACGGCCAGCTCCGTCCGCTCGGCATCGGCGCGATCGCTGCGGCCCGCGTTCTCGAACGCCTCGATGCTCTCCTTGCGTTGCTTGGAGAGCTTCCTCAGCACCGCCACGCAGGCCTCGTCCGAGAGCGAGTCCGCTCCGTCCTTCTTCATCTCGGTGGTAAAGGCCGCCCGCACGTTGCGCAGCGCCGCCACCCGCGCCGAATCGCGGGCCTTCATGGCCGCCGTCGTCTGCGCGGCAATCTCGTCCTGAATCGACATCGAGATCTCCTCCACACGCGAGCTCGTGGCGCGAGCCGGCGGGGGGAGACTAGGCCACGATGGTTCGATCGCGCAGGTCCTGGATCTCCTCGGGGCTGAGTCCGATCTCCGCCAGGAGCTCGTCCGTGTGTTCGCCCAGGCGCGGCGGATGACGGTGCAGGGAGGCCGGGGTGCCGGCGAAGCGCGCGGGGTAGCGGAGGTAGCGGGCCGGCCCACCCTGGGGATCGTCGACGTCGAAGGTCGTCTGGTTGTGGCGGACTTGGACGTCCTCCTGGAAGCGCGCCAAGTCGTGCACGGGCCCAAACGGCGCGCCCTCGGTGCGCATGCGCTCCAGGAACTCCATCGTGGGCCACTTCGCGATCTCGTCCTCCACCAGCGCGAAGCAGGCTTCGCCGTGCTGGAAGCGGTCCAGGATCGTGCGGTAGTCCGGATGATCGATCAGATCCGGGCGATTCACGCCGCGGCAGAACGCGTGCCACTGGCGATCCTCCAGCAAGATGCCCACCACGTAGTCGTCGGCCGTGCGGAACACCCGATAGATGTCGACCTCCGGCACGTTGATGGAGGCCGGATCGGCCGGCTGGAACGCCTCGGGGATCATCAGGTCGGGCAGGGAGATGGCGGCGTACGCATCCAGCATGGGCACGTCGACGCGCTGTCCGCGGCCCGTTCGCTCGCGCGCCAGCAGCGCGGCCAGCGTCGCCGACGCGGCCTGCATGGCCGTCGTCTTGTCGGCCATCAGGCTGCGCAGGAGCTGCGGCGGGTTGCCCTTGCCTCCCTGCACGGGCATCAGCGCCGTCATGCCCTGGATCACGGGGTCGTAGGCCGGGTGGTCCCGGTACGGTCCGTCGGGCCCGAACCCGCTGACCGAGACGTACACCAGCCGTTCGTTCACCGCGGCCAGCGCGTCGTAGCCGATCCCCAGGCGCTCGGCGACGCCGGGCCGGAAGTTCTCGACCACCACGTCGGCCGTGGCGGCCAGTCGGCGCGCCAACTGTTGGGCCGCCTCCTGCTTGAGGTCGAGCACCAGGCTGCGCTTGTTGCGGTTGAACTGGGCGAAGAAGCCGGAGAGGCCTCCGCGCATGGGCCCCATCAAGCGCGAGAATTCGCCCCGCGGCGTCTCGATCTTGATCACGTCGGCGCCCAGGTCGCCCAGGCTCTGACCGCAGAACGGCCCTGAGACCATGGTGGAGAAGTCGAGCACCCGGAATCCGGCACAGGGTCCTCGGGCGCTCTCGGGTCGGCAAGCTTCCACGTGGGTTCCTCCCCCCTCCGTTCTACGGAGTCGGGGCGAGGCCGTCAAGGCAGCAGAGGCGGAGGGACTACTGGTGGACGCGCGTGGCCAGCGCGAGCACGCGCGACGAGAACGTCAGGCCTTCTTCGCGGGCGGCCCGATTGTTGATCTCGAAGCGCACGTTGCCGCCGTCCACCACGAACTGGATCATGCCTCCGCGCTCGGCGAAGCCGTCCGCCTCGCCCACCGTCAGCACGTTCAGGCCCTGGACCACCTGGAGCACCTCGCGCAGGCGCGAGCTCTCGGAGGTGGAGACGAACAGCAGGTGGCAGGGCATGATCTCTTCCGGGGTGCGAAAGCGCTGGATCTGCACTTTGCGGCCGTGGTACTGGCCCTTCTGGATCGATTTCTCCAGCAGGTCCCCGAACGGATCGCGGCCCACGACGCCGATCACGATGTCGGCGTCCTTGGTGAAGAAGGACTCGGCGGGCCACTGCACGTACCGCATGAAGTGGTGCAGCATGGCGGCCTTCACCTTGTAGACGATCGCGTCTCGCTCGGCCGCGGCCGGCTGCGCACCCGCGAGGCCCGCCAGCAGCAAAACGGCGGCGGCCATGCGGGCACACGTGTGCCCACAACCCCTCTTTCCCTTTGTATTGCCCATCACGTTCATGGTCGCTGCAGATCCCATGCCACGTGCAATCTCGGGCGAAGACACCGTTCCTACAAGGTCCCGCCGTGGGTCTTCTCTGTTGGGGCCTCTCTCGTGGCAATAACCCTGAAGACCCCACGAGGAGAAGTATCGGTTTCCCCTCGCAGGGCATTGCGGACTATTTCCCCTAATACGGCGGTCCGAAAAAAACCAGGACGCAGTGTGCTTTCCACCCCATTTGTGCGCGGAGGGCGGATCTGTGCGCCCTCACGCGAAATCAGATCCGCGCCGGCGGCCCCAACTCAGCTCGGGCGTTCCATTTTTGCCTCCATTCCGGCCGCCGAGTTGTCGATGCGCTCGGGCTAGGAGGCGCTCCTTGAGTCGTATCAGGGATCACTACGGCCTGCAGGCGGAGCCGTTTGCACCCGATCCGGACCCCCGTTACCTGGTCGCCACGCGGCCGATTCGGGCGGCCCTGTCGGCGCTGCGACAGCGCGTCGAGGACAACAGTCGCTTGATCGTCGTGACCGGCGAGCGCGGCGTGGGCAAGTCGACGCTGGGCAACGCTTTTCACCGCGCCATCGGCGGGGGCTCGCGCGTCGCCAAGGTCGTGTACCCGAGCGGTCGCTGGGCGGAGCTGCGCGACGAGATCGACGACCAGCTGCGACTCGACAGCGGGCCGTTCTCCAAGGAAGCGCTGCAGCAGGAGAGCCAGGCCGGGCGCCGGGTGCTCGTCATCTTCGACCAGGCCGACCGCATCACCGAGGACACGCTGTCCGAACTCGAGCCGTACCTGGCGCTGCAGTCGCCCGACGGCAGCCCGATCCAATTCCAGCTGGTGCTGATCGTGGGCCCGCCCTCGCAAGCGCCGCTCTATTCGTGGCTCGAGACGCGTTCGCCCGCGACCATCGAGCTGGAACCGCTCGGGGAAGAGGAGACGGTTCGCTACATCCAGCGCCGCCTGCGCATGGCCGCCGGCGACGAGCGCGAGATCATGACCGAGGAGGCCGCTGCGGAGGTGCACACGCGCAGCGGCGGCATCCCGGCCGCCATCAACGAGCTGTGTACGGCGGCCCTCGAGCTGGGCGCCGAGCGCGGGTCGAGCTTCGTGGCGGTCGGACTGGTGCGGGAGGCGGACGGCGAGCGCTCGGGCAAGCGCAAAGTGCTGTCGAAGGACGCCCAGCGTCAGATCGAGGTGTGGAAGCAGCAGGTCGGCCTCTACAAGAACACGCCCGCGGAGACGACGGACAACGAGATCGAGGACGGCAACCTCGATCAGACGGTGGAGCGGGCCTTCGCTCCCTTCGTCGAGCAGCAGTCCCGCTCCGG